>JBDNDE010000375.1:0-4053 GCA_046719305.1 Gemmataceae bacterium | reverse complement strand
TCCGAAACACCCGTACTGTCGCCTGAAACGTGCCGGGAAACGGCCCCTGAGCCACCTCCATCGACCACATAAACGTGGGGTCATCATCGAGCGGTTGCTCGCTCACCGATTGCAAGCCCAGCGCTCCCACTCGCAGTTCGGCCAATTTGCTCTGGGCCAAATGGGCCGCCTGGCTAAGTACCTTGGCCTCATAGGAGGCGTTGTTCGATACCGAAAGGAGTTGAACAATCGCTCCCAAGGCGATCAGAAAAATCGCCGTCGCGACCAGTACCTCCAGAAGGGTTAGGCCACATCGCCGCTGATTTGAGCCAAGCCAACGCATAGATCACCTCAACGAAGACGTTGAACGGTACTGGTTCCGGTCAGACCCCGAAGCAACAATTCCATAGGGGCTGCCCCTACTACTTGAAACACGATCCGCACATCCTGCCGCGAGGTGCCATCCGGCAGAAACACACAGACGGCATCCCATTGCCCACTCGGCGGAGCCTGGGCAGCCGCCACCGGTTCTTCCATCGGGGGTAATTGTCCCGGCTGGCCGTTGATCAAAAACCGCACCCCAGGCGGTAGCCGATTCACCAGTACCGTGCCTGGTCCATCGGGGTCATCCACTGCCCCATTGCCATTGCCCCCTGCCCAATAGCTTTCCACATCTGGGGCCACACGAAAATGTCGCCCCCCCGGCTCAACGGCGAAGCGGTAGGGCCGGCCTTCTTCGATCGCCCGCGACCGCGCCGTCGCCCATGCCCCACGCACCGCATCGGTTGCTGCCGAGAGCCGGTACGGCCCCTGGGCCGAACGCATACTGATGACGACAATACCCGCCGCCAGCACAAAGATCACCAAAACAATCATTAGTTCGAGAAGGGTGAACGCGCTTCGCCGGGTATTCATTACGATTCCTCTGCGCGGACAAAACACCCGGCTGAAACCTCCAGCCGGGTGAGATTAACTTTCCCTATGGAGCCGCATGGATTTATTGCGATCGGAAATTGCCGATCTTGATTCCCTTTGGGGTAGTCGTGAAGACATCCGGTTCGTTGCCACCATTCATAGTGCCCGAGGGATCGTATTGGTATGGCTTCTTCCAGGGGTCGAGCAGCTTCTCGGGGGGAATGTACGCCCCCCGCCCATCCGGTTGGACTTGCGTCAGCGTCTCCAAATTAGGCGGAAATTGCCCATAATCGGCATAATACATGCCGCACTGGGCTGCAATCGCCTTGCACTCAGCTCGGGCCGTGTCCACTTTGGCACTTTCCAAACGCTGCAAAAAGTAATACGTACCCGCGCCGGCGAGCATCACGATAATCGCCACCACAATCAGGACTTCTAACAGCGTGAATGCCTCACGCCGCTGTGCTTGCTTGAAAGCCATCTTCTGATACAGCATGGTGTGGTACCTCGTCACCAAGTGGAAACTTATCCTTTACTTAGTTTACCATGGTCGGTATTAAATGGCGATGATAGAAACAGAAATCAGGTCCGACCACTCTCTCGCATTGCTTCGGCCGCTGCATTTGCCCCGCACGCTCCGTGTACCCCTGCGCCGGGATGTGTTGAGGCCGAACAGAGATATAAACCCCGGATCGGCGTGCGGTAGCGGTAATACGGAAAGGCCGGCCGCAAAAACAGTTGTTGGTCCCATTGGGCACTGCCGCCGCCCAGGTCGCCCCCGATTAGATTCTCATTCATCGCTTCCAGCTCGGGCGGGCTCACCATACGCCTTCCAAGAATGCGTTGGCGAAACCCTGGGGCCAACTCTTCGATTCGGCGCTCGATGGTATCGGCAAACGCCTCGCGTCGAGCCTCCCAGCCGCCCTCCACCTGCGAGGGCACTCGCGAGTAGGCCCACAATGTATGTCCACCAGCCGGGACGCGTGTCGCATCACACAACGATTGTTGCCCGATCACCAGATACGGGTCGTCCGGTACCTCGCCCCGCCGCACCTGTCGCGTAAATCGCCGCAGATCCGCTACACTCTCCCCGGTGTGGACCACGGCCGCTTCGCGCGGCTCGGGATGGCTCCAGGGCACTGGACCGCTCAGCGCCCAATCCATCTTAAACGTCCCCCATCCGGACCGATAACGCCGCAATTGCTGTCTAAACCAGCCGACCCCAGCCGACTCGTCCAGCAGTCGCCCGCCCATCGCTTGCGGCGACACATCGGCCAACACCATCTCGCAGGGGATCTCTTCGCCCGTTGCCGTCCGCACCGCCACAACTCGACGTTGCCGGACCAGGATACGCTCAACTCGCGAGTTTAGCCGCAGCACCCCCCCAGCCTCAGAAAAACGACGCAGAATCGCTTCACTGATTGACCGCGCTCCGCCCACCGGCATTGCAAACCCCTCCGACGAGGCCAAAAGTGCTAGCACCAATCCTAAGCCGGCTCCAACGAAGTCATCTGGCCCCAGGTCCACATGCAACGACAACGCTGGAATCACCCGTCGAGCCGCTTCCGAGCGAAAATGGGCAGCAGCAAATAGGGCCGGTGATAACACGCCACGCCAGCCCAGAGATGCTAGGTGGCTAGGCCCCAGCGCCCAAGCCGTGCGCAGTGTCACGAGCGGGGCGAGCAATGCCTCGGCCAGACGTGGCCCCATGGCTGCTTGCCATCGAGCGAGTTTGGCCCAGACCTGTCCATCGACACCAAAAGATGAAAGACTCCGTTCCAGATCGCGACAAATCGAAACACAACTACCATCTCGTGCTGGATGGGCACTTTCGACAGACGCATGCACATAACGCAAGCCCATCTCGTCCAGTTTCAGGTTTCGCAACGCTGGGCTGACCAACGCAAACGGAAAAAAGGCCGCTCCCACGTCGTGGACAAAGCCCGGTCGGATCGACTCCTCAGACCACAACGCCCCGCCCGGACGCGCCTGAGCCTCCAGCAACAGCGTCGGCACTCCGGCCCGTGCTAAGTACGCTGCCGCCACCATCCCATTCGGCCCAGCCCCGATCACCACCGCTTGCATCCCAGATCTCCTGGAGGAATGCCGTCAAATTCGAATGCCATCAAACTACAGGTTGAGCAAATCACGGCCATTCGTGACAAAAATCATTCAGAGAATGACGCGGGAGTGTCATGAATTTGGCGAAAATAGGTAGTTTTGCTCTTGACATGACGGAAATCCTTCCGTAATCTGAAATGCCATGCAAGGATTTTGCAGAATTGAGTCAAGTTTTGCGCGGGAGATATCGTGCTGGTTGAGGAACGCCGCCAACGTATCCTGGAACTGGTGAAAACCCGTGGCTACATCGCTCTGGACGATCTCGCCGCGGCCATCGGTGTATCGGATTCCACAATCCGCCGGGATCTGGAAGCCCTCGATCAAGCCGGCACGCTGCGTAAAACCCATGGCGGCGCTGTCTGGGTCGGTGGTGCAGGGCTACCCGCCTTCGAGGATCGAACCAGCTCTCAGTTGGAAGAAAAGCGTCAGGTTGCCCGCGCTGCCGTCGCTCGCATCCGTGATGGGGATTCCGTCCTGCTCGACGGCGGCACCACCACCCTAGAGGTCGCTCGATTGCTCGTTGGTCGCAAAGTGCAGATTGTTACCAACAGTCTGCCGATTGCCTCCCTGTTTGCTAGCCGCCACGAAGCGGATGTGGTGCTTTTGGGGGGATACATGGTTCCGCGTACAGGCGTTATGCTTGGCCCCTGGACCATTCGCATGATGGACGACATTCACGTTCATCAAGCCATCTTGTCTGTCGGAGGCATCACCGAGAAGGGATTGTTCAACAGCAACCTCCTCTTAGTGGAAACAGAGCGAAAGATGATGGCTTGTGCCGATGAAGTCATCATCGTTGCCGATCATACGAAGATCGGTCGACCCGCTTTAGCGTTTCTGTGTGAACTTTCCGCGATCGACACCTTAATTGTCGATCGCGGGTTGAAACCGAATCAACTGAAGTTTTTACATCAGAACGACGTTCATGTCGTTCTCGCGGAGGATCACTTATGAGCGCGGCCACTCTTGATCGCGCAATGGTCGAACGACTCGTTCGCGAAGCCCTTTATACGCATCACTCTGGCTCGTTTCGACCCA
>JBDNDE010000374.1:0-4082 GCA_046719305.1 Gemmataceae bacterium | reverse complement strand
GAAGTCGGCCAACCGCAAGCCAAACATGCGGGTGTGGACGCATCCATCCTTGAGCGATGGTAAGTTATACCTGCGCGATCAAGAGTGGATTTTTTGTTATCTTGTGAAGTAAACGCAAAGATGCATCATGGCTGATGCCTACCTGAGCAAACCCGGAGACGCATCATGACCGATGCTTACCTGTTGGGCGCAGTTCGCACGCCGATCGGTAAATTCCTGGGCGAACTGTCGACATTACCGGCCCCCGCGTTAGGAGCGATTGCCCTGGCCGAGGCGCTGCGACGAGCCAAGGCGAACCCCGAGGCCGTTGAGGAAGTGGTCCTGGGCTGTGTGCTACAAGCGGGCGTCGGACAAAATCCTGCCCGGCAGGCAGCCTTGCGAGCGGGCTTGCCCCCCACTATCTCCGCTTGCACGGTCAACAAGGTCTGCGGAAGCGGCCTAGAAGCAGTAATGCGGGCCGCCCAGGCCATCCGTGCCGGGGACGCCCAACTCGTCGCCGCGGGCGGCATGGAGAGTATGAGTAACGCCCCGCATTTGCTCCGGGGTACTCGCACGGGTTGGAAATTCGGTGAGCAAAAAGCTCTCGATGCTATGATCCACGACGGCCTGTGGTGTGCGATTGAGAATTGGCACATGGGCGAAGCCGCCGACTACATCGCATCGAAATATGGCGTCAGCCGGGCTGAGCAGGATCGCTTCGCGGTCCAAAGTCAGCAACGGGCCGCAGCAGCGTGGCAAGCCGGACTCTTCCACGACGAGATCGTCGCCGTGACCTTGAACGCAGGTGTGAAACCCCGCGTCCTGGAACGCGATGAGGGCCTGCGGCCGGATACCACCGTGGAAAGCCTAGCCAAGCTCCGCCCCGCTTTCTCCTCCGAGGGCACCGTGACGGCCGGCAATGCCAGCACGCTGTCCGACGGGGCCGCCGTTGTGATCGTAGGCAGCTTACAGGCCGCCGAGAAGCTCGGTACCAAACCGATGGCTCGCATCGTGGCTTATGCCACCAGTGGCGTGGAGCCAAAGGAGATCTTCATCGCGCCGGTGTTGGCGGTGCGGCAGGTGTTGCTCAAAGCCCAGCTACGACTGGAAGAGATCGACCTATTTGAACTGAACGAGGCGTTCGCGGCCCAGATGCTAGCATGTAACAAGGAATTGGGATTGGACGAGGCCCAAATCAACGTCCACGGCGGGGCGATTGCCCTGGGCCACCCCATCGGGGCCAGCGGTGCCCGCGTGCTGGTGACGCTGCTGTATGCCCTACAGGCCCGCAACCTGCGTCGTGGGTTGGCTTGCTTGTGTTTGGGTGGAGGCAACGCCGTCGCGATGGTGATCGAACGCACTTGAAATCTTCATGGCCGTGTGGCCGACGCGGTGAAACTCGCGCAAGACTCAACGGTAGTACTCTTGTAAATCGGATTGGTTTCGTCCCTACATTGAGAGAGCCTCATGCGAAAGCTGCTGTTCGTGTTCGCAAGTTTGGCCCTGATCCCGCTGGGCATGCTCCGCGCCGAGTCTGAGACCGCCCCGCTCAAAACCATCAAACCCTTCACGCTAGACACGGTGGACGGCAAGAAATGGTCGATGACGGAGCATAAACAGGCCAAGGCGTTTGTGTTTCTGTTTCTAGGCACCGAATGCCCGGTGAACAATCAGTATCTGCCGGAGTTGGTACGGCTGCACAACAGCTATACGCCCAAGGGCATTGTCTTTGCCGGCATCAACAGCAACACCCACGATAGCCCAACCCGGATTCTGGGCCATGCCAAAGCCAACGGCCTGACCTTCCCCATGCTCAAGGACAGCGGCAACGTGATTGCCGACGCCCTGGAGGCCAAGCGGACCCCCGAAGCGTTTGTGGTCTCGCCCAAAGGCGAAGTGCTGTACCGCGGCCGCATCGACGACCAGATCGGGATTGGCTACCGGCGGACGGCTCCGACTCGTCGGGATCTAGCCGAGGCACTCAATGACATCTTGGGCGGTAAGGCGGTGCGAGTGCCGCAGACTGAAGCGACCGGTTGCATCATCGCCCGCGCGATCAAGCCCAAGGCCGATGGTAAAATCACCTACACCAAACACATCGCCAGCATTTTGCAAAACCGCTGCCAAGAGTGCCATCGGACCGGGCAAGTCGGCCCAATGCCGCTGATGAGCTTTGAAGATGCGGTGTCGTGGTCGGAAATGATCGCCGAGGTGGTCAAGGAAGGCCGTATGCCGCCCTGGCATGCCGATCCCAAGCACGGCAAGTTTGCCAATGACCGCAGCCTGCCCAAGGAAGAACGCGAGTTACTGCTAGGCTGGATCAAGGACGGTTGCCCCAAAGGTGACCCCAAGGACGCCCCGCCAGCCAAGAACTGGCCCGACACCACCTGGGGCATCGGCAAACCCGATGTCGTCTTCGAGATGCCACGCAGCTTCACTGTCCCGGCCGACATGCCTGCCAATGGCATCCGCTATCAATACTTTGTGGTGCCGACCAATTATGAGGAAGACCGCTGGATTCAGGCAGCCGAGGCTCGCCCCGGTGCGCGAGAAGTGGTCCATCACATCATCGTTTACATCCTAGACAAGGATGCGCTCAAAGGGGGTCGCCGGCCACGCATCGGACCGACGGCCCCAGGCGATGGGATCGGCAACGGCTTCTTGACCAGTTACGCGCCGGGCGATTCGCCCTTGATTTTGGAGCCGGGCCAAGCCAAGCGTCTGCCCAAAGGAGCGCTGTTGCTGTTCCAGATGCACTACACGCCCGATGGTGTGGAACGCGTGGATCGCTCGTCGGTCGCCATCACCTTTGCCAAGGAGAAGCCCAAGTTTGAGGTACGCACCCGGGCTATTGCTCAGCAACTCTTGTTCATCCCGCCAGGCAAGGAAGATTACCGGGCCGTGGCCAACGGCAAGTTTGAACAGGATGTCGAGTTGCTCACGCTGTTCCCTCACATGCACGTCCGTGGTAAATCGTTCAAATATATTGCCAAGTATCCCAACGGCAAGGAAGAAGTGCTGCTGGATGTTCCTAACTTCGACTTCAACTGGCAAAGCAACTACCGCTTGGAGAAGCCGCTCAAGTTACCCAAGGGAACGATCATCCAGTGCATCGCCCACTACGATAATTCGGCGAAGAACCCAAACAACCCCGATCCGAACAAGTGGGTTTTCTGGGGGGATCAGACCTGGGAAGAAATGATGATTGGCTTCCTAGACTACGCATTGCCGCTTAAAGAGTAATCGCGTCCGTCGAGGATTGCTTAACCAAACTGGTAAAACAACTGCCCCTCGGAGGACTTTCCTTCGAGGGGCAGCAGTTTTCCCGGCCCGTCAGCCGTTAGGGTAGATCAAGCGAACCGATGGTTTCTTTTCTTCTTCGAATGCCTTGGGTAGGGGCAATGGGGGAATCTCGGGCAGCTTCGGCTTCACCGGTGGATCGGTGGGCGGTTCCAACGGTGGGGGGTCGTCCAGTTGTTTGCCGGGCTTCTTGGGGCGAACCGGTACCGCTACCCGCGGGGCGAATAACGGCTTCTCCGGCGGCGGTAGCATTTGCGAGGGCGTTGGCGTTGGGCAATGGTTCCAATTATCTGGATAGGGCCAGGGGGCCCAGCAGGTCTGAAAATAGCCATAGTGCGGTAGATTGCAAGGATCGCACACCGGACGCGGGCAGCCATGCTGGAGTTTGAGTTTCGGTGGACCTTCTTGAATGTGCAGAAATTTCGGTGGGCAGGGGTGCTTCACTGAACCACACAACGGGGCGCAGTTGGGACCACAACTCAAACAATCAATTGCACCTGCAGAGATCACATGCTGAGCCCATGCTGGGGGGCTGACTGCGGAAGTCAAAACAGCCAAAAGCGGCCAGAAATACCAAAGTGATTTCATCACACCCCCTCCGTGGGACGAGTGGGAAAAATTCAACTGCGTCGACGAGATCCAGGGAACACCGAGTCGTCGCCTCGGAACGGTCGGTCGCGACAATTAGCGTCCGCGTTCGAGATTCTCCTTGCCCCGCTTAGGACGGGTACCAGGTTGATTCGACTGGGTTCCCAAAAAGCCAAACGACTGTATGCTGATCGGGCTGCTGCCCGGTAGCGTGC
>JBDNDE010000373.1:0-4083 GCA_046719305.1 Gemmataceae bacterium | reverse complement strand
CTATGGTACTTGGACGCATGGCGAGGCGGTGGCCTTGGGGATGCATTGTGCCGCTCGACTGGCAGCGCGACGCGGCCTGATCGACCACACCTTGGTGCAGCGGCAAGCGGCGTTGCTATCGGCTTTTGGGTTGCCGTTGCAGATAGACCCGTCGTGGTCGATCGACGCCCTGCTGCAAGCGATGCGCACCGACAAAAAAGCGTTGGCCGGACAACTGCGGTTTGTGTTGCCGACCCATTTGGGCGCAGTCCGCCTGGTGGACGACGTGCCCGAGGCTGAGGTTCGGGCGATCCTTAGCCAGCCGTGAACCTATCTTCTTTTGACCTGATGCTCCACAATCCAGCGGGTTCGTTTCGGGGCAGACGACCATCGGATCACTCCTCCGATCCATCGGCTCTTTTCGCGTTTTTGGCTCGCATCTGTCGGGCTGATGATAGAGGCCTGCGGCCTGTTCAGCATTATCTAGATTATCTACTACGAGACGGAATGTGGTCCTAGCCTAGCGATCTTGGGAGGATCTCCTAGCTCCCAGCGTTGTCGGCAACGCCTTGGTGGTTGTTGAGGACCGAGTAAGAACATCGACAGGCCTCATCGGCCAAACGGGGCCAAGGGAAAAAAATTCCCCTTCGAGCGGAACTTCTGGCAGGTCGCTGCGTCAGAGAGAGTAATCAGCAACGTCTCAACGCCTTGACAGGCGAACAAGTAAAGACGAAGCTAAAGCAAACGAACGCCCAAGGAAATCACCAACCTATCCCAACACGGGAGATCAAGCCGATGATGAACCGCCGTCACTTTATGTCGCACGTCGCCGGGGCCTCGGCGATGCTGCTGCCGTCGATTGGATTCATGCAGGGGCTGCGGGCCGCTGCCGACGACTTGAAAAAGAAGAACAAGAGCCTGATCATCCTGTGGATGGGAGGCGGCCCAACGCACATGGACACCTGGGATCTGAAGCCCGGCGCTCCTACGGGCGGCGAATTCAAGCCGATCAAAACCAGCGCTCCCGGCGTGGAAATCTCCGAGATTCTGCCTGAGACGGCCAAGCAATTCAAGCATCTGTCGATCATCCGCTCGCTGGTAACCAACGAAGGCGCTCACGAGCGTGGTACTGTGCTGATGAACATCGGCCGTCAACCCAGCCCCGTGGTGAACTACCCAGCTATCGGGGCGGTGGTGGCCAGCCAAGCCGACGCCAAAGATCAAAAGCTGCCTCCGTTCATCGGTATCGGTGGGACGGCCCAGCGGATTGGTCCGGGCTTCCTAGGGATGAGCTACGCCCCGTTCACCATTCAGAACCCGGGCCAGCCCCCGGCCAACATCAGCGCTCCATCAAGCCTGGGTGATGCCAAGACCGCCGAACAGCGGATGCGTCGTCGGCAGCGGTTGTTCTACGGCGTTGAAGATGCCTTCAATGAGAAGGCCTTCCCCCACTTGAAGAAGGCCGACGATCGCGAAGCAGCCGGTAGTGCGGCTCAGGCGCATGCCACGGTGTATGCCAAGGCGTTCGATCTGACGGTTTCGCCGTTGCGAACGGTGTTTGAACTGCGTAACGAACCTAGCAGCGTGATCGAAGCCTACGGGGGTCAGGCCAACCGCTTTGGCATGGGCTGTCTGTTGGCTCGCAAGCTGGTCGAGAAAGGGGTTAGCTGCGTCGAAGTCGACCTAGGCGGCTGGGATATGCACGCCGGCATCTTCCCCAACATGCGTAACAACATGGGGCCACGCCTGGACAAAGGCATGGGCACCCTGGTCAAGGAACTCGTCGAACGCGGCCTGTATCAGAATACCGTCATCGTCTGGATGGGTGAGTTCGGCCGGACTCCGACCATCAACCAAAACGGGGGGCGCGATCACTGGGGCCGTTGCTGGTCCGTGGTGGTCGGCGGCGGTGCGATCAAGGGCGGCATTGCCTACGGTGCCACCAGCGCCGATGGCCGGGACATCAAGGACAACCCGGTGAGCATCGGCGACCTGTTTGCCACCTTGTACAAAGGCTTGGGCATCGACCCGGCTACCAAGGTGCGCGACAATTTGAGCCGGCCGATCGAAATCGCTGAAGGCAAGCCGATCAAGGAGTTGGTGGGCTAAGCGATTGGAGTCTGCCTTTTCTACGAGGCTTCTTGGCCCCGTGCGTTTCACCAGCGGACAACGCACGGGGTTTTGGCATTTCATTTGACCTCGATTGGCTTCGCCTGCCAGATCTCCTCAGCATATTGGCGAATAGTGCGATCGGTGCTAAAGAAGCCCGACGAACCGACATTCAGGATCGCCTTGCGGCTCCACTGCTCGGGCTGTTCGTACAGTTCGCCGACCGCTTGCTGGGCTTTGGCATAAGCCATCAGGTCGGCCAAGTTCATGTAATAATCGCCCTTTTCGATCAGGGTGTGGCGAATGGGGGCAAAGATGCCCGGCTCAGTGTGGTTGAAGTGGTCGCTGAAAATCAGATCGAGGGTAGCCCGCACAAGCGGTTCATGCTGGTAGTGCCACATCGGGTTGTACCAACCCCGCGATGCCTTGACCTCCTGCACCGTCAGACCAAACAGGAAAAAATTCTCTTCGCCGGCCTGCTGGGCCATCTCGATGGTCGCTCCGTCCCGCGTGCCGACCGTCAACGCCCCGTTCATCATGAATTTCATATTGCCGGTTCCGCTGGCTTCATATCCGGCGGTGCTGATCTGCTCAGAAACGTCGCTAGCGGGAATGAGCCGCTCCGCGATGCTCACCGAGTAATTGGGCAAAAAGACCACCTTCAACCGACCTTTCATCGCCGGATCGGCATCAATGGTGGCGGCCACGGCATTGATGAGTTTGATGATATTCTTGGCCAAGTTGTAGGCTGGGGCCGCTTTCCCTGAGAAGAAAAAGACCCGGGGCGGCAGATGGAGCCGGCTATCGTTTTTGAGGCGATAGTAGAGCATCACAACATGAAGGATGTTAAGGAGTTGACGTTTGTACTCGTGGATACGTTTGATCTGCGAATCGAAGATGTGGCTAGGATCGACGATCACGCCGTTGCTCTTCAACCAACGGGCGAAAGCCTCCTTGGTTTGCTGCTTGGCTCGGCGAAACTTCTCGCGAAAAGCGGCATCCTCGGCTAGGGGCTTGATGCCTTGCAGCTTGTCCAGATCAGTGACCCACTCCGGCCCCACGGCCTCGGTCAGCAAAGCAGCCAACGCCGGATTGGCCGCCAACAACCAGCGGCGCGGCGTGACGCCGTTAGTCTTGTTGTTGAAACGCTGCGGATACATCTCGGCGAAGTCCTTGACCGTAGTGGTCTTGAGCAACTCGCTGTGAATCGCAGCGACGCCGTTGGTGCTATGGGTACCGACGATAGCCAGATGGGCCATCCGAACGCGACGGGTGGGGCCTTCCTCGATGAGGCTCATGCGGGTCAGGCGATCGGGTTCATCGGGGTAGCGATGCTTGACCTCGTCGAGAAAACGCTGATTGATTTCGTAGATGACTTCTAGATGCCGAGGAATCAGCGCCTCGAACATCTGCACGGGCCATTTTTCCAACGCCTCGGGCAGTAAGGTGTGGTTGGTGTAGGCCAACGTCCGCTGAGTGATGTCCCAGGCTTGCTCCCAACTGAGCCCAATTTTGTCGACCAGTAGGATCATCAGTTCGCTGACAGCCATCGCCGGGTGGGTGTCGTTGAGTTGGATGGCTACTTTGTCCGGCAGGGTATTCCAGTCGTCGTTGTATTTGCGGAAGCGACGGAGAATGTCCTGGATGGAGGCGGAAACCAGAAAATACTCTTGGATGAATCGTAACGCCTGGCCCGAGGTAGTCGAATCATCCGGGTACAGCACTCGGGTGACGGTCTCGGCCACTACCTTTTCCGCCACGGCCGAGAAGAAATCGCCCGAGGAGAATTCACCAAAATCGAAATAATCGGGGGTAGTGGCGGCCCACAGGCGTAGGGTATTGACAGTGCGAGCGTTATAGCCGACCACCGGGCGATCGTAGGGGATGGCGAAGAGATCCATCGGCTTGCCACGGATCACCTGGGCTTGCCCAGGGGGTAGGACGGGTCATTCTGAGCGATGCGCGCGTTGCCGAACCGGTCTCGCGCGCGCTTAC
>JBDNDE010000372.1:0-4087 GCA_046719305.1 Gemmataceae bacterium | reverse complement strand
ATTTGACACATGTTGATGCGGTGTTCTTTTACACCACCGGAACTTTGCCGCTCTCCGAAACACAAAAGGCCGACCTGCTCGATTTCGTCCGCAAGGGGGGTGGGTTCGGCGGCACGCATTCAGCCACGGATACGTTTTACAATTGGCCCGATTACGGCAAGCTGATCGGCGGCTATTTCGATGGTCATCCCTGGCATCAGAAGATCCGGGTGGTTGTCGAAGATCGAACCCACCCGGCGACCAAGCATTTGGGTGAATCGTTCGAGATTACTGACGAGATTTACCAGTTCCGCGCTCCGTATGATCGCGGCCGGCTACGGGTGTTGATGTCGATGGATCGCAGCATCGATCAGCCCACGATCAGTGAGAAAGGTAAAGAAGTCAGGTTCACCTTTAACATGGGCGTAGCTCGCCTGAGTGTTGATGGTATCGAAAAATCGGCTGATGGCTTCTCCTATCAGGGGCCGCGCGGCAAACGAGCCGATGGCGACAATGCGCTGGCCTGGGTCCAACCATACGGCAAAGGCCGCGTTTTTTATACGGCGTTGGGTCACCGTGAGGAGGTATGGAAGGACGAGCGATTCCAGAAGCATTTGCTGGGGGGATTACGATTTATTCTTGGTCTAGAGGAAGGGGAAGTGAAACCAAGCAAACCGTGAGAGCTGTTTTAATGTTGATCTATCGGCAGAGGATCGCCCACCCCTCATACGCTCGGTCAAGTGCAGGTCTTGGGGAAACACCTCCGACCGGACACGATTCGGTTGCGTGGAAAGGTGTCCTGGCAGGGTTCAACGTATGTCCTCAACGGCACACTCAAGGCACACTCAACGAGCGGCCGTTGTGTTTGGCCTCTAACGACAAGAGAAAGGGGACGGCTCGGGCTGCCCATTTCTCCGGGCTAGGATAGCTAGCCGCTCCCTCAGCCCAGACAGCCCGCAACATCTCGGTGTCGATGATGCCGGGATTCAACGGCACTGCCGCCATTCCACGCGGCAGTTCCTGAGCTAGCGCCAGGGTCAAACCTTCGATGGCGAATTTGGAAGCGCAGTAGGGCGCGACTTCCGGCGAGGTACTGCGTCCCCAACCGCTGCTGAAGTTGACGATCACCCCTTGTTGCCGGGCCACCATCGCCGGTAAGAAGGCCCGAAGCACCCGGGCAATTCCACAGATATTGATATCAACCAGACGGTTAAACTCCTCAGCGGGCACCTGCCATAATGGCTGGGGCGCGTTGATGACAGCGGCATTATTCAACAATAGATCCGGAGGGCCGTAGTGTGTCAGTAGGTGATCTGCCCAGACGCGGACCGCGGCTTCGTGTTGGACATCGACCGCGGTAAAGTGATGCGGTTGGCCCAGTTCTTGCTGTAGCGATTCGAGATGCTCGCTGCTGCGTCCACAGCCCAAGACCGTGTGACCCAGAGCGGCAAAAGCCCGTGCCATGGCTCGCCCTAGCCCGCGTGTTGCGCCGGTTAAGACAATACGTTTGCTGGTCATGTGCGAACTCCCCTAAGAGCGAACATCGGGGGCAGCCTAGGAGAAACGAGGCTCGCTGCCAACATCAAATCAAAGAATCGACGGTGTGGGATGGTTGGCAAAATTTCTTAACCAGATCACGAAGTAGGTTAAGCGAGCGGAAGCAGTTTCACCCTTGTGACAGGAGATCGTTTCTGCGACAATACAGATTCAAGAGCCACTCAAATGAGGAAACGCTCATGCCCGAGCCATTCTCTTCAGATCTTCAATCCGCGAAGGATCTTTCGCCACTGCACCATTCCAACACGGTGGACGATCAACAAACAACCGATGAGCTACAAACCGTAGCGTCCGAATCGATTCAGGAAATCGGGGGCTACGAAATCGTGGGAGAGATCGCGCGGGGCGGTATGGGACGCATCTTGCTGGCGGTGGATCGGCAACTGCAAAGAGAGGTAGCAATCAAGACTCTGTTGCCTGGAACCAACGCGGCCCGTTTTATGACGGAATCACGAATCACGGCACAACTGCCCCATCCGTGTATTCCGCCCGTGCATGCCCTGGGCACCTTACCCGATGGCACACCCTACCTTGTGATGAAGAGAATTCAAGGAAAAACGCTTTCGCAACTGTTGAAAGAGCGATCTTCGCTCACTCAAGATCAGCCCCAGTTTTTGCAGATCTTTGAAGCCATCGCCCAGGCAGTAGGCTTCGCGCACTCTCAGGGGATCATTCACCGCGACTTAAAACCCTCTAATATCATGGTGGGGGCGTTCGGCGAAGTCCAAGTCATGGACTGGGGCTTGGCCAAACAACTCCATACGCCGCACGGCCTGGATAACCTCTGCGAGCCAATCTCCTCCTTAGTTTCCCAGGAGCAGCAACCCACCCAAGCGGGTACCATCTTGGGGACGCCTGGCTTTATGGCTCCGGAACAAGCTCAAGGCAAACCTCTGGATGCTCGGGCCGATGTCTTCGCTCTGGGTTCCATCTTAGCCGTCATCCTGACCGGTAAACCGGCTGTTGTAGGAACCGATGCGCAGTTCTTGATTGAACAAGCGGCTCGCGGGGAACTCTCCACGGTGTATCAACGACTCGATCAGGCGGCTGCAGAGACTGAACTGATTGATCTTGCCAAACGATGCCTGGCTGTGGAACCTTCGCATCGTCCGGCAGATGCCCATGTGGTGGCCAAGGCAGTGGCTGACTACCGTTGCCAGGTCGAGGTCCGGCTGCAAGAAGCGAAGAACGTGGCGCGAGAAGCGGTCGTGCGTGAGGCGGAGCAACGCAAACGACGTCGACAGTTGGTGTGGAGTACAAGCCTGATCACTCTGGTGTTGGTTACAGGGTTGGCCGTGAGCTTGTGGTTGCTCGATCGTTCTCGTCGGGCTGAGCAGACAGCCAAACAAAACGAACAGCAGATGCGAGAGGAACGCGATACCAAAGTCCTCGCGTTACAAAAGAGCTTTCAAGCCCTTCGCACGCTTACCGATGACATCATCCTCAATCAAATGGCCCAAACGCCGACTCTGAGTGAAGAAAGCCGGCGCTTTGTGCAAGGAATCATTGACCAGTACAACCAAGTGGCCCAGATCCAAGCCAACGATGCCCTGGGTCGGGGAATGCAAGCCGAAGGGTTGCTTCGTGTCGGCATGATGCTGGATCGCCTGGGTCAAACCCGTTCCGCGGAGCAACACTATCTACAAGCGCGAGAACTCTTTGAGCAATTGATCGCTGAGTCCCCCAAGCACGATGACTTTCAACAAGGCTACGCGAGCTTACTACTTAATCTCGGACTGCTACAAAAAACCCGAGGGGATACTCAACAAGCTGCCCAAAATTACCAGGCCTGCCTGGAGCGAGCTAGCCTTTTACACCACAAAGAGCCGACACGATTGGCTTATCGGCACCTGTTGGCCAGTTGCCAGAACAACCTCGGCAACCTCCAAGCCAGTCTAGGCGACTTGGCCAAGGCTAAGCAGTTGTTGATGCAATCCGAGACCCATTACCGTCAATTGGTAGCAAGCCTTCCAGAGTTTGCTTTGTATCGTCACGAACTGGCCAACAGTAAGCTGAGCCTGGGCGGCACCCTTTCTCGTTTGGGCGAGTCTCAGGAAGCCGAGCGATCTTTCCGCGAATCAATACAGTTACATGAGCAATTGGTCCAGCAGTATCCCAATCGTCCGGACTATCGTAGCGAATTGGTCGGTGCCAGTGACAATCTCCTGCGACTCCTGCAACAACACGGTCGCTTTGCCGAAGCGGAAGAAATAGGTCGGCTTAGTATCCTCCATGGCCGTAAATTGATTCAGGAGTTTCCGCTTTTCCCCAACTTCCGCCACAATTTGGCTTCTACCTTGTTTAGCGCTTGCTGTAAATGACTTCGGGCAGAAATTCGTCGGCTTCAAAAATGCGGAACGAATCGGTGTAGGCGACATATTGGGTAAGGATTTTCAGCGAGGCGGCACCGTCTTGTTTGAGCAAATCCGTTTTGCACAGATAGGCTAAATCAACTTGTGCGCCGTGATTGATGAGATGACGGGCGAGCACAATACCGTCGCCGCCGTTGTTGCCTTTGCCGCACAGTACGAGGACGGATTTTCCAACAAGA
>JBDNDE010000371.1:0-4104 GCA_046719305.1 Gemmataceae bacterium | reverse complement strand
CTATGTCATGAACGCATTATTCATCTATTACATGACTAGCCCCGACAATGGACACCCCTTTCTCCAGCAACACGCCAGCATCATCTACGGCTTGTACTTGGGCGCGGTTTACTTCATGCCGTTTCCCTTCGGCATTTGGACCGATCTGCAATTGGGCTACCGCTGGGCGATCCTTCTTGGAGCCATCCTTATGGGGTTGGGCCATGTGCTGCTGGCGTTTGATCCGCTGCCGTTTTTCTTTTCCGGCTTGGTCTGTCTGGCTCTGGGCAACGGTCTATTCAAGCCGAACATCAGCACGCTGGTCGGCAATTTGTACGGTCCCAACGATCCGCGACTGGACAATGCCTACACCATCTTTTACATGGGCATCAATCTGGGGGCATTCCTAGCCCCAATCGTGGCTGGTATCGTCCGGGTGCATTATGGCTTTCACTGGGCCTTTGGAGTCGCAGGAATCGGTATGGCCATTTCGCTGCTGCTGTTTTTGGCATTGCAACACACCCTGGTGTTCGACCGCCGCGACAGAGCGGAGGTAGCCGAAGTGGTACCGTCTGCCATGCAGAGGAAACGGCATTTGGCATTAGTAATTATTTTCATTATTGTAGCTCTTTTTTGGTTAGGTTTCAAGCAAAATGGCAACACGTTTAACTTATGGTTCAAAGATCATACCGATCGGACAGCCCCTTGGTGGTGGCCTAGCATCCTTTTAGATGAGAAGGGACTAATCACCACGGAATATGTGAGTTCGATCAATCCGTTGTTTGTGTTGCTGTTTAGCCCGCTGCTGGTGCTGTGTTGGACGAGTCTGCGGCGTGTCGGTCTGGAACCCTCGACGCCGGCGAAGATCGGCCTAGCGATGCTGCTGACGGCCGGGGCCTTTTTCCTTATGGGGGCGGGCGGACTGGCGGGCGGCAACACCGGTCTGGTGTCGCCGGCCTACCTCATCGGTGCGTTTGCCATCATCACCACGGCTGAGTTGTGCCTCTCGCCCATCGGACTCTCGTTGGTAAGCAAGTTGGCTGCCCGCGAACAACGCTCGATGTGGATGGGCGGCTGGTTCGCGGCCACGGCCCTAGGGGGCTATGGTTCAGGCTTGATCGGCTCGTACTGGAAGCTGTGGGACAAATCGACCTTCTTTTTCGTCTTGGCCGGCACGTCGCTTTTGGCCCTGCTGGTGCTGTTACTGTTTTACCGTTTCTTGTTGGCCGCGATGCCGACGCGAAAGGCAGGTGAAAGCGGCAACAGACCAGCGGCAGCGACGGTGTCAGAATCTGTGACTCCCGCTTTTCCCAAGGTACGGACATGACGCGCAAGAAAACCTGGATTCTTACCGATGCGCATGGTGATGTGTGGCTCGATAGTTTCACAGCCAGCAACGATTCACTGCGGTTGCCTACTCCGCACGACTGGAGCATTCGTAAGCGGACGTTACGGGGAGGCTTGCGTGACGGCATTGACCTGATCGAGTTACACAACGGAACCTTGACGCTTTCCATCCTGCCGACACGCGGTATGGGACTATGGCGTGGCGATTATCACGGCTTGCGTCTAGGCTGGAACGCCCCCATCGAAGGCCCCGTGCATCCAAAGTATGTCAATCTAACCGATCGTGGCGGGCTAGGCTGGCTAGCCGGCTTCGATGAACTACTGTGCCGCTGTGGCCTGGCCTTCAATGGCCCACCGGGCATAGACAATGGCCAACCGCTTACCTTGCATGGCCGCATCGCCAACAGTCCGGCCAACCTGGTCGAGGTCAGCGTGTCACTCGATCCGCCTTACGAACTCAGCGTGACCGGCGAGGTCGAGGAAGCAGCTTTGTTCTTCGGCCGGCTGCGACTGCGCACGACCTACAGCACGGTGCCGGGGTCCAATCGCTTGGTCGTCACCGATCGCATCGACAACCTCACCACGCAACCGGCTGAGATGCAGTTGTTGTATCACTGCAATCTGGGGCCGCCGTTTCTGGAAGCTGGCAGCCGAGTGCTGGTGCCATTCCGAGAGATGGCCCCGTTGACTGCTCGAGCGGCCGAGGGCATCGACACTTATGAAACCTATGACCCGCCGACGCCTGGCTTTGCCGAGCAGGTTTACGTTTACGTACCGCTCGCCGATGCCCGCGGGCACACCTTGGCCTTACTGACCCCCGCTGCGGCCGACAAGGGCGTCTGTTTGCGCTGGAACACTCAGGCGCTGCCCTGCTTCACCGTCTGGAAAAATTCGTTGCCCCTAGAGGAGGGCTATGTCACCGGACTGGAGCCGGCTACCGGCTATCCCAATTTCAAGAGCTTTGAGCGAGAGCGCGGCCGAGTGCAGACGATACCACCGAGGGGCTCCTGGCAAGCGATCTGGAGCATCGAAGTGACCGACAACGCCGCAGGGGTGTTGGGATGGCAGAAGGAGATCGCGACCTTGCAAGCTCAAGCGGCAGCGACGATCCACCGCACGCCCCAGGCTCGCTTTTCGCCGGTGTCATGAACCCGAGATTCGAGCAACGGAGGATTGATCAACTGGCCAAGGAACCCGGGGAAGTCAAAGTATAACTTAGTACTTGAGCCTCACCGAGTCGCTCTTATGAAAAGATGCACCATTGGTTGATCTGCTTTGCCGATCTGCGGCGCACGGCGGTGATGCGACGGGGCATTTCGATTCAAAGCCCGCGATGTGAGCGAATGTTTGTTTCTCCTGAAGGACAGCAAGAAAATTTTTACATTCATTGCTCCGATGGCTAAGAATCCGTTAGCATATTTTGAGAACACTTTTGAATTAAACTGAATTGTAACAAAGATACAGACTCACATCTTTTCTTCTTACCATCTTGATTCTTCGGGTGATGTTCCATGTTCTCGGTTCCTCGCCTGTGGGGTCGGTCTGCTGTTGGCCGTCAGCTAAGTGGCTCTGCTGAGCGCGGGGATCTGTCTCGAAGCGCTCGATCCGCGAAGGGAATGGCCGGAGTATGAAGACTGAGCCGGCTTTGCTAAGATAGGAGCATGATACGCTTCGACGACCAACAACGCGAACTCCTGGCCCGGCACTTGCGGCAACACCTACGCGGTGAGGTCCGCATCGAACGGCCGGCGCGTCTGCTGTATGCCACCGATGCCAGTATTTACCAGATTGAACCGTTTGCCGTGGTGCTGCCGCGTGATGCGGGTGACCTGCAAACCGTGATGCAGTTGGCTGCCGAGATGCGAATTCCACTGACGCCACGCGGCGGGGGAACGTCGCTTTCGGGCCAAGCCATCGGCGAGGGAATTATCGTCGATTGCAGCAAATATATGGATGCGATCCTCGATATCGACCCGAAAAGTCGCACGGCTCGGGTGCAGCCCGGAGTTCTGCTTGACGGCTTCAACCGCGCCTTGGAACCGTATGGTTTGCAATTTGGCCCCGATGTATCGACTGCCAGCCGGGCCAATCTTGGCGGGATGATCGGCAACAATTCTGCAGGGGCACGTTCGATTGTTTATGGCAAAACGATTGATCATGTTATTTGTTTGCAAGTAATTTTATCTGATGGTTCACAAGCAAGTTTTGATACCTTAAGCCCAGCGGAATGGCAAGAACGCTCAGAACGGCCGACCTTCGAGGGCAGGCTGTATCGTAGCGTGGGCGAATTGATCGACAAACATCGCGACGAGATCGACCGCCGCTTTCCCAAAATCCTCCGCCGGGTCAGTGGCTACAACCTGCCGGAACTAGCCACTAACGGGCCACGCGGCCTGCATCAACTGATTGTCGGCAGCGAAGGGACCTTGGCGTTGGTGGCCGAGGCCGAGGTAAAGCTAGTGCCACGTCCGGCAGCGCGGGGCCTGCTGGTGCCGCAGTTTGCCAGCCTAGATGACGCCATGAACGCCCTGGCCGTGTGCCTCGAAGCCCAGCCTTCAGCTGTCGAACTCATGGATCAACTCTTGCTGGAACTTACCGCTGGTAACCTTGCCTTGCGCAACACGACTCGGCATATTGACCGCCGCGCCGGGGCCGTCTTGATGGTTGAATTCAGCGGCGATAGCGTAGCCGAAGTGACCGATCGCGCCGAAAAACTAAGTCGTCGCTTAGCCGGCACGCCAGGGTTGCTGACCAGCCTGGTTGCGGTCGATGCCGCAT
>JBDNDE010000370.1:0-4107 GCA_046719305.1 Gemmataceae bacterium | reverse complement strand
ACGTTTTCAGGCAACGAAACTTCTCAAAGGAGTGAGCAACGGATTGATCTTGGGGCCATTCCGCATCCTGGCCCCGCTCGGCAAGGGCGGCATGGGTACTGTATTTCTTGTCCGCGATGAACGCAATGGACAGTTGGCCGCTCTGAAAACCCTGCCGCCGCGTTATGCTCGGGAGACCCGCATGCTAGCGCGGTTTCGTCGTGAGATGGAAATCTGCGTGCGGCTAGATCACCGCAATATCGCCCGCGCCTACGAGGTCGGCGAGTATCGCGGCGTCCACTTCATCGCCATGGAATATATTCCCGGCCAAACCCTCAGCAAACTCGTGCAGGCCGAAGGGGGTCTCGACATGGCTCGGGCCGCCCGACTCTTCGCCGAACTGGCCGAGGGCTTACATCACGCCCACGAACAAGGGGTGATTCACCGCGACTTGAAGCCAAGCAACATCCTCATCACCCCACGGGATGTGGCCAAACTGGTCGATTTGGGGTTAGCGCTGATGCACGGGGAGACGGTGAACGATGCCACGGTGACCGGCGGCAAAGGGTATATCGTCGGCACCATGGACTACATTGCTCCGGAGCAGACGTATGATGCGGCCAATGTCGGACCGCGTAGCGATCTGTATTCGCTGGGTTGCTCGCTGTACTACGCGCTAACGGGACGTCCGCCTTTTCCAGGTGGCACCAGCAAAGAAAAGGTGATGCACCACCGCAATAGTGTTCCTACCCCACTGGCCGAGTTGCGTCCAGGATTACCCAAGGGGTTTGTCTCGTTGGTGCAACGGTTGATGTGCAAAGACCCACAAGGCCGACCAAGCAACGCTGCCGAGGCCGCACAGGAGTTGCGGCTGTGGGCCAAAGGGGGACCAGCCGCCCTATTGAACCTCACCGAAGAGGCTGCCACCGAACCGAATCTCTCGGGGCCGCCCAGCGGCTCGCTAGAGTACAGCTTGGTCAGCCTTCCCGAAATAGATAGCATTGAGAAGGAAGGGGAAGAGCAACAGGGCGTAGAGGAACCGTTCGAGTCGCTGCTGTGGAGTCCACCCCTCCCACTGGCCGAACGAAAGCCGCTTAATTCCGCGACGCCCTGGCTGATTGCTCTGGTCGTCAGTTTGCTGTTGTTGACTGCTCTGGTAGTCGGCCTGGTAGTGGTGTTTCTGGGACGCGGACAGTAGACAGCCGCTCGACGAGCGGAACGCCTTACGCAGGTTTGCGGGTTCACACTCGTCGGATCTTTTGGCGGCTTTACTTCTTGGGTGCGGGGGCTTCTACCTTGCGCTCCTCGCTACGGTATTGCAGACGGTACAAGCGGCCATTGTCGCTCAGAAAATGCAGCACGTCGGACTTGGAGTCGAGAATCCAGCCGGCCACCTGATCGACCTTACTCCAGTCGGCAGCCCCGTGAATAAGGACCCAACGGCGGCCTTTGGAGTCGTCGATGAAACGACCATTCCACCAGTTGCGTACGAAGAGGGTTTCCGCAATGGGGGGGTTGGCTTTCACTGGAGGAGCCACAAACGCCGTGGTCGGTTCGCCGCCAACCACGACCGGGCCCATCTCTGAACCCGGAACGGCCAGCGCGGGCGCGGGCTTGGTTTCACCGAGAAGCTCGATGATCCGCATGCGGCCGAGTTTCGCTTGTTGGAGTTGTAGACCCAGAGGGTTGTAGCCGCCAGCCCGATTCTCGGGACGGATACCCGGCACCGTACCAATTTTGTGAGCAGGGTAGGCGGCAGGATAGGGATTTTGGGCTTGGGTGGCCAAAGGGACAATCAGGGTAGCTAAGATCAACAGTCGTAGGTACATCACGGCATCTCCATCGGAGGAGGGGACGCGGGCCGGCTGGGGCGGTTCTCCCGCAAAAATGTTCTGTACCTATTCTACCTGTTATGTGCAAATTTCCTAGCTCATCAGTCCTTTAGGTTGCAAGTTGTGTAGGGGTTATTCAGATTGTATCGATTATGCGGTCTTTGGGGCCCAGACGGTTATCGGGAGGGCGGTTTGATCAGGACCCCGCCGGGTGGATAGCTCGGAGCCAGGGGAGGGGTGGGAGGTTCCTTCAGGCCGCTATCGGGACGAATGGCCCCGCCGATGCCCAGGCGTTCGGGATGGCGGGCGATTTTGTCGGTAAACACGCCGACATCTTTGAGAATTTGATCGATCTGGGGAAACAAGCGATTGAACGAAATCACCACACGGTCAAGATTGTTATACAGTGATGGATCCGTGAGCAATTTCCGCACAGTTCCGTTCTCCCGGTCTAAAGCCTTCAACAAGCTCTGCACATCCGTCAGAGAGGCGTTTAGCTTGTCCAACGCCTCGTCCAGACTGCGTGTGACCGAATCGGCTCGCTGCCCCAGCGGTTTAGTGATCTTTTGTACGTCGCTCAAGGCCCCGTCAATCTTGGCCAGACTTTCGCTCAATCGGCCTAAGGCGGTGCGAGCCTCGGCCATTAACTCTTCGGCATTTTTGGAAAGACGTGGGGCGGCCTCGCTGGCGGTGCCGATGTTTTTGAGAGTGCGTTCGACCTCGCGGAGATTGCTGTCGTCGAGCAGTTTGAGAGCCTGAGCGAGGTTTTTGTCGAGCTTTAGCAGCGCCTCGCGGAAGGTTTCCTTGTTTTCGAGAACCACGCGGTCGACATCTTCGATCAACCGCTGGGCCTGTCGTGCTGCGGAGCCAATGTCTTCGAGATTGCTGCGCACCACAGGCAACAGCTTACTGGCCTCGTTGATCACTCGGCGGGTGTCGGCCACCAGGTCGCGAATCTCGTCGAGGGTTTGCTCGGCGGTAGGGATCAACTCGCGAACACTTTTAGCGAACTCTTGGATTTCGCGGTTGGTCTTGAGTAGTTCGGGAAACGCTCGACGAACTTCCTGGGCCACGAGGCGGTATTCATCCAGGGTGCGTTGGACATCGGGCACAACCTCACGCGCCGTACGGACAAACTCTCGCACTTCGCGGTTGGTCTTTTCGATCTCGGGAATCTGCTTATTAGCCGACCGGGCCAGATCGCGGTACTCGCGGAGCGTCTCCTCGGCTAGGGGAATAGACTTTTCCAAGCGAGCGACAAATTTCTCCAAGCGAGCGGCAGACTTGCGAATGTCGTTGAGGGCCTCTTGGGAACTAGGCACCACCCCGCGCGCATCGCGCAACAGCGTGTTTACTGTGGCCGCCTGGAAACCAACCAACTCGGCCCCAGGCTCAATGGCCGAGCGATCCACCGGCTCACCGTCCTCGACGGGCTTGGGAATGAAATCAATGGCGGTATCGGAACCGAGCAGACCAGCCACCAGGGTGGCCTGTTCGGATCGCCGCAGGCGATAGGGGGCGTCGATGGCCAGCCGCACACGAACAATCCCAGTTTCCTCATCGAGGCGGACCTCGCGGACTTCGCCGATCTTCACGCCGCTTCGCCGCACGGGCGCACCGGCACTAAGTCCTGGCGCGTCGGTGAAGCGCACCGTATACGTAGTGGTGCGTTTGAAATAGCCCGGCAGGCTGCCGAACATGAAGATCATGGTGGCTAGCAAGATCAGAGCCATCAACACCAGAGCGCCCAGGCGAAGACGCAAACCACGGCTAGCAGAATTGCTCATGGGGTGGGCTCCTCTTGGCGTGCCAGTTCCAGAAGTCGGTCGCGAGCTTGACCCTCGATAAACTGCCGTACCCGTTCATCCTCGGCCTGACGCAAGCCCTCGGGGCTGCCATCATAGAGAATCTGGGGCTGACCCGGTTGCAGGCGGCTGAGCGGGTAGAGCATCGCCACACGATCCGCACATTTGTCGATAGTGCGCATCTCGTGCGTCACGATGATACTGGTGATCGGCCGGCGTTGGCGAGTTTGCAGAATCAGTTCGTTGATCACATCGGTCATAATTGGATCTAATCCCGTAGTTGGCTCGTCATAAAGCATCACTTCGGGATCCAGAGCTAATGCTCGTGCCAAGCCGACACGTTTACGCATGCCGCCGGAGAGTTCTGCGGGCATCTTGGTCGCTGCCGACCACGGCAAGCCGACTTCTTGTAAACGCTGCCGCACCACTTCAGCGATCTCTGCCTCGGGCCGACGCTGCGCTCTCAACCCGAAGGCGACATTATCGAACAC
>JBDNDE010000037.1:0-20514 GCA_046719305.1 Gemmataceae bacterium | reverse complement strand
GACCAGCTCGGGCCCGTCACCTCGCTGCCTGCGGCGACCATGGCGCTGCACGGGCTGAAGGCGGCGCAGGCGGCGCTGATGGGCGGCATCACCACGCTGCGCGACGTCGGCGGCTACCGCTTCATCATCGGTCCACTGCTTGTGCTGGTGGCCGGGGCCTGTCTGCTATCGATGGTCTACGTTAGCGCTTTGATGATCCTCTATGGTGGGCTGCCCGTTGCTTCCGTCGTTACACTCGCTGCCACATGCTTATGTATGTATCGGCCGTTGGATCGCTGGATAGAAGGCCGTAAGATCACAAAACGCGGACGCGACTCGGCGGAGCAAATCTTCGCGTTTCTGGATCGGCGGGGCGATGTGGGCCAGGTGGTGGGAGCCGAGTTTTTGCAACCGCTGACCAAGCAACTGGAGTTCGACCGCGTGACGCTTCGTGATGCCAACAGTGCCCGAACTCTGTTGGAAGAAGTGTCCCTGACAATACCCAGTGGCCAACGGATTGGATTAGTTGGGCCAGATGAACTAGAAAAGCATGCGCTGGTGTATTTAATCCCGCGGTTGCTCGACCCGACGGCCGGGGAGATTCGTATCGACTCACGGAATCTTCGCTGGGTCACGCTCGACAGCCTGCGGGCGCAGATTGGCATCGTCATGATGCACAATCTCGTCTTTCACGACACCGTGCGCAACAACATCGGTTGCGGCGATTCCAACTACACCCTGCCGCAGATTATTGAAGCAGCCAAGCTGGCCCACGCCCACCACTTTATCCAAAAGTTGCCGCAGGGCTACGAGACGCCGTTGGGAGAACTGGGGCATACGCTGAGCCTGAGTGAACAATACCGCATCGCTCTGGCACGGGCCATTCTCCGCGACCCGGCGTTGTTGATCATCGAGGAACCACAGTCGGAACTTGACGAGGAAACCAAGGATCTACTCGACGATACGATGGCACGATTCCTGCCTGGACGCACCGCCATCTTTTTGCCCCATCGTATTTCGACGCTCAAGTCATGCAACAAAATATATTTGATCAACAAAGGACGGATTGTTGCGGCTGGCACGCACAAAGACTTGATCACAGGAAATAAGCTTTATCGCCATCTACATTATCTGGAGTTCAACGAAATAGATGAACAACTGGGAGGGTAAGGGGTTAACTCTCCAAAGTGATTCAGAGGGGCGATACGACAGCAGTCTTGCGGTTCAGTGAGCTTGCTCTGTCTCCTAACAACCTGTAGATACACCCCCTTCTCTGTGCCCAGAGATACGCAGGCTCGTTTTCGCCTCTGTCTTCAACCCCAGAGATGCTGTTGGCTACGCAGCATCCCGCCCAGACTGGGTAGCTGTGGTAGTGTCGGAGAAGTGGAGACCTGCACCGATTCGACCGGCTGCACTTCAAGTAACGGCGGCAAGTTGACTCGGTGGAAAAGCGGTAGCGTTGGCTCAAAGACAATGCCCAGGCCAGTTCGCCTAGCCCAAGCAACCGGACTGCTCACCACCAGTTCATACACCAAGCCGGGTTGTACTTCGGCCCAAGTTAGCCGTCGCGGTTGCGGGTGGCTGCGATCTTCGGCCGGAACAAACTCGAAATACATCCCGTGATCAACCAGCAAGCGGAACAGCGGCTGGTGAGGAGCGCGAACGGCGATAGTTCCCTCGGGACGTACCAACAGCTCGACACCCACGGCGGGGGTTCCATCTTCCCAGGAGATACAGGCGTCGGCATGTGCTAGCCAGGGGGCCACCCGCGAGGCGGGACCGATGGCGCAGCCCACTTCGCCGGTCGTCGCGGTGTGGGCTAGGTACTGAAGCAGTCGAGGCAGACTCCGTTGGCGATGGCTCTCCTCCCCCAGCCAGACCAGCGGCCGGGTCAGCAGCCGGGTGCGTCGGGGGCAGTGTTGCACCGCCAGAGCCAACGCCGCACGCAGTGCCTGCCGATGGATCGCCAGCCGCTGGGCCGTCCAGGGTAACTCTTGGCTGGGTTGTAACGGAACGAGACGACGGAAGTCGGCTTCAGCACGAATGCGGGCGAAATCGTGAGCTAGGCCGAACGGGGTGGCGCAATGGGTGCGGATCAGCCGCCGCAACAGCAAGCGTTGCGCACGCGCGGGTTGAAGACGTTGCAACCAGACAAGATAAAGCCGTGCCCGTGCCGAAAAGAAGACATCCAACACATGGCGCATCCAGGGGAGATCGGCCAAGGTCAACCAAAGCTCGTAGGGCACGCTCTTCACGACAGCGGGCTACTCCTGGAACCACAACCAGTTTTTATCGAGTCTAGGCCATCGCAAGTCGTTCGGCAAGAGCAATCTTCCCTCGGGTGTCCTCAACGCTCCGCAGATGGCCGTTTCCACCGATACGCGGTGGCTCCCTTTAGATCGCGTACAATCAGGTCGTCGCCGGCCACGGCCAAATGCGCCCAACTCGTATCATCGGTGAGATGACGTAGATCGAGAAGTTCGAGCTTATCAGGATTGGCACGAATCAACAGCAAATCGCCGCGTTGATCGAGGGCTAATAGACGATCCGCGCGTCGGACCAAGCTCCAGTATTTGCCAAACGGTTTATCCGACACCCAGGCCGGCTCACCATCTCGGAGATTCAGAGCCGCGAAACGCTGATTGCGTAGGTGAAGATACAGATGCTCGCCGATTACTACTGGGCTGGACATGTAGCCTTCGATCTTGCTCCGCCAGAGGGGTTTGGCCTCCCACTTGTCCCCTAAGCGGCAGATCTCGAACAGAAACGCCCCGCCTCCATAGCTCGCTGTAAACACGCGGTCGCCTACCACTGTTGGAGTTAGCACGTTGGTATTCTGAAACGCCGGTATCGGCACGCTCCAGAGCTTCTTGCCGTCCTGCGGATCCAACCCGGCTAACTCGGTGCGGGTCTGCACCAGCAGTTGCGGCACACCGGCTATTTGGGCAAAGACCGGCGACGAAAACGGATTGGACTTCATGTCGCCGCTGCTACTGAACTGACGCCAGAGCACTTTGCCGCTGTCGCGTTCGACTTTGATCACTGAACCGGCCGATTGCACAAAGACGGCCGGGCCGACCACCAGCGGGGAGGAAACATTTCCAAAAGCCGGCACCTCGGTTTTGAACTCTTTGAGGAAGTCGAGTTGCCAGCGGATTTTACCGGTTTTCGCATCCAAATGTGTGAGCGTGTCACGCATACCGGCTACAAACAGCGAGTCACCATCCAGGGCAGGTGTGGCCTTGATCCAGTCGCCGTTGGCCTTGGCAATGAAAGTGACACTAACGGAGCCGGGCCACTTCTGCTGCCAGAGTTGCTTGCCGGTCTGACGATCGACAGCCCGCACCGCTTCTTGCTTTTCCTTCAACAGCGATTCGGCCAGATAGACAGCTCGCTCGTCCAGGACGGGACCGGAATATCCCGGAGCTAGCTGCACTCGCCAGAGCGGCTTGAGATGCTTGTCATCGAGTTTGTCCGGCCAAGCTTCGCCCGGCGCTACCCCATCACGGTTCGGTCCACGCCATTGGGGCCAGGAGGCCGCTGAGGGTTTAATAGCCTCTTTGTCGGCGGTTTTCGCCAGACGCAAGCGAGTCAGACGCGAGGGATCGGCTTTCGTCTGAGCGATGGTCCAGATGAGTAGTTCGTCGGGCGCGGGGATCAGGGCAACGGAACTGCCAGCCACTTTGCCGGGTAGCTCCGGACGGTCGATGATCCACTTACGGCTAAGGGCATCAAAGCGTAACAGTTCGAGTGATTCCGTGAAGGGACTACCCGGTTGGTTGGCGTTGGGTTCGCCGAAGTGGTAGCCGCCCGCCAGGATCAGATGCGAGCCGATGGCCCCCATCTCGCTCATGGCGCGGACTTTTTCAGGTGAGGGGAACGTGGACCATTTGTGGGTTTTCAGATCAAACAGATCGGACTCCTGTACATAGTCAAATCCATCATCCAACCCACCGCTTAAGTAAACCTGCTGTCCGATGCGAGCACAGCCGAACGACCGTCTTTGGTTGGGTAGCTTGGCCACTTCTGTCACGCTAGGCCGATCGCTCCGCAGTTCGACCCGCAACACATTGTCGGCCACCCGCAAGCCCGGTCCCTTGACCGCCTCGGCTCGAGTGGGATCGGCCAGCCAGCCGCCGAAAATCCACAACGCCCCCTGGTACTCGACCAGGCCGAACAACGTACGGCCAACGGGCAGCTTAGCGGGCAACTTCTCCCAGTGGTCGGCTGAAAAATTATACTTCCAAATCGCATCAGAGAGCCGCCATTGTTTCCCGTCGTGGGTGATGCCACCAACCGCGTAGCCGCGAGCTTCGGCCCCAGAGCCGACCACGACGGTGTTGACCCGCATCAGCGGTAGGGGAGCCTTTTTCAGAGGTGTGGCTTTGCCCGTTTTGCAGTCGATTTTGTAGGCGTCATCAGAGAAGGACTCCACGCTAAAATCACGGGGGTTGGTACTGCGGGTGCCACCAAAAAGATAGAGCGAGCCTTCATGAAACCAGGCACATTGATTGCGCTTGGCCGTGCCAGGATAATCGAGCGTTCGGGTCGTAATCTCCAACGGAGAGGCAAGCGTTACGCTCATTAGAATTGCTAGCATGTCTGAACCTTTTTTCGTTGGGTTAGTTGGAAAAAACTTCCCCGCCGGCAATGGTGGACATCGCCGACCAGGTCTGCGGCGTAATGGAGTTGGTTACAAAGCGTACCGAACCGTCGCACATGCAGGCATTGACGCCGCCCGGATGCCGACTGCGTGCAGCGGTCCAGCCAGCCCCACCGACGGAGTTGACGCAATCGGGCGAGTCGGAGTTAGGTAGGTAGAAATGGTTGTACAAGGCGTCAGCATAGCGGCCGGCTGTCCAGCGTTCGCCCCGGTCGCCGCTCCAAGTGGTACTGCTGTCGCAACCTGCCGCGGTGAGATACGGCGGGAAGAAGGCCAGCGGCACCCGTTTGACAAATTTGCGTACATCGGTTCCGCTGGCACCGATGCCGCCGCCCTTAAGCGACTCGCTGAAGGCCACGGTGTTGCTCGTACCGTCGGTGATCGCCGTGACGGCATAAGGCCGTTCCTGGGCGAAGATCCCATCCGCATTAGCGAGCCAGCCCTGGTTGATTCGTCCGGTACCGGTGCAGCCAACATAGTTGAGGCCCGAGAAAGAGGAGCCGGGGATGATGGGATCGTCCGAGGGGCAATGGAAAATGGCCACACGTTTGGTAGCAGCAGCAGAGTTAGCACTGCCGTCATCGGGCACGGGGATGGTGGTGGGCACAGGGGAGCGATCAAAATTGAGCAGCCGATGGAGGGTGTCGCCCTCGACATAGGGCAGCAGTTGGGCTTGGGGCGAAAAAGCCCGAAACCAGATCGGCAGGCCGGGCGGAAAGGTGCCCCGCGCGCTTTCGTAGCTGTGCATCGCCAGACCGAGTTGCTTCAGGTTGTTCTGGCAACTCATGCGGGCGGCTGCCTCCCGGACCTTCTGCACGGCAGGCAACAACAGGCCGATCAAAATCGCGATGATCGCAATAACTACCAGCAGTTCGATGAGCGTGAAGGCGAAGCGTCGCATAGCAACTCCTTGGGTAATACAGAATATGGAGTTGTATTACGAGTCGCTGGGGCATCGGCGAGAGAAAAATTTGAGAAGATTGAGATTGGATCTATCCTAGCCACCACAGCAGCCCGGCAGTGCCTAGGGCCAGTAGTGCTAACCCGGCTAACAGCGGTAGCAGCAACCCCGAAGATGGCTCCGGTTGGAGTTGCGGCTCACCTAGGTCGCTCAAGTTGTCCAAGACAGGACGGGAAAAGGATAGATCCGGTCGGGACAACGCACCTTGCGAACTGGGGCGTTTCGGCTCGATCAGCGGCGGTGGGGCTACCTCGGCTAGCCATGCCTCCAACCATGCCACTATGGCTTCGGCGCTTTCCAGTTCGCCGCGCAGGATCGGTTGCAAAGCCTCGGGTAACGGTTTGGCTCCGCTCAATTGCTCCATGGTTCGCCCTAGAGCTGCTCGATCGGCAGCAGGGTCGCCGCCGACACCAGGTAGCAGTCGCACACTGCCACTGGAATCTTCGATGAGATGGCTGGGTTCGATGGCTCCGTGGGCCAAGCCGGCCGCGTGCAAGTGGCTCAAGCCGCGGGCAGCATCAAGAATAGCCCGCGCGACTGGTACCGGCGCTAGCGGCCCCTCTTGCTGTAGACGCTCTTGCAGCGAGCGCCCTTCAACATACTCGCGGATGACAAACAATCGTCCGTCCTGCGTCTCGTGATCCAGAATGGCCACCAACTGCGGATGAGGCCGTGTCAGAGGGCGTGGCTCGTGGGGGGCACGCAACTGCACAACAGCAAGACGGCCATCGGTACGTTGGGCCAAATAGCTAGAGCGGCCCAGTGGCTCCAAGAGGCGATAGCGGCCGACCACTAGGGGCGTACCAGAACCTTCCAAGAGTTGCTGGGCCTGAAAAGGGGTCAACAGACCATCACGAACAAACAGGTCGGCGATTTGTTTGGCATCATTGGGGAGCTTGCTTGGTCCGCCGCGTTCGGCAAGATAGTTCCAGAGGCGCTCGGGATCGGTCAATCCCTGTTGAGTGAGTTGGTCGATTAGTTCCGTGGCTGCACTCACTGACAAACCCTCCTGTTGCTAGCATAGTTCATAAACTCATCTTGGGAGGCTCAGTGATGGTTACCTTGTTCCTGCTCCTTGCAGTAGCCGACTCCAGCGAGGTTCGCACCTACCGAGTAGAACTCGACAGAGAAACCAAGGTGCCCGAAACGGTAGCCGCTGCGGTCCGAAAGGAGCTCGACACCGTCTGTTTGCGAGTAAAAGATCCAGAGGGCACCGTGCGCGCGGAGCTTTGGTGGAGCCGGTTCGTGGCAGTGGAAGCCAGCGACGAGCAGATCGCCAACGGCTTAACCTACGCGGAGCTGCCGACCGGGACGCTCCTGGGCGTGATTCGCCTACCGGAGGCGATCACCGATTACCGCAAACAGCAGATCCCGGCCGGTGTCTACACGCTTCGCCGAGCGAGTCAACCGCCCACAGGTGACCACCTCGGCACCGCGCCGTATGGCGATTTTGCCCTGCTGTGTGCCGTCGACGAGGACCGCCAGCCCGAAACGATCGAGATGAAGACGCTGGTCGAACGCAGTAGCAAAATCAACGACAGCCACCCCACTGTTCTGCTTCTGTTTCCCGGCGACAAAGACGCAACCGAGCGACCGAAAATGCTAGACAAAGGCAAAGGACACTGGGTGTTGTTCGTCCGCCTTCCTGCTCGCACGGTTCGTAAAAAGTCCGTACTCCCGCTAGGACTCACTCTCGTAGGCGAGAGCGCGGCACGCTAAGGCCGACACTATCGGAGGGAAAATCAATCCAGTTGCTTGAATCAGTCGAGTTCCTTGATGAAGACGTTGCGGAACTCGATCTTGCCGCCGTGGTCTTGTACGCCGATGTGCCCCCTCTCCCGCAGGATGCCCGGATGCGACTTGGCATGCTTGGCCTTGTGATCGTCAAGATTGGCATCCACGATTACCTGGCCGTTGAGTTCCACCGTGACTCGGCTCCCTTTGCAAACAATACGGTAGCTGTTCCACTGGCCCAACGGCTTGTTGGGCTGGCTGGAAGAGGGGACCACGCCGTAGATACTGCCGGTGTGTTGCCAATCTTTGATCCCTTTGTAGATCGGGGCGGTATCGTCGAGAATTTGGATCTCCATCCCCTGGTAGGCGGGGTCGCCTTTCATCGGGGCACGCAAGGCCACGCCGCTGTTGGCTCCTGCAGGCACCTTGAACTGTAGCCGAAGCTCAAAATTGCCATATTCCTTTTCGCTCATCAGCCAACCTCCGCCGCCTTTGGTGGTGTGGAAGGTGCCGGCCTTGTCATCGACAGCCCAGGCATCCTGCTTACCGCCCAGAACTCTCCAGCCCTTGAGAGTTTTGCCATCAAATAAGGCGGTGAAACCGGCAGGGGGAAGGTTGGGGGTCTCCTCGGCTTGAGCCAGCGCTGAGAGAGCAGTAAGGAGGACAATCAAGGCAGGCAGGAAAAGCGAGGCAGAGTGGGCAAGCATTCGATGCATGGGAGAGTTCTCCATCGATGAGGATTGAGCAGAGGCATGTGGTGATCTTGGGATTTTTTTTCGCATCCGCAAGGGGGGCTTCCCCGTCTTTCTTTTTGTGGTACGATTACAGTCCGTTTTCTCCTACTCACGGAGTTTTATCCATGCTGACGTTTGTTCTCGCTGCTGTTTTAATCAGTCCAGCCCAGGTGGCTGTTGAAATTCAGCCCGAGATTGCCGTACCGGCCCTCCCAGCAGTGATCGGCCGTCCTGCACGAGTGACGACTGCTACACCGATGATGTTGACCATGCAAGTCAAAGATGGCAAGCTCGTCAGTGAACGCACCACCACCGTGCAAAAGGTGGTTCCGGTGACGGAAACGATCACCACCCCGGACGGGAACAGCGTGGAAGTGACCAAGATGACGATTCAAAACGTCGAAGAAAAGCAGTCCATCAGCTACCCGATAGAAGGTACCACCTTCCAAACCGCTGGGGGTAAGAAACTCGACACTGAGGCAGCCCTGAAGATGCTGCGTAGCCCCAGACTGGTCGTGGTGGCCACCGTCCAGATAGATGAAGCGGTACTGGGGGCATTGCGCGAAGACACCTTGATCGTGATGCCTGCAGTTAGCAACACCGGTAGGATTCGTCCGGGCATTCGACCGTTGCCTGCACCTGTGCCACCCGTAAAGATTTTGCCGGTGCCAGCGCCAGGAGCCGTCGCCCCGCTGCCAGCCATTCAAGTCAAACCGCTACCAGCCCCGGCCGTGGGCCTGCCAGCGGAGATCAAGCCGGTTGAGAAGCCGAAACGCTAAAGCTCGTTTGTCCAATCCCTCCCTCTAGGGCCGCCACGATCAACTCGGCGGCCCATTTCCTGCAGAAGGGTCGATGGCTTCATCCAGCAGGGTCGATGGCAAATTGCACGCCATCACCGGCCAGCAGACGCTCCAAGGCCTCGCAGATGCGAGCTAGGGGATAGGTAGCGCTAATCAGCCCCGTTGAATCGACGGCTCCCTGGAGCAGGTAGTCGCGAGCCAGGATCACGTCGCGCGGCGCGAAGTGGAAGCTACCACGCAGTGTGACCTCTTCATAATGCAGGCGGTAGGTATCGACCAGGAATTCCGAGCCACGGGGTAAGCCGCCGAAGAGCAACACTTGCCCGCCCGGCGCAGTGCGTCGCACCGCCTCTTGCCAGCCCTCCATTTTTCCGGTGCATTCCAAGACGACATCAAACTGCTCTTGGGGCGGCAGTTGCTCGGCCAAGGGAATCTGGGTCAGATCGTAGACGGGATGCAACCCCCAACCACGGGCCAACTCTACCCGCTCCCGCCGCCGTCCCGCTGCCACCCGTTGCGCCGGAGTGTAAAGCGGTAACAGTTGGCCAAAGAGTAGACCAACGGCCCCCAAGCCAAGGATCAGCACCCGTTCGACCCCGCTCCATTGGATAGTTTCGAGGGCATGAACAATACAAGAAACCGGCTCCAACAGAGTTGCTTGCTCCACTGGAAGCGTCATCGGACGTAGAAATAGATTTTGTCGGGCCACCGCGGCCGGGATGAGCAGGTACTCCCCAAACGCTCCCAGAGCTTTTTCACGCATCACCTGCGGGCAGAGATTGTGTCGGCCACGCCGGCACAACCCGCATACGAGGCACGGGGCACTATGCACCCCCATGACCGCCTGGCCGATCTCCCATCGCCCCAACTCAGCAGTCTCGGCTGGCCCCACGGCCGCGATTGTGCCCACATAGCGATGGCCGAACGGACCAGGCATGGGAATTTTGGGGTGGCCGCGTTGAAAGGCTTTGCGATCCGTACCGCCCGCCAGAGCGCGTTCGATGCGCAGGAGCAGTTGCCCGGGACCAGGAACGGGCACCGGCACCTCGCGAAGTTCCACTCGTCCCGGTTCCACCAGATACGCGGCTCGCATCCGCTGTGCAACGACGGCCAACTTTCCTCTCCCGCGGTCGCTTCCTGGGAGTATTGTAGTCACGAAACACCTCATCCAATCTGGCTTCGTGCCAACAAATCCGGCAACCGCTCGGCCAAGCGTTCGAGTTCCTCGTGAGTGTTATAGAAGTGGGTAGAGGTGCGGAACAGCACACGCTCGGGGCGATCGATCACATTAATTTCAGTGCGAATCTCCCATAGGGCTTTACGCAGCTTCTGCGAATCGATGCCTGCCGGCAACTCAAACGCGACCATCGCCCCGCTTCGTTCGGCGGAGAACGGTGTCGCGGGTTTGAGCCAGCGGAAACACAGACGGGAATGCAAAGCCAGTTCGCGCATGCGGGCGCGGATCGCCTCGGGGCCAAGCTCAGCTTGGAAGCGGATCGCCTCGGGGATAGTCAGCCACGCGCAACAATCGCGTGTGCCCTCGAATTCCAACCGCCGCAGCCGGGGCGTACTGCCATACTCGTCACGCTCGTCGAGTTGCTTGGCCGAGTTGTGCCATCCCCAACTGACATGAAACGGCACCAGCCGATCTTCCATGCCCGGTCCGATGTGCAGAAAGCCTGATCCCGTCGGTGCCAGCAACCACTTGTGCGCGTTGGCCGCGTAAAAGTCGGCCCCGATGGCCGAGACGTCCAAAGCCAGAAATGCCGGAGCATGGGCACCATCGACCAGGGTGAGGATGCCGCGGCGGCGAGCCTCAGCACACAACTCGCGGGCGGGCAAAACCAATCCCGTGGGCGACAAGACATGGCTGAAAAACAACAACCGCGTCCGCGCCGACAGAGCCCGCCTAAGGGCTTCTACAATCTCGTCAGTCGATTCAGCGAGCGTGGGCAAAGCAAAGCTACGGAGAGTCAGACCTAGCCGCCGAGCCAGCCGTTCCATGCACCAAACCATGGCCGGATATTCGTGATCGGTCAGCAGGATCTCCCCCCCAGGGGGCAACTGCAACGACGACGCCACCAGGTTGATTGCCGCCGAGACATTACTGGTAAACAGAAGCCGCTCGGGCGTGACGCTCAGGTAGGCAGCCAAGGCTACCCGGGCCTGCCAGAGCAACTCCGGCTGCTGCCGCAACAGGAAGTCCATTGGCTCAGCGGCGAGGTGGTCACGCAGTTGCGTTACGCGGTCGCGCACTACACGCGGCAGCGGACCAAACGAGCCGGTGTTGAGGTTGGTCACTGTGGGATCGAGCATCATCGCGGCCCGTGCCGCTGTCCAATCCGGCATGATTCGCTGCCTCGGGAACAGAAAGTTACAGAACTGTTGTACAACGGCGGTGAAAAAAATCAGGCACCGAGTCGTAAGATCTGTTAACTTTGGAGGAAGTGGAAGAGTACGTTCGCCCTCACTTCCTCTTTTCCAGGAGCCCACACCATGTTTCGCCTCATCTTGACTTTGCTGCCAGCTGGATTGCTAGGAACATTGCTGCTGATGCCGCCCGTTGCGGTGCAGAGCAACCCAGCCTTGGTTGCGGTGGCTCCCGCTGCCAAGAGGGTGGCCCTTTGGGCGGCCCGAGAAGTTGGCAGGATTCTGATCGGCCATTCGCTGGAGAAGTTGTTCGGTTCTGAAGTCAAGGCCCCCGAACGGATCACGGAACTCCAGCGCCGTCTAGAGATGTATGAGTCGATGCTGTTGCAAGTTGACGCCAAACAAGCCAACGAGATTGCCAAGCTCCGCCGTTCGCTGAACGAAAAGACCACTGCCGAGGATGTCCGCCGTATCGTCGAGGCCACCCTGGCTAGCCTGGACGAGAAGCTGCGCGATCTCGAGGGTCGCCTCGGTGAAGCCGATCAACGCATGCTAACGCTGGAAAAACGAGTCCAGGCCATCGAAGATCTCTTCGGCCGCATCAGCTACTTCCCGCCCACGCCGTTGTTGGTGCGTGCAAGTGATCCGGACGGTAAACCGCAGCCGCACCCGCACATCAAAGAATGGATATCGTTGCTCTGCCAGTCCGAGGAAAGCCGGATTCGTCTGCTGCAGTTACGCCGCGACTTTGAAGACCGGGCCGAGGTGGTACAGAACGCTCTGGCCGAGGACAAGAAAATCGTCGCTGCCACCCAAGCGTTGCATCGCAAAGCACTCGAAGAGATGGCTAATGCCTTGAATGCCGAGGAGATTCGCTTGCTGAAACCTGGAACCCCCAAACGTCTGCCCGCCGAGGAAAAAATCGCCGGGTTGATGTGGCTCATTGCCGTGACCCGGCCCATCCCCGAGGGACCATACCAGGGCCGTATCGGCGTGCCTCCAGCCTTGTTTGGCTCTCAGGCGTGCGAAATCGTCGAGGCCTGCGATTTGTCCGGCGTCAAGCCTGAGCAACTGGTCACGCTGTTGCGACGCGGATTGACCGGCACGCTGTCCGCCTCGACACGCTACTTCGCCGACAAGCCGGCCACTGCCTTGGCCGAGCCCTTCCAGAAGACTGGTAGCGACTGGCTCGGTTTGGGCAACCAATTGCAAAAAGCGTTGCGCCGCACGCGTGAGATCGACGAACGTGGCCAACGCCTACTCAAGGAGTTCGGCCAGCAACATGAGAAGATGCAAGAGTTGAACAAAGAAAAGCAACAACAAATCAGTAAGTGGCGAGATTTGGCTAAGCAACTCGACGTGTTGCTCAACGAGGCTCTGCAAGTGTATCTGCAGGCCATCCGCAAGGGCGAACGGCCCACCAACTCGGCCATGCGGACCTATCGCGACGAGGTTCTCTTGCCAATGCTGGCCTGGCAAAAGTTACTGGAGACCGCCGATTCGGAATGGAAAGATCGTGTTCTGGTCGAGACGACCTGGGACCGCCTGTTGACTTCGATTCCGTTGCCCTATGTTGGGGTGTTGCGTGGCCATACTGAAGGCGTGACCGGGTTGGTCTTCCATCCCCAAGGACAACTGCTGCTCAGCAGCAGTTTCGACAAGTCGGTTGTGTTGTGGGATCTTGCCAGCGGCACGAAACTGAAAACCTTTGCTCAGGGCGAGAGCGAGGTTCGCGCGATCGCCTTTGATCGCACGGGCGAGCGTTTCGTCTCCGGCGCGTTGGATGGCACCACCGAGGTCTGGTCCACCGACACGGGCAAACGCTTGTTCATGACTCGGAAACATAAAAAATCCATTCTCAGCATCGCTTTTCATCCTACACAAGATACCCTCCTCTCCGGTAGCGACGAGGAGCCAGCCTATTTGTACGACCTCGATGGCAAACTGCTGCATACCTTCTCCGGCCGCTCCACGCTGGGCTACTTGGCTGGCTATAAAGACCAGATGCGAAGCGTGGCGATCAGCCCCGAGGGTAAATACCTTCTCACGGGCAACGGATACCAGCGCATTTACCTATGGGACGCCCAGACTGGCAAAAAGTTGCTGGAACTCAATAGCCACGACGACACGATTCTCGCAGTTGCGTTTCGGCCTGATGGCCGGCAGTTTTTGACCGCTAGTGCCGACGGCACGGTGAAGATCTGGAGTATCACCGATGGCAAGTTGCTGCACACCCTAGAGGGCCACGAGGGCGCGGTCTACTCGGCTGTTTTCAGCCCCGATGGCCGGCGGATTCTCAGCGGCGGCAATGACGGCACGGTTCGCCTGTGGGAGGCTGAATCCGGCAAACCGTTGCAGACGTTCAAGGGGCACACCGACCGCATCTTGAGCGTCGCATTTCACCCTCTGGGCAAGCGGTTCGCTTCGGCGGGACTTGATAAAACCATCCGCATCTGGGAGTTGCTCGACTGAGGCGGCTCACTGCCCCCGTACTTGACCTGTAGTTGCCCAGACGCTTCGAGCACAGACGACCAAGTCGAGACAAGCACACCGCAGCACTGCTTGGCGGCTTCGTCTCGCTTTGGTGGGCGGTTTGGGTTACAATCAATTTTATGATGTATCCTGCCCACCTCACCGACTGTGGAGCCATTGCTCGATGCGAAAGCTCTCTCTCCTTTTGCTGCCGTTGGTTGGCCTGTTAGGAGTCACGACCTGGCAAGCGCAGGCACAAAAACCCACCGAACCGCAGTGGATCTGGTTTGACGAAGGCAACCCATTAGTCCATGCCCCCTCGGAGGTGCGTTACTTCCGTCGCGCTTTCGTTATCAATCGCCCCGTGCCTATACCGGTCGATACCGCCACCCTGGAGATCACGGCCGACAACAGTTTCACCGTCTGGATCAACGGTACAAAGATCGGTTCGGGCGATGTCTGGGAAACCGTGCAGAAGTTTGACGTGCAGAAATATCTCAAACACGGCACGAATATCTTGGCTGTCGAGGCTGCCAACCACGGTGGCCCCGCTGGCCTGGTTGTCAAGCTCAGCTATGTGCCCAATGGCCGCAGCGGCGAGGTGCTGGTAAGCGATCGACAATGGAAGGCGAGCAAGGAGGCAGGCAAGGATTGGCAAAGTGAAACGTATGACGATCGCAAATGGACCGCTGCTCGCGTGCTGGGCACCTATGGCCAAGTCGGCCCTTGGGTGGGCAAGGCGACCAAAGGCGGCCCGCGTCGTTTCATCGTACCTGAGGGGCTAACGGTTCAAGAGGTCGTCAAAAACCCCGGCAACCGAGGGCCGTTTTCGATTGTCAACATGACCTTTGACGCTAAAGGTCGGCTGCTGCTCAGCGAGGAGCGGGGCGGCACCTTGATTGCTGAGAACCCTAACGAACAGGGGGTCTATCAGACGGTGCGGGTCTATTGTGATCAGGTCAAGAACGCACACGGCATGTGCTGCATCGGCAACGATCTGTACCTTGTGGGCAATGGCCCGCAGGGAACCGGCCTATACCGCTGCCGGGACACCAAGGGGGCCGACCGCATCGACGAGGTGACGCTGCTGCATCGCTTCGAGGGCGGGATGGGCGAACATGGCCCGCATGCGGTGATCCACGGCCCCGATGGTTGGTTGTATGTAGTGGTGGGCAACCATGCGTTTCTCCGCATCGGTAAGGGGCTAGCTCCCAACCCCGAACAACTGGCAAGCAACTCGCCGTTGGTACGCTGGCCGACCGGTGGCCAGGGACCGGACCAAGGGCAACCCGGCAGCACCGAAGACGTATTGTTGCCCCGTTTGGACGATGCCCGTGGTCATGCTGCCGGCTTGCGTGCCCCGGGCGGCACCATCTGGCGGTTGGACCTCACTGGTCAGAATCCCAGCCTAATCACGGCCGGCTTCCGCAACCAGTTTGATGCGGCCTTTAACAGCGCGGGCGAACTGTTTAGCTTCGATAGCGACATGGAATGGGACCAGGGGCTGCCGTGGTATCGAGCGGTGCGTATTGTACACTGTCCTCCGGGCGGCGATTTCGTCTGGCGTACTGGAGCGGCCAACACCCCCAACTATTATCTCGATAGCTTGCCGCCTTTGCATGAAACCGGCCGAGGTTCGCCGGTGGGGGTGGCCGTGTACGATCACTACGCCTTGGGCGAACGCTATCGCGGCGCGGTTCTCCTGGCCGACTGGTCGATTGGAGTGCTCTATGCGTTACTACCGCAGATCAAGGGAGCGACTTACGGCGGCGAAGTGGAGAAACTCTGCATCGGCACTCCGATGAACATCACCGATGTCGAGGTCGGACCCGAAGGGGGCATCTACTTCACGCTGGGCGGACGGGGCACGCAAGGGGGCGTCTTCCGCATTCTTCCGGAGAAATTGCCCGTGCCCTTCGATCTCGCTGCCGACACCCCAGAAGAATTTGCTGCCCGACTTGCTAGCTTGCCCCAGGCGCAGTCCGCCTATGCCCGCGCTCGGGTGGCCTCTTTCCTAGCCGGCAAAGAGTTCAAACCCCAGGCCGTCGCCGCCGCTCTAGTACGCTTGGCCGGCAATGACAAGGTGCCGCTTACTCAGCGGGTCGCCGCTCTGACGGCCCTACCGATTCATGGACTCTCCGCTGATCTCAGGATACTCCATGCTCTGCTGAGGGATAAAGAAGAACAAGTGCGAGCGCAAGCGGTCTGGCTGATCGGCATTCAGGGCACAACTGCCGATGCGAGCATCCTTGAAAAGCAATTGGTTGCTGAAACATCTGCATTTGTTAAACGTCGATTATGCGAAGCACTCATCCGTCTGAATGTGGAACCGAAAGTCGAAACGATCTGGCCACTGCTAGCCTCGGAAGATCCTTACCTGCGAACGGCTGGCCGGCTCGTGCTTGAGAGGATCGACCCGGCGAAGTGGGTAGATCGCTTGCAAGGCGACAGCGACCCGCAAGCGGCCTGGCAGGGCGTTGTCGCCTTGTGTAAGACCGGCCAAGCGGCGAAGCATGCTCGCGTGATCTTTGAGCGGTTGGCGCGTTCGGTGCCGACCTCCAGTCGTGAGAGCGACCGCGTCGATTGGCTTCGCTGTGTGCAACTGGCCTGCTTCCACATCGCTGGGCCCCCGCAGAAGGAACAAACGGCTATAGCCGAGGAGTGCGACAGGCTATTTCCCCGGGCCAACCCGTTCGTGAATCGCGAACTGGCGATTCTGCTAACCCATTTCCGACGAACGGGCGTTCTCAAAACGGCTGTTCATGCCAAACTGATCGACGCCATCTTAAAAGAAAAGAGCGACCGGGCGCAACAAATCCACTACTTCTACTGCCTACGCTTTTTGCAGGAAGGTTGGACTCCCGAGCAACAGATGCACCTAGCTGCATGGTATGAATCGACACGCGACTGGAAGGGCGGCCACAGCTTCACCCCGTTCTTGGAAAACATCTTCCGCCAGACGCTGCAGGCTTATGATCTACCCGCTCGTAAAACGCTGCTGAGCAAACTAGCTGAGATGCCTCAGGTAAACTTGGTGCTGGCGCAGCGGCAAGCGATTGACCGCCACGAAGGCGTCCTGGCCGAGCTACGCCAAGCGGCTCAGACAGCGGCACGTGCAACCAACTTGCCGCGGCAAAACGAGTTGCTCACGGCCCTGAATGACGCCCTGCTTAAGACGGTAATCGAGCATCCCCGGCTCGAGTATCTGCCGGAGTTGATCGCAGGTTTGCGGACGTCCAATCAACTGATCGTGTTTGATTGCCTAACAGCGTTGCAAAAAATGGAGGCCAAACCCAAGCCCGATGATGCCGCCGCCTATCGGGCCGCCCTGTTAACCGCCAACACGCTCCGGGGACCTCATCGCGTTAAGGTGTTGCAGCTGCTGCGTCACTGGTCGGGTGGTCGGCAGTTTGGTAGCGAAAACCCTGACGATGAACTCAAAGCCTGGGCCAAGTGGTATGCTCAGGCCTTTCCCAAGGAGCCGCCGCTGCCTGGCCTAAGTGGTGAGATGTCCGCCCCCTCGAAGTACAAATATCCGGAGTTGCTGGCCTACCTGACCACCGGCGCGGGCAAGACCGGCGACGCCAAAAAAGGCCGTGCCGTCTTCGAAAAGGCCGCCTGCCTGAAGTGTCACAAATACGGCAACGAGGGCGAAGGGGTCGGCCCGGATCTCACCACGCTTTCCAAACGCTTCAAACGAGCCGATACCTTGGAAGCAATCCTTTATCCCTCGAAGGTCATCAGCGACCAATATCGTTCGACCAGCATCATCACCAAACGCGGCATACGTCTGGAGGGCTTGGTCGCGATCAACGGCGAGGAGGTGACTGTGCTGCAGCCGGACGCCACAAAGGTAACTCTGCGCAAAAAGGACATCGAATCGCAGTTCGCCTCGTTGGTCTCCGTTATGCCCGAAAAACTGTTGGATGAACTCTCCTTGCAGGAAATCGCTGACCTGTTCGCCTTCTTGGAGAGCGAGCCATCTAAATAAGCAACCAGACGCGTTGGCTCCGGCCGCTCTCGCGGAAACGTGGGCGGCCGTACTGTTTGTTTCTGTCAGCAAAAACGAGGGGGTGATTGGGTAGCCGCCAACCTGAACCATCCGCCGTTTGCAACTGCGTCTGCTCTTTGCGTATGAGCAAACTAAGGAAGGAGGTTGTTCGGCATTCAATGAGGAATCCTGAGGAAAAAGGATCGAAGGGGATGAGCCTTTTCAATCGACACTCAATCGCATCCCAAGACGAAAAGAAAGTGGGTTCATACTATCGTCATGGTTTCAAAAGAGAATGCACCATCCGTTGGAGTCTTAGTGGAATCATGCGGGATCAAGATCAGCCCACTCGAACCTAGACAAGTGGGGGAAAGCTGGGGTACTAGGATTCGAACCTAGACAAACTGATCCAGAGTCAGTTGTGCTACCGTTACACCATACCCCAAAGACACCTTCATGCTAGTCGTCTCAACGAGGGGAGTCAAGCTCCCAGTCTCGTGTGCTGCTCTGCGCTTCAGCGTGTCCACACCGTGAAGCGTTCGCCGCTGGTTTCCTCATGCCAGCCATAGCCGGGACACCACAGACGATCCCCCAGGCGAACCGCGATTCGCCCGTCGATCTCCGCCGCATACAGTCCCGCTTCGGCTCGGTGAATAGTCAAACGACTAGTACTATGGACACCGCAACGACGTCGTAGGATCATTAAGTGATCGATCAAACAACGTGCCTGACTGCCCCAATCGAAGTAGTGCTGCCAAAAGACGCACGGCACACCCGGATGGGTCAAAGTGTATGCATACGCCGTCTCCACCCAACGCCCGGGAAAGTGCCGGGTGGCGTCATAATTGGCTTCATGCTCCCGCTCGCGGGTGTATTCGGTGTCGTGGTTATCTACGAAGGTGACAGCCATGGAGGGCCAAATTCCGATCAGCCCTGCTGCTCGCGGACGTTCAGAGGTGTCATCACCTAAAACGCTGAATTGGTTGCGACACAAGGCGTCATACAGCCGGTAACGTGTCGGAAAATCAAAAGCGGCACAACGACTCCCAGTGGATTGGATCCAATCACAGACCAGTTGACGGTTGGACTCGAAACATTCGCCCACGCTGAATAAGTTGCCACTGGCTTCGATGTACTCGCCGACATAGCGGCCAGCAAAGCCTTTGACCAGATCCCAACGCCAGCCCCGGAAGCCGATGGCTTGAAGGCGATCTAAGTAGAGTTTGACAGCATAGCGAACATCCGGGTTGGTGTGGTCTAAGTCGCGGCCACAGGGATGTCGTTCGCCAGTGTCCGGAGCACCGGTGCCCACCCCACTTTCGTCATCACAGCAAATGGCGGCAGCGTTATCGGCAAAGGGGGGATCTTCAAAATCTGCTCCGCTGGTATGTACACCGACGCGATGGTTGACCACAACATCGGCCAAAGCCGCCACGGGGCCAAGTGCCTGCAAGGCATCTTTGAGTTCGGCGAGATTACCATAGGCCGAGTGAAAATCGAACCAACGGCGGGGAATGTAGCCCTGGGGAGCGAGGGAATCGGAACAGGGCGGCAACCAGAGATGGGTAAAGCCCGCCTTGCGAATGGTGGAGGCATTGTCGCGAACGATCCGCCACCATGGTTTGACCGCCCCAGTGGCCTCGCGCGAGCCCAGATGCGATTTCCAGTGAAAACCTTGGAGAAGCAATTCCTGTCCGTTACCGAGCATGCGATGTTCCTCACGGCCAGAGAGAAGCAAACGAACCAGAAAGAGAGCTTGACGTTTCAGAGGTAGAGGCTTCTAGAGAGAAAGCAGCAAAAAGGGGAATGATCACTCGGGGAGGGAAGGTGCAATCGATGACGTAAACGAGGATTGCCTGGATTATCGACTTGACGCGACGAGAACGATCGGTGTGAACGTCCTAATTTGGATAGAAACCAAAAAAAAGCGGACGGTCGAGGAGAGGTCAGAGCAGGACCAAGTGCTAGCTCGTCTTGACCTTAAGGCGAACGGACGCCTAGAGTAACCGAGGTTATCCGCACAACTTGCCTGCTTTGCGGAGTTTGCAAGGTGCGATCTCAAGCCGATGCTAGGAGTCGAACGGATGAGCAGTACTGCAACGCCCCCCAGCCTCGATACCAACTTTTGGGAAAAGTTGAGCGATGGTCTGTCGGCCTTCTCAGAGGGGGTGGGCAAGTTCTTTCTAAATCTGTTCGGTTCGAGCAATGAACGGACGATTCGCTCACTGGGCTATGTCCGCGCTGCTCAGCCGGGTGCCGTCCATACGGTGATCCCTGGCTCGTTGCTGGCTCAGGTCAACGAGTTGGAAAAAGTCTACCAGGCCATGAGCGATGAGGAGCTCCGTGGGACAGCGGCCCGGCTCAAGGAGAAGCTCGCTCAAGGGGCCAAGCTCGATGACCTGTTGCCCGATTCCTTTGCCGCCACTCGTGAGGCCGCCCGCCGGACCAAGGGGATGCGTCACTTCGACGTGCAAATCCTCGGCGGGATCGTGCTGCATCGCGGCAATATCGCGGAAATGTCTACCGGCGAGGGAAAGACGCTGGTGGCAACGCTGCCGGCGGTGCTGAATGCGTTGACGGGGCAAGGGGTACATGTCGTAACGGTCAACGATTACCTGGCCCGCCGCGATTGCGAATGGATGTTACCCATTTATCGCGCTGTGGGGGTGACGGCAGCTTATATCCAGTCCGACATGGACCCCCAGCTGCGCCGACAAGCCTATGAGGCTGACATCACTTATGGTACTAATAGCGAGTTTGGCTTCGATTACCTTCGCGACAACATGAAGCCGGCTCGTTGGGACGATCCG
>JBDNDE010000369.1:0-4132 GCA_046719305.1 Gemmataceae bacterium | reverse complement strand
CCCTTCGGGGAGTTGGCCAAGTGAAACAAACAATCACCAACTAGGACGCGATCAAACACGGTTCAGCTCCTAGAAAGAGTTCTCTGTATCGTTCAGCTTAGAGCGATACCTCGCCTAGCGCAAGGGGGGCGAGTCGTGTCAGGTGTGTCGACGAAGTCGCGTCTTGCGTTTGGAGGGATGGCGTCGACGGTAACCGCTTTAGTGGTTGTTGGAAGGGACAAGCTGTATCTTGAAGTTTGGAGAACCGGTAAATTTTTTCCCGCGGCGTGGGAATAAATCCTTAGAGTTGGGTTTCATACTGTAGAGGGACGCACGACGCCATGTCCAAGGCCGGAAGCCCCATGATGATGCAACGACTGGTCGAGGAACATTACGCCTCGTTGTATCGTTATGGTTACCGTCTAAGTGGATCGAGTGCGGATGCCGAAGATCTGGTCCAGGAAACGTTTTGCAAGGCGCAGACGAACTGGCACCAATTGCGCGACCCGAACCGGGCACGCAGCTGGTTGTTTAGCATCCTGCGGCATGCCTATCTGCACCGCTTACGCGAGGAGGCGTCCTCGGACTGTATCCCTCTGGACCATCTGGGCGAGTTGGCCGAGCCATCGACCCCCGAAGAACTTCCTGAGATCGATCCCGAACAGCTACAGGCCGCCTTGAACGAGTTGAGCGAAGTGTACCGCACCCCGATTATCCTGTACTATTTTGAAGGATTCGGCTATCGTGAGATTGCCGACCAGATGGAGATGCCGATCGGGACGGTAATGTCCCGGTTGGCTCGGGCCAAGGCACACCTGCGAGCGAAACTGATCGGCCCGAGTGTAACGGTGGGCAATGGACAACCCGCGAGGAGGGCGAACGATGGATTGTAACGCCGCTCGTGCTTTATTACCCCTAGCCACGCATGCTCCAGATGCGCCGAGCGGCCCCGAAGCGGCCGCTTTAAGGGATCATCTGGCCACCTGTTCCGAATGCGACGCGCTGTTTCGAGCAGAGGCTCGCCTGGACGCCCACCTGGGCCGCGCAATGCTCGATGTGCCTATTCCGTCCACACTCAAGCAGCAGATTCTCAGCCGTTTGGAGGCTGAACGTCTGGCCCAGTGGCGAGAGCGACTCTGGAATTCGATGCGGGGCTTGGCCAGTGCTGCGGCGGTGTTGTTTGCCGTGGGCGCGTTATGGTGGTGGTTGTCGTTGCCCCGCAGCTACTTCGATGGTCAAGACAGCCAGATCGCCTTCAATATTACGCGACCAACCAATCAGGAGGCCGCCAGTTCGGCCTTACACGAGTTGGGTTATGCGAATTGCGGGCCGCCTTTTGTGCGTTACGAACATTGTATCAGCGTGGGCGATGGGGAGTTGCCCGGTTATCCGGGGCAACGCGCGCCTCGTCTGGTGTTTGTCGGCCAGCGGGAGCATGCCATCGTGATCGGCGTCGATACTCGCCGCTACAAAGTGCAGCCTGCTGAATTTGCCGAGAACGGTTACAAATACCGCGGAGAGGTTTGGCACACTGGTGGGGATCGCTGGGCTTATCTGATTCTCTACACGGGCGACAACTGGAACTGGTTGTACACCCCGCCCGAGGATTAATTCTATGCTCGCCCTGACACGTACCGCCTGTCGCGAACTGGATCGCCGAATCATCGAACAGTTCGGCATGCCTGGTCTGCTATTGATGGAAAATGCCGGCTCCGCCATGGCTCGATTGCTGTTGTCGCTGGGTGTCACGGGACCGGTGGGCATCGTCTGTGGCAAAGGCAACAATGGCGGTGATGGGTTTGTGATCGCCCGCTATCTCGACCTAGCTGGCCTGAGTGTGCGCATTTTTGAATTTGCCGACGAGGCCACGGGCGATGCGGCGGTGATGCGAGAAATTCTTATGCGGGCAGGCTTGGTGATCGAGAAATGGCCCGCGCTCGATCGGTTGCTGGGTCGTTTACAGGGGTTGCCCTGGATCGTTGATGCTTTGTTTGGCACCGGCTTGAGTACCCCGCCGCGTGAACCGTACCCTGAGGTGATCGCGGCCATCAACGCCAGCGGGGCGAAGGTGTTTGCTGTGGATCTGCCTAGTGGCCTAGATGCCGACACGGGCGAGCCATTGGGCGGGTGTGTGCGAGCGGATCACACAGCGACTGTGTTGGCACCCAAGGTTGGCTTTAGCCGTGCGGCGAGTTGGACGGGTCAGGTCCACGTCGTGGAGATCGGCGCGCCACGAGCCGCCTTGCTGCCTCCGTGCGACACTCAGGTACCCCAGAGTTGACGGAGCCGACGGTCCGCCCGGCGAACCGAATCGGCCGAGCGTTTGAAAGCCTCGGCAAGGCGATCGTTGCGGGCGGTGGCCGCCAGCCGTTCGGTACGGCTTTCCAGCTGGCCCAAATGATGAAGCAGTTCGGGGCGTTGGGCGGGGGGGACGGCCTGAACTACGGCAAACAAGTCGCGTTCGAGCAACTGCTCCAACGACTCGGCCAGCGACTTCGCCTGGGCCGCGTTGGCTTCGGTCAGCAACTGATCGGCCAAGTGGAGCAATGCCTGAGCATGTTGCGATGGCTGGGGGAATGCCGATAGATGCGCGTCGCGCCGTTGGGCGTAGCTCGGTTTGGACCCCGAAGCTGGCTTTCCCAGGTACGGCCAGAGCCACCAACCGATGGCGAAGAGTAACAGGGCAGCAGCCAAGGAGGAGGCCAAGGCGGCTTTGCTGCGTGCGCCTTCGCGTGAACGGCTGGGGGAGGCCAGAGGGAGCTGTCCGGGACGCCATTCCAACGCCTCGAACAGACTAGAGGGGACGGGGGGCACCTCCACGGGAAGTTGGGGCAACTGGCGTTCCAACTTCACCAGCCGACGCAACCACGCCTGGCAGGCCAGGCACTGGCGCAGATGAGCCGAAAGCGAGGCACCCGGACGTTCCAGTCTTTCGCAGGCCAGCAGTTGTTCACGCACATGTTCACAGGTCATGATGACTCGGGGGGCTGAGGGTCCATCGTGGCGAGGAGTTGCTGCCGGGCCTTGTACACCCGCCAGCGCGCCGTCTCCTCGGTCGTCTCGGTGATCTCGGCGATTTGGCGAAACGAGAGTCCTTCTTCGGCTCGCAACAGCAGGGCCGCACGCCAATCCGCTGGGAGAGCGGCTAGGGCATGGCCCAAGCGTTGCAGCAGTTCGCGTCCTAACAAGGTTTGGTCGGGGCGAGGTTCGGGATCGGTCAGGTCCGTCGGCAGCTGAAGGCGACGGTTGGCTGGGCTGCGTTTGCTGTTGAGCAGGGCATTATGGGCGATGCGAAACAACCAGGCGCGGAAGTTGGTCCCAGGCTGAAAACGGCGCACATGCTCCCAGGCCCGCAGAATCGCATCCTGGGCCAGATCCTCGGCGGCATGGCGATTCTGCGTCAGTTGAAACAGCCAGCGATACAAGCGTGGCCAATAGGCTTCGACCAAGCGGCCAAAGGCTTCGCGTTGGCCGGCCTGAGCCTCGCGAATCCAACGCGCTTCCTGGGCAGGCGTAAGCGGCACAGGCTCGGCTGGTTGGGATGCGGCTTGCATGTGGCCTCCTGGTCTGAGAAGCCAAACACCTTAACACCTCAGCGGGCGAGACGTTGGCGCTACTTTTTGGCTTCCAGTTCGGTCCAGCGGGCGTAGAAACGTTCTACCTCGGCTCTGGCCTTCTGGGCAGCGAGACAGGCAACGTTCAACTGGGCGTGGCCTTGGGTGGCGGCAGCTTCGATAGCGGCCTCGGCGACGCCAGCAGCTTGTTCAGCGGCCAGGAGGGCGGCCAGGCTGCCCTCTAGTTCACGTTGTTCGTTCCAGCTGAGTTTTTTCTTTGCCGGGGTGGGAGCTGTTTTGGCCCCCGTCGGCGTGGAAGCTGTCTGAAAGGTCTTCAGGCGGGCAGCTTCGGCTCGTCCGTGAGCGTGCAGCCATGGCTCGACACTAGCGAAGGTCGCCGCGCTGCCCCCCTGTTCCAGGCCGATCACCTCAGTACACAACCGATCCATCAGGGCGCGATCATGACTCACGAGGACGACAGCACTGGGAAACGACTCTAAACTTTCTTCGAGGGCTTCTAAGGCAGGGATATCCAAGTCGTTGGTTGGTTCGTCGAGCATCAACACATCCGCGGGCGTTGTCATCAACTGGGCGATCCG
>JBDNDE010000368.1:0-4144 GCA_046719305.1 Gemmataceae bacterium | reverse complement strand
TGCCGAACGATCAAAGCTCCAATAACACACACCACATACAGTGCTAACACTGCATCACGTGTTTGTCGAAACCACACCGACGCCAACATCGTGAAGGCCGACAACCCGAAAATTGGCATGATCAAACTAAGGGCAATAAACAGCAGCGTGACCGGGGCAAGACCTGCGAAGCCGGCTAAGAGGGCAAACAGTGGCAAGCCGGCCAGGAGTACCTGGATTACTTGGAAGAAACGACCAAGCATTTTTCCCAAAATTAGATCGGTCGGCCTTACCTCGGTCAACAGCAGATGTTGTAGGGTGCCTTTGCGTTTCTCCTCCGTGATTGCACCGGCCATGAGTGCAGGAATCAGTACCAATAACAGCAAAATTTGCTGGGCAACGTAGATTTCCACGAACCAGTAGCCGACCACCTCAGGGGCACTGGGCTGCACCGTTAGCGGTGCCCACAAGCGTCGACTTGCGAAAAACTGCCGATGAAGAAACTCCGACTGAAACAGCACATACAACCACAACACTTGCAAAACCAGCCAGCCAGCCAGGAGCCAACGCATGATCTGGACGCTGAACCGACGGCCTCCAAGAAGCAATTCGTGTTGCAGCACCGCCGTGACCATGATTGCCCTCCCTCATAGAGTGTCATGATAGCCCAGGGAATTCCGCTTGACACGGGGCAGAAAAACCGCGACGGTTGAAGAGAGTGGAATCGACTTACACGCCGGAGGGAGCCACATGCTCCGGATCTTTTGTGATGGTTGTGGCCGGGAACTCGCGACCAGCGAAGATCGGCACATACTGAAGCTAGAAGTGTATACCGCGAATGAACCCGCCGAGTTAACCGAGGACGACCTGGATGCGGACCATCTGGAGATGATCAGTACGCTCTTACAACAGGAGATGCCAGCGGACCAAGCGCCCAGCGAGCCGAGCTATACCCGGCTGCGATACGATCTGTGCAACCAGTGTCGCAAGCGGTTTTTACGCGATCCGCTGGCCCGCGAGGCAGCGACGAAATTTCACTTCAGCAAGAATTGACCCCACTTATGAATCCCTCCCTGTTTGATCAACTCGAGACCACCCTCCGCTCTGAGGGCGCGAGTGCGGCCATCGAGCGGTTGTGTTCTTCATTGCGCGAGAGCGGCGATTATCATTTGTTGTTTTACGCTCTGCTGCTGAAGAAACGGCACGAGTTGGGCGTACATCCGGTGCCGACCGGACCCGCTTCCGCTCTACCTGCCGAATCGCAAGAGCCTTATGAAGAGGGTATTCGCGCTGCGGCGCGGGAAGTCGGTCATGCTCTGCTACAGCGTGGCGAGATTCTGTCAGCCTGGTCGTATTTTCGCATAATTGATGAACCCGAGCCGGTCCGGGCGGCGTTGGCCGCCTATCAGCCCGAGGAGAGCGATACCCTTCAGGGGATGATCCAACTGGCTGTGTATGAAGGGCTAGACCCGCAGCGCGGCTTCGAGTGGATCTTGCAACACTATGGCACCTGTAATGCCATCACGACCCTGAGCGGGTCGGAGCAGTTCACGGAGGAACAACGCCGCTTTTGTATCCGTGCTTTGGTACGCACGCTGTATCACGATCTGCGTAGTAACCTTACCAGATTAATTACCGAGCAGGAAGGCACCACGCCGCCCGAAGCCGAGGCCCCCCGAGACACCCCCGGCGTGCTGCTCAAGCTCATCGACCGGCGCGATTGGCTTTTTGCCGATGATGCCTATCACATCGACACCTCGCACCTTTCCAGTGTGGTTCAGATGAGCATGCAGCTGATGCCCGGCCTGGAACTAGACTTGGCCCGCGAACTGTGCGTCTATGGCAGCAAACTCTCTGGACGCTTCCTCGCTCAAGACGACGAACCGTTTGAACGCGGTTACTCCGACTACCGCGTCTATCTTGACATCTTGGCCGGTCAAGAGGTCGAACAAGGCTTGGCCTACTTCCGCTCCAAGCTGGAATCGGCCAACCCGGAGGAAATCGGCACCTACCCCGCCGAGGTGCTGGTGAACTTATACCTCAAATTGGGCCGCGGCCGCGAGGCTATTGCTATAGCCCGAAAATACCTGAGCGATACCGGTGGACGCCCCTTGAGTTGCCCCAACCTCAATGAATTGTGCCAGAAAACCGGCGAATATGGCCTGTTGGCTGAGACAGCCCGCGAGCAGGGCGACCCGGTGCATTACTTAGCCGGCCTGTTGGCCGCCAAGGAGTAAGAGCCAAGGAGTAAGAGACTGAAGAGCAAAGGAGAAGGACTTCGAGGGGGAGACTGGAGCTAGCGTTGCCTGAGCAACAAGACGAGCGGTTGCTATTCTGTCTGTTGGGCAGGAGAACCGCCATGCTCGGGACCGTCTCAAAATTTCTCGGCCTGATCCGTTTCAGCCATACCGTCTTTGCGCTGCCTTTCGCGCTGACTAGCGCCGCGTTGGCTTGGAAACGCTCTGGACGCATCACTGTTGTGGAAGTCGTCGGCATCCTGTTGTGCATGGTGACCGCCCGGGCGGCAGCTATGGCTTTCAACCGGCTGGTGGACCGGCACTATGATGCAGCCAATCCGCGAACCGCCGGTCGGCATCTGCCTTCGGGGCAATTGAGCGTTGTGGCCGTGTGGAGCTTCACGCTCCTCAGTGCGTTAGCATTCGTCAGCTCGGCGGCCTTGTTTCTTTTGCAAAACAACCCATGGCCGGTGATTTTGGCCGTGCCGGTGCTGTTGTTTGTGTGTGCCTACTCGCTGACCAAACGATTCACGGCTTTGTGTCATTTCTGGCTGGGCGTGTCGCTGTTCCTCGCCCCAGTGGCTGCGTGGATCGCCATTCGAGGAATACCAGACTGGCCAGAGTGGTTGGAGCCGGTGCTTTTAGGCGGGGCGGTCCTGTTTTGGGTGGCGGGGTTCGACATTCTCTACGCAACTCAGGATATCGAGTTTGACCGGCAGGCGCGGTTGCATAGCGTGCCGGCAGCGTTGGGGGTGTCGGGAGCGTTGCGGGTGGCCCAAGGGTGCCATCTGGTCATGTTGGGTCTGCTGGTGGCGTTGTCTTTCGTCTCGCCTCATCTGGGGGTGATCTACCTCGTCGGCCTAGTCGCGGTTGCAGTGCTTTTGATGGTTGAACATTGGCTAGTTTCGCCGCACGACCTCAGCCGGGTCAATGAGGCCTTCTTTCGCGTGAACGCCTGGATCAGTCTGGGACTGTTTACTTTAGTGCTGGTTCAACTGGTTGTCGGCAACTAAACGAACTAAGCGACCACCTGTAGAAGGGGGTGTGGCCCCGGCAGCCGCAGCGCAGCTAGCAAGCGAGGCCCTCAAGCAGAAGGCAGAACAGGTAAGCCCGCAGAGGGAACCGTGATCCAACTGCGGCAAGTGGGGCAGACGACCGGACGACCGGCCAGAGGCTGACCTAGCCTGTCGCGGACGTTGGATTGTAACAGTTGTCCGCAACTAAGGCAGTTCCAGCGCATCAGTTCCCCAGGCTCGATGTCGCCCTCACGTTGATGCAAAATGTCCGTGTAAGGACCGGTCATCAGACGTTGGCATCTGGGACACACTAGACGCTGACCAGCCATCGACCGGGGCACCTCGACATAGAGGCTACAACAAGGGGTATAAAACTGTATAGCATACAGGCTGATTCGATGGCCACAACTATGGGTCAAGGTGCGTTGGGAGTCGCCAATCGAGTCGTGGATCGGTTGCTGACAACTCGAACAACGATGCGGCTCCAGGAGCGTTGGATTTTTGGGCAGAGCAGGGGACGCGGTCCTTTCCGGCACCGAACGGATGGGGCTGGCCGTGGCCGTGGAATTCCTCGCCGCTCCTGGTGCGGATTGTTGGCCAGTCCGATAACGAGTAAAGGTGTGTGCGCATTTTACACTATCACAAACAATAATTTCCTCATGATCCGAGTGCATCACCTGGCGGCCACAAATCGGGCATGTCGAACGCTGCATGACTGTCTCCTAATGGGCTAGGTAAAGCGGTCTGAAATGAACCTCAAAGCCGTTGGCGGGGATGGAAAAATTCGCTGCCTTGGTCTGTTGGCCGGTCGGCTGGGCAAAGACACCGCCCACAGGCTTGGCTTTGAGGCTGCGTCTAGTCGACTTCTTTGCTTACGACTCGGTGTCGTAAAATTCATGCTCAAGAGATCGG
>JBDNDE010000367.1:0-4214 GCA_046719305.1 Gemmataceae bacterium | reverse complement strand
CTTCCGATCTCGGTGTCAGCCAGGAGAGCCAATAGTCGCCACTGAATTGCGGACCATCAAATTTTTTGGGCCGGCCGTTCTCGTCCAGTTCGGGTTTTTCGCGTTCTAGCCGGGTGAGTTGCTGGCCGCGGCCGAAGTAGAGGTAGTCGTCATCGACGCGTGTCCCAAAGCGATAGGCAAAGGTGGGGTTATTCTTTTCGAGGCGTTCCAGGAACTGGATATTTTTGTTCTCTAGAAACGCGCGAACCAACTCATTGCGGGTCGTGAGCTTTTCTCCCGCCACACCGGTGGGCAGTTCGTCGGATTGCTGCATGCTATCCGAGACATCAAACAGAAGAATCACCTTGGCCTCGGTGGTGGTGGTGATCATCGTCTGTTTGCTAGGCAGTAGAAACACCGCCGCCAACGTCAGATATACCAGAGTGCGTAGGCTCCCCAACAGGATCGCCCACCATCGCCCCACTGCGGTGGCGTCCTTGCGGTACATCAGCGTTACATAGGTCAACGCCACAGCCAGCACGACAAACAGCACCAGGAACCACATCCCCTCGCCCCGCACCAGCACTCCCTGCGGCAACAGGTACGGCACGGCTGGCAAGCGGAATTCGGCCACCTGAAAGCTGAGCCAGGGGAAGACTTCTTCAAGGCGTCGAAAGATGGTTTCTTCAACGACCTGAACATTATTAACAGCATTGACATTCATCGTTAGCTCCTCCTGGTCACGCTGCCACGGGCGAGGCCGTCGAGCCAGGGACCGGCGCGGCGCTCTCGTTGCTCTTGAGGTGGTAGCTGAGGTGGACGGCCATCGCCTGCTCGACGACCAGGATCAAGATAAAGAACAGGTAGAGCCACGGGGATTCCGAGGCATCGGGTTGTTTTTCTTGTAGCGTTTCAAACGATTCATTGGGAGTCAGCAGCATCAGTTTACCGCGTTTGCTGTTGCCCGGGGGGAATTCGGGGTCGAGGCGGTCACGGCCGGCCCGCTTCAGATCGCTTTCGGCCAAGGCATCGACGTTATAGGCATATGCCCGTACCTCTTGCCGATCTTCCAACGCGCCGTCGCCTTGCTGAGTTAGCGTGACACGATAAACACCGGGCCGATGGGTCGCTGCGCCGCGTAGGGCGAACTCTAGTTGGTTGCCCTGCTTTTCCATCACCCCTTGCTCGCGTTCGGGTTCCAGTTTGCCGGCTTGGAGACCCACGTCGGGCTGCGGCTCGAAGGTATAGCTCACTTCTGGCAGGTAGCGAGCTGCATCGAGGGTAAAGGTGGTTTCCTCGCCGAGCAGGCGGTTGGGAGCCAAGCCCTCGCTGATCATATAGCGATGGGTGTCCAACAAGAACAGCGGGTAGAAAGTCGACACCAGCCCACCCGAGCCGAAGTTGTTCCACTGTACCGCGTCTTCACCGACCCCGCGGCGGTTGTTACTGCCTGCGGCAGTCATCATGGCGATGACACGTCCCTTGCCGACCTGCTTGCTGACAACCAGCGGGTCGCCAAACAGCACTCGCTCGCGAAACTCGCGCATCTCGTTGGCTGTCGGAACTAGTTCGGGTTTTTTCCACAGATCAGCCATACTGGGGCGGATCTCTTCCTTGCGATCGTTGTACTGAGCCTGATCGGTGAGCAGGGCCTCGTATTGTTGAGCCAGCGAATATAAATCGCCAGCCACGATCGCGTTGCGTACCTTGATCCGATACTCCTCCATGAGCGGCAGGTAGCGTTCATACTCCTTTTCACGGGCGGCAAGCCTGCCGACTTGCGCTTGAGCATTGTTGACAAGATCAAACGCTCGGTTTCGGAATTCGTCGATGGATCGCGTGTTGGGCAGCGAAACTAGCGTCTTGGTCAGTCGGCCGTCCGGATCCCAGTTCGAGCGGACTTGGGCTTTCCAGTAGACATTGATCGCCAGGTAACGGAAGATGCCCTGAGCCGGTGCCAAACGGCGGACCATGACATTTTCCGGATCCGGGAAGAGAATCTTGGGTTTAGGATCCGTCGAAATCTGCTGGGCACGCAGTTTCACTCGGTCCTCGACATTGGCCACCCCCTGGGCCGCTAGCGGGTCGTGATAGCGATCTTCCAACAACACCGGAAACAAGTCCGCCTTGAACAACACGTTGTTGTAGTGGTCCGACTTCGTCTCTTCGCCCAAAAACCACATCAGACTGCCGCCGTTGGCCACATACGCTTGCAGTTTCTTGACTGCCGCTTCAGTGAGTTCGGGGACATTGAGCAAGATAATGCCGGGGTACAGATCTAAGTCAGCACGAGCCAGATCATCGAGCCGGCGTTCTTCGATCTCATAGATGCCCGAGGCTTCGTAAAAGGCTTGCAGGTGAAACATATCGCTGCCTTCACCGCGATTTTCGGGCTTGTTGCCGTCAATTACCAAGGTGGGCACTTTTTTGCGCACTTCGATAACCAGGTCGCGTACGTTATCGGCGTTCAGGCCACTCTCTTCGCGTTGCAGGGCGACGCGGACGACATTGTACTCCCGTTCGCGGCGGCGTTTGCGTTCGCGTTCCTCGGGGCTGTCTTTCGGGGTGATGTCGGTGCCTTTGCGATTACTTAGAAACCGTAGGGTGAATTTATGTTCGGTTCGCGACAAAGGCGGCATCCGTTCGATCACCGTATCGCTACCTGGCGATTCCTCGCCGTTGATGTACACCTTCAAAAAGGTCCGGCCCTCGGCGGCACCGAAATTCATAATGCTGGCCGTGAACTCGATGTCACTATCCTCAACAGCGACGCGTGATTCGGCCTTGAGATCGACCACGGCCAAGTTGTCGTGATAAGTCACGACTCGGGCTTGCGGCGTGCGAAAAGGAGAGGCCACATCGATGAGGTTGAGATTGATACCGTCTTCGAGGATCCCTTTGAGCAGGTCAGCGAGTTTCTCTGCCTCGGGACCGGTCGTCCAATCGCGATCGCGAAAATCGCTGACGAAATGGATATATTTCTGCCCTTGTTTATCTTCCATTTCGCTAAAGTACTTGCGAGCCTGTGTTAAGGCGGTGTAGACACTGCCCGCCAGCATCGTCGGCTTGTTGCCACGCGTGGCAAAGGCCGCCTCCAAATCACTCTCGGAGGTATCACTGAGCCGCTGCTCAAAAAGAGGCGATTGGTCCACCTGACTGAGTAGATAGACCTGCATGTACTGTGCCGAGGGAGCTTTGGCGGCGTTCTGGGCCACTCGCTTGACTTGGCCGATGGCCGAGGCAAAAGCCGAGCGGTTGCCATCCTCGGCCTTGCCGAAGTCGTTCATGCTCAAGGTGTCATCGACAATGACCAGGTGGGTGGCCCCGCGCGGCCCGGTGCCGCCATACAGGAAGCGAGCGACGAGGAAGGCGGCCAACAGGACCAAGAGGATGCGTAGCAGCAACAAAATGAGTTGCTCGACGATCATGCGACGACGAGAGCGTTTCTGCGATTTAAGCAGAAATTCCATCGCCGCCCAGCGGACCCGCTTGAAGCGGACACGGTTGATCAGGTGAATCAGGATCGGAGCGCTGATGAGCGCGCCGCCGGCGGCCATGTACCAGGGGTGCGCGAAGAATTCCATAGGTGCGTGTCTCGTGCGGGTTGCGAAGGTACGTCGCGGGGCGACTTAACGGTTCCGAGCCGTGCGGTTTCGCACATCGGCGCGGAAATGCAGGAATTTCGACAAGATAGCGTCCAGGTAATCGTCGGTATACACCAGCTGGTAGTCGATGCCCAGCCGAGTGCAGCCCCGCCGCACTTCGACGAGGTATTCCTCCAGCGCCTCCAGGTAGCCCTCCCGCAAGGCGCGTGGATCGCATAGCAGATGCGGCATCTCTTCCATGCCCTCGAAGCGGGTGGTACCCACAAATGGAAAAGTGCGTTCATCTGTATCGAGAATGTGGAACATCAATATGTCGTGCCGTCTCTGGCACAACATCTCTAGTCCCTTGATGAGGGGCTCACGGTCCACCAGACAATCGGAGAAGATGACCACCATGCCACGGCCGGGCAAACTCTCGGTCACGCGACGTAGGATGCTCAGGATGTCGGTTTTTGCTTTCGGTTTGCTGGTGTGCATTGCATCCAGCAACATATCCATATGGTTAAGGCTGGCACGGGCTGGCACAAGCTTGCGTACCGACTCGTCAAAAGTGACCAACCCTGTCGAATCGTGCTGCCGCAACAGCAGATAGGCCAGACAGGCTGCCGCAGTGCAAGCATAGTTGTACTT
>JBDNDE010000366.1:0-4273 GCA_046719305.1 Gemmataceae bacterium | reverse complement strand
GATGTTGTCGCCCTTACGTAGCGAGGTCGTTTTCATGTAGGCGACCAGCGAATCGATCTCTTCCTGGAACATGGGGGGGTTGTAATTCATCCGCACCGCCGCGCGAAACGCCTCGGCGAAATCACTGCCGCTAACGTTGCGTTCCATGACCAGATGCAACCGTTTGATCTTATCGCAGGTCAGCAGATCGGCCGCCGTGCGTATGCCTGCCCCTTCTTCGACATAGCTACCAATGGCGTAGACGTTGACGATGAGTTTGGAGCGCATGGCAGTGCCAGTCAGCACAGTCTTTGTTGGTTTGTCGCCGACCTTGATCTCGCTGATGACCGGGTAGGTGACGTAGCTACCAGGCACGCTGACATTCTGAGCGCGTAGGGCGGGAACCAGAGTGAGGGCTAGAAGTAGAAACGAAGCATAACGCATCGTACAATCCTCTTCACTTAGGGGATAAACCATCGGGAAGGAACCCGACGAGTTTTATTCATGCCCCAGAACGTTTTGAGAATCAAGCCGAGATGCCGGAATGCTCTTGCAGCCCCCCGGCCGCTTGGCCTACACTCCGACATCCTCATGGGCAATGGATGGCGGGGTGAACCAATGCGCGTGCTTGTCTATGTTCCATATCTCCCGACAGAGAAACTCCAGGCCGTCACCGAACAGATTCACCAGCTAAAAAGTCATTTGCAGCAACGCGGCGACCAACTCATGCTCTTGGGGCGGGGATTGCCCGCCGGCCTGGGCTTGCAACCACTCCCGCCTAGCCAGACCGGAAAAGCATCGGCCTTTGTCCAGGGCCAGCCCGACGACTTTGCCTTGTTCCAGCAGGCCGCCCAAAACGCCGATGTGGCCTACTGCCCGTATGCCTTCGGTGTCTTGCCCCCGGATGTGCGGCAACTGCTGCCAGTGCCCACCGTCTTTGCGGTGGGGCCGCTGTTCTTCGATCAGACTGAGTTAGGCCATGCCACCGATCGCTACCGCCGCGAATTCCGTCGGCTAATGGGGGTTGCCGCGGCCTTGCTTTACGAATCGCCGGAGATTCGCAAACAGGCTGAACTACAGTACGGGGCAGATCCACAGCGTGGCATAGATGGCGGGGTAGAGGAGTTGCTCGAAGCGTTGGCAGGGCTGAAGCGCCCGCCCTTGATTCAGGCCCGCATCCACAGCAAAGAGCAACGCATCGCCTGGCTGCTGACGCACATCACGTTGCGCGAGGCCGAGGTCAAGATGCTGCGGGAGATGGGCTTTGAGGTCTGGACGACCAAGCAGGTGCATCGTCACCCCGATTTCCGCTCAGGGGCTGGTGACCCCGCCTGGGACGAGGGGCTATCGCTGCCTAGCGACGTGCTAGCGACTTTGAATGCCCACAATTTTTATGAGGATCCGTTCACCCCCGAAGTAGCCGCCGCGCTCAACGGCTACTTTGGCACGGTGCTGTTGGACCCTTACCCGGAAAAACTGTTCGAGGTGTTGAAACACTTCCAGGGACGCATTCTCATTCGTGCCTTTGGTCGAGAGCATCCCCTTAATTACAGCAGTTATCTTGAGGATGATCGGTTGCCTCACCTTCGCGAACGCCTGCGTCTGTATGCCTCGCGTGTTTGGTTCACCCCGTGTTATGAGGCCATCTTACCCATCGAGGGGGAGTTTCTGCGCTCGCGGGCGGCCATCCTGCCCTTAGCGTTGCCTGACCGCGTTTTACGCGCTCGCGGCAGTTGGATCGGCGGCGACAAACGGGTATTTTTCGTCTGCCCGAGCATTCGCACATCCCCAGGCTATTATGGTCGGATTTACCGGGAGTTCAAGAAAGAGTATGGGCATCTACCCCACTGGATTACTGGACATCAAGGCCTGCCCGTCAAGGATCGTTTTGTAGCGGGATACGTCAGCGACAAAGAGATGCGGCGACTGTTCTGCGAGATGCAGGTGATGTACTATCACAGCCGCGAGCCGAGACATATTCATTACCATCCGCTCGAAGCGATAGTGCATGGCATGCCGGTCATTTATATGCGGGGTGGACTGATGGAAGCGTTTGATACCGGCAGCCAAGCCGGTGCTTGCCACACCCATGAGGAGGCACGGCAAAAGATTCAACGGGTCTTAGCAGGCGATCAGGCTTTCATCCGTGAAGTGCAAACCAGTCAACAAACGATACTAGAGACATTCCTGCCCGAGAACGTACGAGCTATCTGGGACCAAGTTTTTCTCAAGGACATCTTGCGTCGCAAGCCCGTCTCGTCGACACCGGCCCCTACCGTCTCCCTGACTACCCCTCATTGGCAACCAGCTCTTTCCCCGCTGCCCGAGGATTTGAGCCAACTCCCCTTGCCGCTGCCTCAGCAGTTGCTCGCAGCGCGCACTTACGATGTCCCTATGACACCCGCTGAGATTCGGGCCGGCACCGAGGTCGCCGAGCCGGCAAAGGGCTGGCTAGGTAAGCTCAACCGAGCCGTTTACTTGGCCTGGCGATGTCTCTCGCTGAGTTGCACCAAAGCCTGGGAACAACGACGCCTTATCCCGCGTGAAACTGGCATCCGGCCCTATTTACCCGATTGGCTCTTGAAGGTCTGGCCGAGTAAGCGACTACAGATCGACTACGCACCGGCTCCCTTATTGGATGCCATCGTTTCGTTGCGGTCGCAGCCGTTGCGTTTGGCCGAGTTGCCGCGAACCCCGCTGCTGGTGCGTGACCCAGTCGGCTGGCTGGATCCCAACGAGGCCAACGGGCGACCACTGCCTCGTTTGCCGCTCACGGTGGCCTATTCCCGGCTGCCCGGTGAAGAGGACGACGCCTTTGACAAACTCACGCCCTCGGTTCAGGCTGAGGTACAACTCTGGCTACACTTGGCACAGCAAGTCGTTTTTTGCTGCGAGGAGGACCGCCAAGCCGCCTTGGCTCGCTACGATCTGGAACCCGGAAAAACTGCTCTCGCCCCAGGCGGCCTGATCTTCGGCCCAGTAGCCGAGCCTGCTAGTAACGACGTACCGCGCGTGCCGTCGGGAGCCATCCTCGGCTTCGCCGCTCCTCTGCGTCGGGAGAACCCAGCGTTGTTGCAGCAAGCGGTGAAGTGGCTGGTTGCACGTCGAGTTGACTGTCCCCCGGTCTTTTGGGTCAAACAGCCGCAAGCCTACCCCGAGCGGCATGTGGATCACGGCATCCAGGCCACCTCGGTGACTGAGGCCCAATTACGGGCCATCTTGCCGCAGGTGTCGCGTGTCGTCATAACCACACGCAGCGGAGCCGAAGCAGCGCGGCGCGTTTTCCTGGCGGCCTTGGCTCGTGTGCCGGTGGCCGTGGTCGATTCGCCAGCGGTCCGTGCGCAGTGGAGCGAACAAGAAGTGCAGATGCTTGCGCCGGATGATCCTTTCGCCGTTGCTGATTGGTTGAACTGTCCAGCCGACCCCGCCCGCGTCGAGGCAGCTTATCTGAAGGCTCAGACCGACTTAGCTAGATGCGCTATCCGCCACGCCGCATAATTTTGAAAACCAAAAAAAGGGGCCAGCCGGACGACCGCCGCCCGACCTGGTCCCCATGGGGAAGAGTGGTGCCTGCTGTACCACGAAGGCCAACACAAACGAGATCTCCCCGAGTCGCAAACGATGACTCGATTTTAAGGAATATTTTCCTTAAACAGGGTGATGACACTCGATCTTTCCCCCTTCGTTGGGAAAAACCGATCTCTCGTTACTCCCCTAATGTCCAAAGCCGCTCCGCTTGCGCGCGCCGAACGAAATTTTTTTTCGTGCTGGCTCTTGCTACCATAATCGCATGAATACCGTGCTGAGCCATGCGGAGCCGACCCCTGCTGACGGATTGGTCCTGGAGTTGCAGCCTTGCCCGGACCCCTGGACCACCTGCCGTCAGCTGGCCGATTTGCCGCATCTGTTGTTTCTGGATAGCGCCCGTGGCGGATCTCTGGGCCGCTACTCTTTCCTCAGTGTCGATCCCTATGCCTGGCTGGTGGATGTTCCTCTAGACTGTTTGGCCGAGCATCTGGGACCGTCCGAACTTCCTGTGCCGCATCTGCCGCCCTTCCAAGGCGGCCTCGCGGGCCTGTGGAGCTATGAGTTGGGTCAACAACTCGAATGCGTGCCCCGTGCTCGCTTCAATGAGTTCCGCTTGCCCACTTTGGCTGTCGGCTTATATGATCTTGTGCTGTCGTGGGACCATGCCGCCAATCGCGGGTGGCTGTTGTCAACCGGTCAGCCGGAGAGCGGTCAGGCGCGTCGCTCTCGTGCCGCGTCCCGGCTGCATCAGATGCTTGCCTGGCTG
>JBDNDE010000365.1:0-4297 GCA_046719305.1 Gemmataceae bacterium | reverse complement strand
GCGCTGGTCGTCCCAGGGCATCCAGATAACGCGCCCGGCGGAGATGGACTCCTCGTAGCCCGGTCAGGCCATCGAGCCGTTGCAAGCCCAGTCGGCAATCGGTACGAGCTTCGAGATCAGCCAACATGAAGCGTAACTCAACCTGAGCCTCGCCAAGCTCGGTTCTGTCGCGATCGCTCAAAGTTCCCCAGGATTGCTCGTCGGGGCAGCTGGCCAGTGCCTTTTCTACGGCTCGCTTTGCCGCGGCCGGCTCAACCATCGAGGCATCAATTAATAAGCCACCGTACAGGGCCAAGATTGCTTCATCCCGCCGATGCAAAAAGGCCTCAATCTGCTCCCGAAGCCGACGTTGCTCAGGAAAACGGCGAGCTTGCGCCTGGGCTTGTTGATGCAACGTCTGGACCTGCTCACGCAATGCTGCTAACTCGCCGCCGTCCTCACCGCTGATCCACTCCGCTAGACTCCACAACCGTTGGGCTGCCTGGGTAAATTGTCGCTCGGCCACTTCGTGCCGGGCCTGGCTCAATTCGCGTTCAACCGCCGAGCGTAACTCGGCCCGGCGAGCCTTTTCGTGGGCAGCCAACGCCTCGGCCCGCGCTTGCTGCATCCCGCTTTGTAGCTGTAGCATGTGAAACGGCACCGCCGCACCGAGTAGCAGCAGCAGGCAGGCGACGCTAGCCATCAGACCTGCTAAAGCCGGGCGGCGACGCGCCCATTTCCAAGCCAGCATCCAACGACTCACCGGCCGCGCGTGGACCGGTTCGCCAGCCAACCAACGTTGCAGGTCGTCGGCCAAGGCTGCGGCGGAGGGGTAGCGAGCAGCAGGGTCTTTTTCCAGGCAGCGTAAGACAATCGTTTCCAGATCGCGGGGGATGCGGCCATCCAGACGCGAGGGCGGGATCGGTTCTTCCCGGCGGGCTAGCTCCAACGTATGCAGAACCGTTTGGCCTTGAAACGGGAGTTGTCCTGTGAGACATTCATACAGCATCGCGCCGAGTGCCCAGATGTCTACACCTGGACCCTGGTCGCGTCGCCCCATCGCCTGCTCGGGGGCCATGTAAGCCGGCGTGCCCAGAATCGCCCCGGTACGCGTGTGGTAGCCCGAGCCATCCAGCCGCCGCGCCAGCCCGAAATCAGCAATCTTGGCTGGATGCAGCAGCACGTTGGCCGGCTTGAGATCGCGATGCAAGACCCCCTGCTCGTGAGCATGCTGCACCCCGCGTGCCAGTTGTTCGATCAGCGTGGCCGCCTCGGTGGGGCTTAGCCGACGGCGTTCAAGGAGTTGTTCGAGGTTGCCCGCCGGCAAGTATTCCATCGTGTAGAACGGCAAGCCATCGTGTTCGCCCAACTCGAAGATCGGTACGATGTGCGGATGCGACAACCGCGCCACGGCTTCGGCTTCGGCCCAAAATCGCGCCAAATCCTCCCGGCGTGCTTGTGACGAGGGGATCAGCTTCAACGCCACGATCCGCTGCAACGCCACTTGCCGAGCGCGGTAGACCACGCCCATGCCGCCCCGACCGATCACGTCGAGCAGTTCGTGCCCAGCGATAAAGCGAGGCAGCGACAACTCGCCTGGAGCGATCTCTTCGCGACGAGTTGCGCGTAGGTGATCCACGTTGGAGCATCCTTCCCTGGCTGACAAACGGCTCGGCTCCGCCGAATGAGCTTGATTCTACTCCAGAAGCAACTCTGCGGGCAAGAGAAGGCGGACAAGTTCTCGCGCTGTACTCGATCGCCCCCCTGCCCTCAGCTGTGGATCGGGCCACGGGCTTGGTTCACCTCTAGCCGCCGAGCTAGTACCGACAGCGGATAGCTCATCGCTAGATACATCGCAGCGGCTAGCAGACCCAGTTGCACCACCTGATCTGGGTTAGCATTCACAAAGCTGCGATACTTCGCCGTCAGTTCCATCACGGCAATGGCCGAGCAGACGGCGGTGTCCTTGAACAGGGCGATGAAATCGTTGGTGACCGGAGGAATGACGATCTTCCAGGCTTGCGGCAGCACGATGCGCCAGATGGTAGTGCTTGAGGACATGCCCAACGCCAGCGCTGCCTCGGTTTGGCCGCGCGGCACTGCCTTCAACCCGGCACGGAACACCTCGGCCTCACAGGCAGCATAGTTCAGCCCCAGGCCGAGGATGCCGGCCACCAGAGCAGGCAGTACGAGTCCGACCACCGGCAGGAAGTAATAGATGACCACCAGTTGCAGCAACAGCGGTGTACCGCGAAACAACTCGACATAGAGCAAAGACAAACCGCTGAGCCACCACGGCCCATACTCGCGAGCTAGGGCCAACAGCACCCCCAAGAGCATCGCCAACGGAAAAGACCACACCGCTAGTAGGATCGTGTAGCGGGCCGCAAGCAGCATTTGCCCAGCGAAAAACAGCAGCGAGCGTGCCTCGGTCTGGACTTCGGGCGGCCAGCTGTCCCCGACCGCTAGCAACTTTTCTTGCTCGGCGTCCCATAGGCCATACTTCTCGTAGATGCGGCGGAAGGTGCCATCGCTCAGGCCGGCCCGAATGGCGGCATTGAGCGCCTCGCGCAAGGCGGTATCTTCTTTGCGGACGTAAATCACATAGTAGGGATAATCTCCCGGACGGATCACCGCATCCACCGCGTGCAGCGTGCGGTACTGCTCCTTCACCCGCGAACGCTCTAGATACCACGTCGCTGCCGGCGCGTCCTGAACCGTCACATACAGTGGATCGGCCACCACATTGTTCATCACGCCGGTGACGCCATCGACATCCGAGGCCAAGATCTCGATCTGATCGGCAAATTCAGCCTCCAGGTAGCGATGGGCCACCGAATCCTTCAGCACCCCCGCGCGGATGCGGCCTTTTTCCTTGGCCCGTCGCAGATCCTGCCACGACTGAATGGGACTATCCTTGCGCACGATCAAGCGTAAGCCATATTGGAAATAAGGTATCGTGCTGGCCATCATCTTCTCACGCTCGGGCAGCCACTCCATACCGTTGAAGGCTGCGTCAATGTCGCCGCGTTGCAAATCCTGCGGCAGATTGGGCCAGTCACGCTGCTGGAAGATCGGCTTGCGGCCGATTTTCTGCCCGAGGTACTGGGCGATTTCGGCCTCGAAGCCACCCGGTTCATCCGGGGAGCGGTCGATCAGGAACGGCTCCCCGCCGGAGCAATCGCCACCCCAGCGAAACACCGAACGGTCGCGTGAAGAGGCACAGCCACTCAGGCTAACGTGTAAAATAAATACCAGCACCACAAGTCGTTTCATTCTTTGGGTCGCTCCAGTTTCACCCCTTCTAACCGAATCTCACGCCAATTGCCGGTATCGTCAAACGAGCCGATCCCCACAGCCCCCCAGGTGAACGTCTTGTCCACTGCCGTCATCACCGGCTTGGTCATGTCGTCGAAGTATACCGCGATGCTGCCGTCGCCGACTTTGCGGACTAGTTTGACGGTATGCCAACCATCCGTCCACGGGGTGCCGTCGGTTGTGGTTTTGCTGATTTTCACCCGGTCAGCCTTGTTGACAATAAAAATCTGATTCGCTCGGTCGTCGGTCTTCTTGGCCAAGTGAACGTAATAAAACCGATCCGGTCCCTGATGGCCAAAGAACAAGCACATGTCGCGATGGCCATAATCGCGAGCCGTGGACTGGACCTGGGCCGTGAGAGTGAAATCGCCGACTAACAGATCTTTGATGAGGGCATAGTTGAGCGGGCTGCGGTACGGCGGATTGTACTTGGACTGGGCATACTGGCTAAAGGCTTTGCCATCTTTGGTGTCGAGGATTTTCCAGGCTTTGGGATCGGTCGGTTGCCAGCGGTCGGCCCCTTTGGAAAAGTCGTCACGAAACAGCAGCTTGGGTTGGTCTGCGGCGACCAACAAGCCCAACAGGAACACCCACACAACGAGAAGTCGGCCCATGGAACGCACTCCGGGAGAGACAAGAGGGAGAGACAAGAGATTGACAGCCAATATACGAAGCAGCGAAAAAAAAACCGCTTGCCTCGGGTGCCTGTGCCGACTAATAATTGTTGAAACGACTTTCTGTCGCGTTCTTCTTGTTCTCGTTGCTTCGGAGGCTTGCTCGATCATGGCCAACCACACGCAGGCCGCTCCTAAAACGCAGGCTATCGTCATCGGCGGCGGTCCCTCGGGCGGCACGGCGGCTACCCTGCTGGCTCAGCACGGCATTCGTACGCGACTGCTGGAACGCGAGCCTGGCCCACGCTTTCATATCGGCGAATCGCTGATGCCTGACACCTACTGGACCCTACGCCGTTTGGGCGTGCTATCGCAAGTCTGCTGCC
>JBDNDE010000364.1:0-4298 GCA_046719305.1 Gemmataceae bacterium | reverse complement strand
CGCAGTCGCATGTTCGAAGCCCTCAAGACCCTCCAAGCGTGGGTACCTGCACTCGATTTAACTCGAACCAGGCCCTCAACCTGGCGCGTCTGCCAATTCCGCCACTCCAGCATCCTACCTTAATTTAGAGACCGAGCATGAGGAAATCAAGGGCTAGCTTGCCGGTCTCTCGTTTTTGCAATTGGCCCGCTCACGGCCACATCGGCTCGATCAGTCCGCGTACAGGTGCTCACTGGTCCAGTCGAACGGATAGTAATCTAGCCTAACTGACTGGCCACCGTCCTCGAACCAGCACGACTCAACCCACGGCATCGGTCTGTCCGCAGGAATACAATTTGCCAGACGGCGGATCGACGTAGTTTATGCCCATAACAGCAACGAAGGGATTGATTGCCGTCACAGTTATTGTTTACTAACGTAATTTAGGCGAATTGTTTTCCCACCAAGATCGCGAAAAAGCCCAGCACAAGAAGAGATCGAAGGAAATTCACATCGCGATTTTCTGCATTGACCAAAATATTCACACCAAATGCAGATAGTATGGTTATCAAGCATCAAAGTCTCTTGTAACCTAATTGGTGGGGAGAGGATGCCAAGGAACTGAAATTGGTCCCTCGCCCCACATACACTGACCGCATCGGCAGCGGCCTGCTTGTGCTATTTTTTGGGCGGTACAGGCGTCGGAGCAGGAGCAGGCGACGGTTGGGGAGCCAGTGCTGGTGCCAGAGGGGGCGTCAGCTTGGCTAATGCTTCCTTGGCCTGATGGAGATTCGCTTCGGCAGCGGTCAGTGCCGCTACGTCCGCCTGGGCTTTCGATGCTGCGGCTTGTTGAGCCATTGTCAACGCCGGAATCGCCTTGGGGGCTTCAGCCGCCGCCGCGACCGCAGCCTGGTGAGCGGCCTCGGCAGACGCAACCTGCGGCGCGAATGCTTGCAGGGCCGCTTGCAACTCGCCGAGCGCTTTCTGAGCCAGCGTCCATTCGCTGTTCGCCTGATCGGCCAAGGTTTGAAGGCGCAAGGCTGCCCCTTGCAAGGGCGCGTTCTCTTTGGCTTTGTCCGCCTCAGCACGTAATCGGGCCGCTGCTTCTTTAAGTTCTTTGGCCAACAACTCTTTGGCGCGGGTTTCGTGTGTAGAGGCAGTCACAGCCTGCTGGGCGGTCGCCAACCGATGGCGCACTGCTGCCAGATTCACCTCGGCGGCTTTGACGGCTGCGGCAGTGTCGGCTACTCGTTTCTGTGCGGCGGCTAAATCGGCGTTGATTTTCGCCAGGGCGTCAGCGGACACCTTGGCCGCGACCGCTTTGGCTTCCCGATTCTGTTGGGCGGCTTGCACCGCAGCCTGGGCAGCGGCAATCTGCTCAGCCAGCGTTGGCGGATTGGCTGTCAACACCCCAAGCCGTTTGCCGTCGGCCGTGTTCCAAACGACCAGTTGCCCCGACCAATCTGAAGCGAGGGTGCGGCTCTGGTCATGCGTCAATACTGCTCGCAATCCAACATCCGGCAACGCCTCGAAGCTGCGTAGAGGCGTACCATTGCCATCCCACAGTTTGGTCACGCGGTCACGGCCAGTGGTGACGATGCGACCATCCATGCCATAACAGACCGACCGGGTACCACCGCCGTGAGCGTTCCAAGAGCGGATCTGGTTGCCGTTTTCCATCTCGAAGAGGCGAACGCTGCTATCCTCGCTAGCCACAGCGACGACGTTGCTGTCCGGTCGCCAACTGATTTCGGTGATGGCAGTGGTGGGGCCTTTGAGAGCAAAAAATTCGCGGGCGGTGTTAGCCTCCCAAATGAACAATCCGCCGTTGCGGTCGCCGCTGGCTAACAACACGCCATCGGGGCTAAATTCTAACGAAGTGATCCAATCCGTATGCTTTTTCACCTCGTGAAGAAGTGAGCCATCTCGCGTGCTAAAAATTCGCAACAGTTTAGATGGTCCACCCAAGGCAACCTGGCTTTGATCGGGGCTAATGTCGGCAGCCAACACTGCATCGGTCTCGTCGCCCACCGCCAAGAGGCGTTCCCCTTTCGTTATGTCGAAGATAACGACTTTGCCACTTTTGCCGGCCCGGCCACCGCCCACGAGGAGCAGGCTGCCGTTGCGGGAGAATTTGAGGACGTTGGGCGTGCCTTCGGGGAACGGCAACACCCCCAGCAACTCCAGCGTCTGAGCATGGTACAGCAGGACTTGCTTTTGCCCCCCGACCGCAAGCAACGGCGACCAGGGGTTAGCGGCCAAGGCGACAATCGCCGTGTCGCGCGGCGTGCGAACCACCGGCTGGCGGCTCATGTTGGCGGGTGGCATGGGCGGCACGGCGGGCTTCCCCTTAACGACCCTACCTAGGGCCATCTCGGCTTTGGGCCGTTCCGTAATCACCACCTTGCTGCCACTGTTTTCGGGAGCCCCATCAGCGATCCATTTGGCGACCACCAACAAGTTTGGATCATTGGGGGCCGGCTTGACCGAATTAGGTGGCATAATCGGCTCGGCGGTGTGGGCCATCAGCTTGTACAACAGGCTGCCTTCGGGGTCGCCGGGCTTCACGGCCGCGCCCGAGGAACCACCCTGCATCAAGGCGGTGTAATTGGCCAGGTTTAGCCCGCCGCGTTTTTTATCAGAGGAATGGCAGTTAATGCATTTGTCGCGCAGAATAGGCAGGACCTGTTCGTCGTAGGTAGTACGTTTTTTCGGGTCGACTTTGGGCTGAGCCGAGATTGACGAAGCGGTCAGGAACAACACAGGCAGGAGAAGCATAGGAGATCGCATGGTGGGAAGTATCCTCCGTCCGGTGGGTAATGCTATGGTAGCGGATCGAAACAAGAATTGCTAGTGAGGCAAGCAGGTCAGAAAGAAGGTCCACGACTTACCGCATTCGCCGGGACGTGGCGAAGCAGTGGCATTCGCAGGTCCAACTTGATTTTGGCGGCACCCCCTTGAGTAGCAGCTCCGGCAGCGGCCAACGGCCCAGACGCAAGAGGGCCTCTTTCCGAACCGACAGATTACAGGCTCCGAACGGACGGAAGGGGATCGTTTGACTTAGTTAGGTACGGAAACAAATACTCTGCCACCGGAACACTGGCAGGCCCCATCGCTCCCAGAGTTTGAATAATGCCGATACCGTGTAATCTTTCGTCGACAGTCTAATAGAGGTACAATTCACTAGAAGGTTTGAGAGATCGGGGGGCTGCAGACTCTCTGGCAGCCGAGGAACTTGCGAGGCAACCGTCGGACCAAACGACCGTCGGGCGACTACAACAGCATTCCACGCCAACCCCAGATTGTCGTGATGCAACAGCCTCAACGACGCTTCACGTTGTGGCTGGACCACCTCTCAGTCCATTCCGGCCACCAGTGTGCGCAACGCTCAACGCATATTTCTTCGGTCTCCAGATGCAGCCACAATTTTGCCCTAAGGCCGGGAAGACAGACGATTCCAATGCGGGGCAGAAGTTGTCGGGCTGGATGGTAGTTGATTTTGCCGAAATCGTAAGCTGCGAGGGCAATCGATCAATCGAGGGATAGGGTTGACAGCATCTGGGAGCATCTAGCGGAAGATTTCGGCATCGCGGAGCTACGGCGCACTTGGATCGCCTCGTTCTTCTGTTCTTCTAGCCAATCGGCAAAGGCCAGACGAGCCACCTGATCACTAGGCTGGATCGATTGCAGGAAAAATTTTCATCAGATATGATAAAGAGAACATTCATGACAAAAACCGACTGACATCCTGATATCGCTAAAAATAGAAAAGGTTGGAGAGCAGAAAAGGCCCGCATCACCCCAGGGAGGCGGACGCGGGCCAAGTCAAGAAAATCGTTCTCTTTTACCGAATGTTAGTGATTGAACATAAACTCACGCGAGTTTAGCAACGACCAGAACACATCCTCCAGTGCCTGGCGAGGATCTTTCTCGCTGGCGATCAGGTCAGTGAGCTTTTTCATCTCGACGGCAGTCGGCTTGCGCGACAAGGTGCGGATGTAAAGCTCCTCGATGATCTCGGCCGGTGTTTTTTTCTCGGCCAACCGCTTGGCCACCAAGCCGCCACTGGCGATGCGATTGCCGGTGGTATCGCCGTTGAGCAAATGCAGCGATTGCGACAGGGTCGGCTCCAGCCGCACCTCGCACGAGCAGACCGTCTCGCGCATGGGTCGGCCGAACGTGGTCAGGAAGTAGGTGGAGACCGAACCGTCGGCGATTTGCACGGCGCGTGCTCCGTTGGGCAGGCCGGGGAATTTATTTTTCGTCTCGGTCACCTGGCTGATGCAATCGAGGAAGGTTTCGGCTTTGATACGTCGCAG
>JBDNDE010000363.1:0-4309 GCA_046719305.1 Gemmataceae bacterium | reverse complement strand
AACGAGGGCAGCTTGCCCTCGCAACGAGCGCAGCTGACCCTCGCACACACGACGAGCGCGGGACGCTCCCGCCCCCTGTACTTGACGCTGCGGCTGACCTGGGCCAATCGCGCGGCACGTCCGGTCAAATATGTCCACGAAGACACTCTGCAAGCCTCGTGGGCCTCCCGGCATATGTGGCTGACTGGGTTAGTTTTGTTGGCGTTTATCGGTTACCATTTAGCCCACTTTACTTTCGGTGTAACGCATCGAGCGGATGTGCAGATCACGCGCTATGGAGAACGAGAAGTCGATAAGAATTACCTGGACCTGACAGAAAAGCTGGTCTACTCGGAAGGGTTGAAAGCCTACGAGCCGGACCCAGCTGAAGATTTGCGTGCGTATGGTCATGCGTCGGAAAAATACCGCCATGATGTGTACAGCATGGTGGTGAGCGGCTTTCGTGTGCCTTTGATTAGTGCAATTTATATAGTCTCGATGATCTTTCTCGCCCTGCATCTGTGGCACGGGGCCTCGAGCATGTTCCAGTCCCTCGGCCTGACTGGCTCCACCTGGCGCAGCTACCTGGCCTATGTGGGGCCAGGGATTGCCACGGTGGTGCTGATCGGCAACTGCTCGATCCCTTTAGCCGTCCTGCTCGGACTGATTAAGTGAAAGGGTTTCTCATGACATTGAATTCTCGGGTGCCCGATGGCCCACTGGCGACCAAGTGGCAAAAGGCCAAGTTCGAGATGAAGTTGGTCAACCCAGCCAACAAGCGGAAGTACAAAATCATCGTCGTGGGAACAGGTCTGGCGGGAGCCTCGGCAGCGGCCTCGTTGGCGGAGTTGGGCTACAAAGTGGAGACGTTCTGCTTCCAAGATTCGCCCCGACGTGCTCACTCCATCGCGGCTCAGGGGGGCATTAACGCTGCTAAGAATTATCAGAACGACGGCGACAGTGTCTATCGGTTGTTCTATGACACCATCAAGGGCGGCGACTTCCGGGCCCGCGAAGCCAACGTCTACCGTCTAGCCGAAGTATCGGTCAACATCATCGACCAGTGCGTGGCCCAGGGCGTGCCCTTCAGCCGTGAGTACGGCGGCCAACTCGAAAACCGTAGCTTCGGCGGGGCTCAGGTGAGCCGAACCTTCTACTGCCGTGGTCAGACGGGTCAACAATTGCTTCTGGGAGCATATGCAGCGCTGTCGCGGCAAATCGGGCTGGGACACGTCAAGAGTCACCCCCGCCACGAACTGCAAGACGTTGTCGTGGTCAACGGCCGGGCACGCGGCATCATTACGCGCAATCTGATCACCGGCGAGGTGAAGGGCCATGTCGCCGATGCCGTGGTGTTGGCAACAGGGGGCTACAGTCCGGTATTTTTCCTGAGTACCAACGCCCGTGGCTGCAACGTGACCGCTACCTGGCGGGCATACAAGCGTGGGGCATACTTTGCCAATCCGTGTTACACGCAGATCCACCCGACGTGCATTCCCGTGACGGGGGACCATCAGTCCAAGTTGACTCTAATGAGCGAATCGCTACGCAACGATGGCCGTATCTGGGTCCCCAAGGATGCAGGGGACAAGCGAACTCCTGATGCAATTCCTGAGAGCGAGCGGGATTATTTCCTGGAGCGAATGTATCCCAGTTTCGGCAACCTGGCCCCAAGAGACATTGCCAGCCGGGCGGCCAAGAAGGTGTGCGACGAGGGGCGAGGCGTTGGTCCGGGCGGTCGCGGCGTGTATCTGGATTTTAGCGACTCGATCAAACGCAACGGTGAAGAATACATCCGCTCCAAGTACGGCAACCTGTTTGATATGTACGCCCACATTACGCATGAGAATCCATACAAGACTCCCATGCGTATCTACCCCGCACCACACTACACCATGGGCGGCCTGTGGGTCGATTACCACCTCATGAGTACCATCCCTGGACTGTTCGTTGCGGGGGAGGCCAACTTCTCCGATCACGGAGCCAACCGCCTCGGGGCCAGCGCCCTCATGCAAGGTTTGGCAGATGGCTACTTCATCTTGCCTTACACGATCGGCAACTACCTCGCCGAGCACAAACCCGACACTCTGGGTACCGATGCAAGCGAATTCCACGATGCCGAACGCAATGTCGCCGAACGCCTACAGAAACTGCTCTCGATCAAGGGTAAGCGCTCGGCGATGTCGTTCCATCGCGAACTGGGCCGCATGATGTGGGAAAACTGTGGCATGGAACGCAACGAAAAAGGGCTTACCGAACTGCTGCAACGCATCCCCGAACTGCGCGAACGCTTCTGGAAAGAAGCCGGCGTGCCGGGCGTCAACACCACCATGAACGTGGCTCTCGAAGAGGCTGGTCGTGTCGCTGACTTCCTAGAGTTTGCCGAGTTGATGGTTCGCGATGCCCTGGCCCGCAACGAATCGTGTGGCGGGCACTTCCGCAGCGAGTATCAGTATCCCGATGGCGAGGCCAAACGCGACGACGAAAATTTCTGCCATGTCGCCGCCTGGCAGTACAACGGTGAGGGCAACCCCCCAACGCGCCACACGGAGCCTCTGGTGTGGCAGGAAGTCAAACCCAGCGTGCGCAGTTACAAGTAACCAGCCAACCAGGTTCTACCACGAAACACACCTACGACATCAACAGCAAGAAAGATCCTGCTTTTCGTGCGGTTGGTGGGTCTCGTGGGGAGACTTCTTAATCTAAGGTGCCTTATGAACTTTACTCTTCATGTCTGGCGACAGAACGGCCCTAACGATCCCGGCCGAATGCAGACCATCCAGGCCAGGGATATCTCGCCGGATATGTCGTTTCTAGAAATGCTCGATGTGGTCAATCAAGACCTCATCGCCAAAGGTGAAGAACCGATTGCCTTTGATCATGATTGTCGTGAAGGCATATGTGGCATGTGCAGCTTGGTAATTAACGGGGTGCCGCATGGGCCGCGCAAGATGTTGCCCAACGGCAAGCGTGAGGCCAAAACCACCTGCCAGACCTACATGCGTGATTTCCGCGATGGGCAGACGCTAGACATCGAGCCGTTCCGCGCCAAGGCGTTCCCGGTCATTCGCGACCTCATGGTCAATCGCTCGGCGTTTGACCGCATCATCCAGGCGGGCGGCTACATCAGCGTCAACACCGGCGGTGCGCCCGATGCCAACGCCGTGCTAATTCCCAAGCAGGACCAGGAACGCGCCATGGATGCCGCCGCCTGCATCGGTTGCGGAGCCTGTGTGGCCGCCTGCAAGAACGCCAGCGCTATGTTGTTCGTGGCGGCCAAAGTTTCGCATTTAGGCTCCCTGCCGCAAGGCCAGCCGGAGCGAGCCGAACGAGTTCTGAAGATGGTGCAGAAGATGGACGAAGAAGGATTCGGCAACTGCACCAACTATTACGAGTGCGAGGCGGCTTGCCCCAAGGAGATTAGCGCCGACTTTATTGCCCAGATGAACCGGGATTACCTATCGGCCAGCCTGACCAAGGGGGAAAAACGGGTCAGCAAGGGAGGCGCAGGCTAAGCGTGTTCAAACCTCGGCTGCTCGCCCCCGGCCCGACTCCTGTTCCTGAAGACACCCTACTGGAACTGGCCCAACCGATCTTCTACCACCGCAGCGGCCGCTTCCGCGATTTGCTGGCTCGGGTCACGGCCGATCTGCAGTATGTCTTTCAGACTACCGCGTCCGTCCTGACCCTTACGGCCTCGGGAACCGGCGGTATGGAAGCCGCGCTGGTCAACACGGTGCCTCCGGGCGGCAAAGTCATCGGCCTGATTGCTGGCCGCTGGGGCGAACGGTGGCGTCACATCGCCCGCGCCTTTGGGCACGCCTTCATCAGCGTCGAAGTGCCCTACGGCGAAGCTGTCCCACCCGAGGCGCTTGAGGCCGCCCTTCGCCAACATCCTGACACCTTGGCAGTTTGCTGCACCCTGTGCGAAACCGCCACTGGCGTGAAAAACGACGTGGCTGCCTTTGGCCGAATCGTCGCCCAGACCCCGGCCGTCTTACTCGTCGATGCCATCAGCGGCCTAGGAGCGATGGAATGCCGCACAGAAGCTTGGAATCTCGATGTAGTGGTGGCCGGCTCGCAAAAGGGATTGATGCTGCCACCGGGCTTAGCGTTCGTGAGCGTCAGTGCTAAAGCCTGGCAGCGGATCGACGAGCAAAAGGGCCCGCCGAGCTTTTACTTTGACTTGCGCAAATATCGCGATAGCTTGAAAACAAATGATTCACCCTTCACACCGGCTGTGGGCCTGGTTCGCGGCTTGGCCAAGAGCCTGGCACGGCTACGTTCCGAGGGGCTAGAGACCTGCTGGGCACGCTGCGCCCAACAGATC
>JBDNDE010000362.1:0-4312 GCA_046719305.1 Gemmataceae bacterium | reverse complement strand
CCGGGCGCTTCCGCCTGCGTCAGGAGGCGGCCCAGCGATATGACGCCCTCATCGAACAATACCGCCTCACGAGCGTGTTTACCCGACCTCAGCGTATGCCTGAGTGTGATCATACTTTTAATCAATACGTGATACGCGTGGCCGATGATCAACGGAACGACTTGGTTGCCTATCTGAAGGCTCACCAAATCGGCTGTGAAATCTACTATCCGATGCCACTTCATCTGCAAGAGTGCTTGCGCTATCTCGGCTACCGCGAGGGTGATTTCCCGGTGGCCGAGGCTGCCTGCCGCAGCGTATTGGCCCTGCCGATCTTCCCTGAAATCACACCAGCCCAGCAAGAAATGGTGGTTCGCACTTGTGCTGCCTACTACCAGCGAGGTAGCCTTCGCGCGGCCGCTTAGAAGAGAAGCCTGGTTCGGAACGCGAAAAGCAAATCAATTCCCCACTGGGCTCTTAGCGGGGCAAGGCTAGGGGTTCGCGAACCGGCTTACGCCATAAGGGTTTACCGGACGGGATATCCACGGCATAAAGTTCATGGCGGCGACCGGTCTTGCCCTCCAGCAATACTCGGCTGGTGCGGGTGATCATTCCATAGGCCCGAGTGCCCAGCAGCGTCACCTGGCTGGTACCGGGCACGAACGGCACCCGAGCGACATTTTGCCCGTCTAGAGTCGAATAGACCTGCCACGACGAACCATCGCCCGGTGCGTCGAACGTGCCAGCTTCGCGAACAAACGCATGGCGCCCATCTAGACTCACCAACAGCGTGGGCCGAGTCGCTGTCAGCAGCTCGACGGAGCGTGTCTCTTTGCCCGTGGATTCGTTCCAGATTCGCAGGACGAATTGCTTCTTCCGCCGCAGCAAAGTCGACATCGGACTCTCTTCTTCGACCACGGCGTGAAGGTGACCAGCGATCGAGCGGTGCCAGCGAACTGGTTGGCGTTGCAGTAGCGTGGGCAGAGAGACTTCCACAGCGGGGCAGCCGTCTTTGGTCGGCGTCCATTTCGTTTCGGAGAGGTTGAGGGTGTAGCACCCCTGAGCGGACTTGCCCAATGTGCCACGAGCCTGCCAAGCCAGGGTCAGGTCACGTTTCTGCAGCGTCCAGGCCGCTCGAAAGTTGGTTGGGTCGATCCACACCGGCAATTCAACCCAGTCCGATTCATAGCTTCGCCTGCCCTTATCCGTCAGGCTCAAGGCCTGAACAGCTAAGCGTCCACGTTGCAGCGCCAAAGCATAGAGTTGATTGCCCGAGACGAACAATGGTGAAGTCGCCTCGGGGTTCCGCCAACGGCTCAGACCGGTTTCCAGATCCAACGCCTCGACCCCTTCCTCCGTGGCTACGTAAGCCACTTGCCCGGTGTCGTCCAATACCCCACCTGGAAAAGGCGATGCTGCCGAGAGCATCCCGACTAAACACAGAAACCCTAGGACCACCAGGCGGCTCATAACAGATCTCACGGCGTGGAACACGGCGTCATGCAGAAGCATCGGGAAGGAAGTCAGTCCAACTTGGGACAAACGCCAGCGAACAGGCCGTGTGAGGAACGTCGATTCCCGGTGTGCTTTGTAGAATAAGAAAAGTCGTCGTCCTTGGTAGAAAAGGAATGCACTTATGTCGGCCAACTCTCCCGCCGTCTCGCTGCGAACCCAAGAAGGCATCGCAATTCTCACGCTGGATCAACCCGGTAGTCGGGCAAACACACTCAGCCAGGCGATGATCGCCGAACTGGAGACGGCTATTGGGTCGCTGCGCAGCCAAAGCGACCTACGAGGGCTGCTTTTGTGCAGCGGCAAACCAGGCATGTTCATCGCCGGGGCCGACTTGAAGGAACTTGGCGGAGCCACACCGTTGCCGGAGCAGGTCCGCGGCTTGGTGAAGCGCGGTCTGGACCTGGTAGCAGCCATCGAGGCCTTGCCGTTTCCAACGGTGGCGGCGATCGAAGGAGCGTGCCTGGGCGGCGGTTTGGAGTTGGCCCTAGGGTTTGATTACCGTCTGGCCAGCGATCACCCTAAGACCGAGTTGGGTCTGCCAGAAACCAAGATCGGCCTGATCCCCGGTTGGGGCGGCACGCAACGGCTGACTCGACTGATTGGCCCGTCGCTGGCGGCTGAGATGATCTGTTCGGGCGAGCCGGCCAAGGCCAAGCGGGCGTTGGAGATCGGCTTGGTGTTCGATGTGGTGCCCTCGGCCCAGCTGTTGGAACGTGCCCTTGCCCTGGTCCAGCAAGCGCATACCCAAGGCGGCTGGCGCGAAGCCCGCGTGCGGCGTGCTCAACCGGTCGGTCTGAGCGAGGAGCAAGCCTCGTTTGCCTTTGCCGCCGCCACTGCTCAAGTGAAAGCCAAGACCGCTGGCGTCTACCCCGCGCCCGAGGCGGCCTTGCGAGCGATCCAAAAGGGCGTCAACCTACCTTTGGCCGAGGCGTTGGTCTTCGAGACGGAGGAATTCGTTCCGCTGGTCGGCAGCCCGATTTCACGCAACCTTATCAACGTCTTCTTCATGACCCAGGCCATCAGTAAGATCACCGGTGCCCCAGCTGGCCTCGAGCCGCGCACCGTGCATCAAGTTGGTGTCGTCGGGGCCGGCCTCATGGGGGCGGGCATTGCCGCCGCTCATGTGCGTCGGGGCCTGCCTACGCTGATGCTCGACAACTCCCCGCCCGCTCTGGAAAAAGCCCTTCAAAATATCAGCAAGTCGCTGCTCGGCCGTGTCGAGATTGGTCGGATGACCGCTCAAGAGGCGGCCCACTCGTTGGCCCTGCTAGGCACCTCACGGACGACTCATGCCTTGGCCGATCGCGATGTGGTCATCGAGGCCATCGTCGAGAACGAAGAGGCCAAAAAGAGCCTCTTTGCCCAGGTCGAGCCGCTGCTGCCGCCAGGGGCCATTCTCGCCAGCAACACCTCCACGATCAGCATTAGCCGGATGGCCAAGGAGCTTAAGGCCCCGGAGCGGTTCGCGGGCATGCACTTTTTCAACCCCGTTGATCGCATGCAATTGGTCGAGGTGATCCGCGGCATGCAAACCGATGACGCCACCGTGGCCACCCTGGTCGCGCTGGCTCGCCGCATCGGCAAGACGCCCATTGTGGTGCGAGATTGCCCCGGTTTCTTGGTCAATCGCGTGCTGTTCCCTTATCTGAATGAGGCGCTGTTGCTCTTAGAAGAAGGCGTGTCTCCGCGGGCCATCGACAAGGCCGCTGTCGCCTTCGGCATGCCGATGGGGCCGATCACGCTGCAAGATCTCGTGGGCCTGGATACCTCACTGTATGCAGGCGGCGTGCTGCAACAGGCCTTCCCCGATCGCGCTGTGCAAACTACGATCTTGCCCCAGCTGGTGCAGATGGGTCGGCTCGGCCAAAAAACCGGAGCCGGTTTCTACAACTACGCCAACCTCGGCAAGGACGCCAAAGGGGCCGACGATCCTGTTCTGGCCGAGTTGCTGGCGAAACTGGGTAAGCGCAAGGAAATGAGCATAGAAGAAATTCAAGATCGTCTCTTCTTACCTATGTATGCCGAAGCCACACGCGTGTTGGCCGAGGGGATCGTTTCCACTCCGGCCGAACTGGAGATGGGCCTGATTCTGGGCATCGGTTTCCCACCCCATAAAGGTGGCATTTTGAGTTGGGCGCAATCGCAGGGCGAGCAACTGGCTGTTAAACAGGCAAAGTATGCCGAACTGGGCGCACGCTTCCACCCGGTGAAGTAGCGCGAAACGTCCCCTGTTCATGGCCTCCGGTTTGCAGCCTTTGTCCGGCATGTATATCAAGGATTGTACAGGCTGGACATTTTTTAAAGAAGCAATGCATTGCGAGTTGGGACAACGCTGTCAGCCTTAGCCGGATCGTTCGGGCATCGGAATAAATTCCTGCTGGCGAAGGCTGTCCCGTGAGCCATGTTTGGGGCGTGTCTATAGAATAACTGCATGCTGCTGGTGCGAAAGGAGCCGCTGGTGCATGCCTCGTTTGATTTTGCCGAACAAGACGCCGGGCTAAACCGGGCAGCCGAGTTGCTACGGGCGGCCCGGCGGGTAGCAGTGCTGACCGGCGCGGGCATCTCGGCGGAAAGCGGGGTACCGACCTTTCGCGGTGCGGGCGGCTTGTGGGAGGGCTATCGCGTTGAAGAGGTGGCCACGCCCCAGGCGTTTGCCCGCGATCCACGATTGGTTTGGCGTTTCTATAATCTGCGCCGCCATGCCCTTCGCCGCATTGAACCAAACGACGGACATCGTGCCTTGGCCGCACTGGAAGCCCGGCTTGGGACGGGCTTTACCCTGATCACCCAAAACATCGATGGCTTGCATACCCTGGCT
>JBDNDE010000361.1:0-4332 GCA_046719305.1 Gemmataceae bacterium | reverse complement strand
CGTGCTAGACGGTCTGGATCAGGTTGCCGTCGAATCAGCCATGCGGGCCGGTATCCTGGCCGCCTGCACGCACCGAACCGCATTGGTGCAAATCACAGCCGGCAATTACGGCGGCAAGCTCGGACCTGTTCACTTTCCTCTTCGAACGCTGTTGAAGGACTATGCCGACGCTTCACTATAACCATCAAATTGCTGGGCTGATTCCTCTAGAGGCGGAGTGCCTCACGCCGGATCAGTTGCTTGGCAAATCGATAGACCAGATCGCCCGCTTGCCGGTCTGGCACGGCAACCACTCTGCCTCGTTGGGTGAGTTCTTCCACATCGAAGCTACCCCCCCCGACGAGGTTCATTTGTTCGGCGACCTTTCACGGGTTAAGTACATTGGCCATCGCATGTCTCAGGGGTGCTTAATCGTTCATGGATCGGTCGGCATGCATGCCGGTGCCGAGATGACTGGCGGTCAACTGCACATCCACGGCGATGCAGGCGATTGGCTCGGGGCCGAGATGCATGGCGGTCGCATCTGGGTACACGGCAGCGCGGCCGATCTCGCTGGGGCCGCTTATCGCGGAGCACGGCGGGGGATGCGCGGCGGGGAAATTCTTATCGATGGCAACGCCGGTCAGGAAACCGGTATCACCATGCGTCGCGGCCTGATCGCCGTGGGCGGTCGACTGGGCGATTTCTCTGGCGGCGGCCTGATCGCCGGTACTCTGTTGGCTTTCGCAGCCGCGGGGGCGCGTCTGGGGGCAGGCATGAAACGAGGCACCGTGGCTCTGTTCGCCGAAGCGCCGCCGCTGTTGCCTAGTTTTACCGAGGCCGGCGTCATCCAACCGCTGTTCCTCGAGTTGTATTTGCGTCACTTGCGCGCGTTGGGCTTCGCACCGGCCCGGCTAGCTTGTCGGCCGATGCGGCGCTGGTGCGGCGACCGGCTGAGCTTGGGCAAGGGGGAGATTCTCACGCCGATTGCATAAAGCCCTTATTGCATGAAGCCCTTATTCAGGCAGTTGTTGCCGAGAGGCGGATCGAGGCGTTTTTCTGAGGCTCCCTCTTGCAAAGCAGCCGCCCACACGAGAGAATAGTAGTAAGCTACCTTCCGCCCACCTGCCTGAAACCCACCTTTTCCACCCTCGGGGGGGACTCGTTCATGAAGCACACTCCCTGGCTCGCTTTGGCTGCAGTTTTCGCTTTTTCTCGCTTGGCTCTCGCCAATCCAGCTACCGATTCTGCTCCGGCTTCGCTGCCACCGGTGGTGTTGCCCACGGCCGCCGAGATTAATCAGATCACCTTCAAACCAGAGAAGGTCACTCTCAAAGGTCTGGATGATTCCAACCAACTGATCGTCACCGCTTTGTTGAGCAATGGCAAAACCTTTGACCTGACCGGAGAGGTCAAATACGAATCGGCTGACGACAAAATCGCTCGGGTTACCACCTCGGGTCGTGTGGTACCGATCGGCAACGGTAGCACCACCATCAAAGCCAGCTTCGCCGGCAAAAGCGTGACCATACCGGTGACGGCAACCCATTGTGATGTGGATTTGCCGATCAACTTCGGCAATCAGATCGTGCCGATCTTTACGAAGTTGGGCTGTAACGCGGGCGGCTGCCACGGCAAGCAATCCGGGCAGAACGGCTTCCGGCTGTCGCTGCTGGGCTTCGAGCCGGAACTCGATTATATGACGCTGCTCAAGGAGGGCCGCGGCCGTCGTCTGTTGCCCTCGGCCCCGGAAGCCTCGCTGCTGTTGACCAAAGCAGTAGGCCAAGTGGCCCACGGCGGTGGCAAGCGTCTGGAAGTCGGTTCCGATGAATACCGCTTGATTCGTCGCTGGATTGCCAGCGGTATGCCCTTCGGTGAGAAGACCGATCCCACTGTCACTAAAATCAGTGTTTATCCCGAACATGTGGTCATGAGCCGAAACGCCACGCAGCAGTTCGCCGTTTATGCCCACTACAGTGATGGCACCATCGAAGACATTACCCGTCGCGCTCAGTACGAAACCAACGATCAAGAAATCGCTGTGGTCAGCGATTCCGCCCTGGTCCGTACCCTATCGCTCAGTGGCGAGGCGGCTATCATGGTCCGTTACCAGGAGCATGTGGCCACCTTCCGGGCCACGGTGCCGCTAGGTGCCAAGATTCCCGAGTACAGCTTCCCGATTCAGACCCTCGTCGACAAGCATACCTCGGCCAAGTGGAAGACGCTCGGCTTGGTTCCATCGGACTTGTGTACCGATGCCGAGTTTATCCGCCGGGTAATGCTAGACCTGTGCGGCACCCTGCCCACACCCAAGCAGGTGAATGATTTCCTGGCCGACAAAGCACCGGATAAGCGTGACAAGTTGATCGACCAGTTGCTCGAAACGCCGGAATATGCTTATTTCTTTGCGAACAAATGGGCCGACATCCTGCGAGTGAAGCGGCGGAACCAGCCGGAGCGAGCCAAAGGCACCTTTGCCTTCCACTCCTGGATTCGCAAGTCGATTGCCAGCGATAAACCATATGACGAATTCGTCCGCGACATTCTGGGGGCAACCGGCGACGAGCAGACTAGCCCGCCGACGGTGTGGTACAAGGAGTTGACCAAGCCTGAAGAGTTTGTGGACGATGCCGCCCAAGTTTTCCTCGGCCAACGCTTGGCGTGCGCTCAGTGCCACCACCACCCCTACGAGAAATGGAGCCAGGACGACTATTGGGGCTTGGCCGCCTTCTTCGGCCGCATCGGTCGGACGCAGATCCCTGAACTCGGCTCCAATCAACAAAACGGCAGTCGTTTGGCCGTCTTCACTACCTCGCGGGGTAACGTGCAGAACAAAAAGACCGGCAAGCCGGCGGAATATCGCCCCCTGGCCGGCAAGCCGATGGAAATTAGCTCGCTGGAAGACCCGCGTCAGAAGCTTGTCGATTGGATGGTGGCCAAGGACAACCCCTTCTTTGCCCGAGCGGTAGCGAACCGTTACTGGGCGCACTTCTTCGCCCGAGGCATCGTCGATCCGCTCGACGATATGCGGGTGACCAATCCTCCCAGCAACCCCGAATTGCTCGACGCCCTGGCCAAGGAGCTTGTCGACCACAACTACAGCCTCAAACATCTCATCAAGGTGATCGTCAAGAGCCGAACGTATCAGCTTAGCTCGATGCCTAATGAATTCAACAAGCACGACAAGCAAAACTATGCCCGCTACTACCCGCGCCGCATGTCTGCTGAGGTCCTCTTTGACGCCGTCAATCAAGTCGCCGGTTCCCCTGCTGCGTTCAACGGCTTGCCGACGGATCGGTTCGCGCCCAATCGGGCCATCATGTTGCCCGATGAGTCGTTCCCATCCTACTTCCTGGATGTGTTCGGTCGGCCCCAACGCATCAGCGCATGCGAATGCGAGCGGGTCAGCGAAGCAAACCTCGCTCAAGCCTTGCACCTCCTCAACAGCGACGAAGTTCAGGGCAAACTCGCTCGTAGCGGTGGCCGGGCCGAACAACTAGCCAACCCCATGGACACCCGCCCCGATGCTGAGAAGGTCGACGAACTGTTCCTGTGGGCCTTCGCCCGCAAAGCCACCGACGAACAGCGACAGGTGGCCGTGGAGCATCTGGCCAAGCATGCGTCGAACAAAAAGCTGGCCTACGAAAACATCTTGTGGGCCCTGTTGAACACAAAGGAGTTCATCTTCAACAAGTAAACTGACCTAGCCGCACCAAACAACGAGCCGCCGGTACAAGCCGGCGGTTTCTTCTTTTCCCAGCGACAGTGGGGGCGATGGATGGACGCGTTTCTGCAGCTATCCGCATTGGCCTCCCCTAGGGCAGATTCCCGTCGAGGCCGGAAATCGTCTTCCCGTCGAGGCCGGAAATCGTCCCCTTAAAAGGCCATTTCGATGCATTTCTGCCAACAGGCAGTCAAAAGATCTCAGTGCTAGACATCAACCACGTCTGCGACCCCCTAGTGGGGGCGAACCAGGCTAGCTCCGGGGAGCCATCCGATGAGTTTCGACAGGCGGAAGCCGACAACTCACTAGCGGTTGGCGAATAGGAGCGAGAGGCGGTGGAAGGTGCGGAGCGCAGAATCGGAACCAGGACAACCGCGCATCCCAATCGTCGTCCGACTTATTTTCCCTCTCCCCTCCATCAAGCCGATAGAGTAAAATAGCTACTAAACGATTTATCCGCGTTCGAGCAGAACGCGATCGACTCGCCCACCTTCCCTAACTCTTCCTGCCTGGGTTGCTCTCCAACGTGGAGGTCTCTCGACGATGTTCTCCCTGCATGCTGGTTCCACGGCTCGTTACTGCGATGGGTTCTCGCGACGCTCGTTCCTCTCCCTGGGGGTGGCAGGCAT
>JBDNDE010000360.1:0-4349 GCA_046719305.1 Gemmataceae bacterium | reverse complement strand
CCGAGACCGGGCTGTACTTCAACCGCGCCCGCTACCTCGACCCGACTACCGGCCGCTGGACCACCCAAGACCCGCTGGGTTTCGCTGCGGGCGATGCCAACCTCTATCGCTATGTGGGCAATACGCCAACTACGTTTCTCGATCCAAGCGGGCTTGATCGGATCGACTTTCGAGGTGATGGATCTGGACAGACGCTGGTTTGGTATGTCCCTGAACGATGGGTTTGGCGGGGAGACGGCCCACGACAATTCATCGGTGTCCTTGTACAGGTCAACGGCCAGTCTTATGTGCGGCGTTTTGTCGATGGCCAAGCCATGTTTGTTCCGCTGCATCGGGTTCAGGGGACGACGGGATTCTGGGCCGATAGTGTCGGGAATTGGGATCAGTGGTTCCGGCAGAATCGACAAACCGACTTCAGTTCCACAGTGGCCAGCGGCTGGTCTCAAGAGTTCGGAGTGGACTTAACAGGGACCGTCGCGGAGTTGCGTCGCACGGGCATCGATGCCTACCGGGACACCTACATCATTGGGCCAACGGCGACCGTTGGCATGGCTGTGGTTCCGGCTGGCGCTCGGATAGCTACCACTCGTGGCGGAGGTACTGCAGCCGTAGGTATATCGCGAGGACAGTGGAGAACTGTAAACGAAGCAATGTCTGCTAGGGCAAAAGCCTACCAACAGCAGATTACCGGCCGAACTGGCCAATCATATATAGTCAACGGTGTCAAGTTTGATGGCGTCAACGCGAGTGGTTTGATTGATGCCAAAGGGCCGGGGTATGCCACATTTGTGCGAAACGGTCAGTTCCATCCATGGTATCGTGGAGCTGACTCACTTGTCGATCAAGCCAGACGGCAAGTTGCCGCAGCAAATGGAACGCCGATTACATGGCACGTTGCCGAAGCAGATGCGGCCACTGCTATGCAGAACCTCCTTCGGCAGAACAACATCACAGGAATCACTGTAGTTCACACACCACCATTGCCATAGATGGATATAAGAATGCACTATAAGTTATGCGCATATTGGAAAGCACGTAAAGAACCGATCGATGCTTGTGCCGAGAGGTTATCTCAGTTTCTGTCTGCACTGTCTGCTTGTGATGCTGCGTTCACTTCGTGGTTTGAGAAAACCACATCTCGTCGAAAAGCAAAACAAAAGGAGATTGACTTCAAAAACATAACTTTTCTTGTCGACTTTCTTGAAAAGGGAAGGCAACGAAGAGACATTCGAGGAGAAGTTATGGATGAGCTAGGCTTTCATGTCGGTATGTGGAATGGTGCAAAATCATCCAAGATGGTCGGATTGAATATTACTTGTGGTTTATATTCTACCGTGCCGGGAATCGGAGGAAACTGTGTAATAATGAACCTTCCTGAAGAACTTGGAGATTTGATCCAGGCTAGTCACATGGCAACCGTGCTTGCGGCGACAGCGACTTCCTGGGATCCCGATTGGGCAGGCGTGATGTCGTTGGAGGGAATGAGCAATCGCAACTTTGCAGCAGACGCGCCTTTTGTTGATTGGATGCTATACTTAAGCAACAGGCTTGCACACAATCTTAATGTGCCTAAGCCTTCATTGATTCAACAGATTGATTCGATTGGCTGGCTGATTATTGTTCAGCAAGAGCCAACAGAAGCCGACAATCCTGTTCATTTGGAACGAATTAAATCAGTGCAAAGTGTTATCGGAATTAAGTAGGTTGTGCAAAGTTTCGTTGCATGTGCAACGGGCCCAATCCTGCCATCATTACATGCCCCAGAATTTCTTCACGAAAAGATCATGGGCCAATCGGCCATGGCATTCACACCCTACTCTCCACGTTTGCTGTGAAATCTTCTCCTCTCCCATCCAAACCTGACCCGCTCCACACGGCTACCCCGTGAATCCTTTCGGGTCAACACCGGGTGCTGCTTGTCCCAGACGATGCCTTGCGAGAAGTACAGCCCGTGCTTCTTGAGGAACGGCGGGTAGTTGGCACAGTTGGCGTAGCCGCCCCAGATGGTGAAGCCGCGGCTCGGTTCCAGCACGCGGGCCATGTGGCCGAACCAGGCCGCGATGAGCCGGTCGAACGCCTCGTCCGAAACGAAATCGTTGGCCAGCGGCCGATCCTTGGGCCGAAGCTTCTTGGTGGTCGGCATTGAAGAGGATCTCGAGAGAATCTCCTCCTCCCAAATCTACCACACCGATCCAGAAAGGCAGTTCACCCGAAGGATACGACTCATCGACCAGTGAAGGTGTACAACAGGGCGGCAGCTGTCATTAGCAAAGCCAGAATCAACGGTACCCAGAGGGCTTGTTGTGGTGTCTGTTCCTCGGCGCTGCTATGGACCAAGGGAGCCAGTACTACGCTGCCGATGGCACCGACAGAATGCACCAGAGCGAACGTCAGGCTCGGTGCGCTACCGGTTTGAGGCACTCGCGAGAGCGTAGCCAAGAGCGTGGGAAGCACCGGACCCAGGACGAAGCCCAGGGCGATCACGCCATACAGGGCAGTGATCGTGGAACTAGAGCCAGTGAGGTTGCCGAGAAACACCGCAGCCAGTAAGGCCGAGCAGATAAGCAAGGCTGGCTGATAACCATCGTCGATAGAACAAACGTGTTGTAGGACACCAATCAGCACACGAGAGCCGAGGAAGGTGAGCCAGAACCAACCTAGCCAGTGGGCCGAGCGATCAAGTTGATTTTGCTGTCGCAAATAAGTGGCGACCCAAACGGTGACGAACGACTCCAGCGGTGCGTAAAAAGCAAAGACCAAGCCGGCAAACCAGATGCGAGGTTCGCGAAGTAGAGCGATCGGGTCGTAGTTGGGGGCCGGGGGGAAAAGGTTGATCTCCGGCAGCCCGGTTGCTTGCCCTGTGTTGGCCCCGTTGGCTAGCGACGGGAATAAGTTGGCCTCCGCTGCTAGAGCCAACCCCAGTGGCCCCAGAGCCAACCCCCCAAATCCAAGCATCGTGAAGCGGTAGCCGATCACCTGTAGGAGAATCTCCAAAAGGGGACCAGCCAGCAAGCCGCCTAGGCCAATCAACACGAAGCCAAAAAGCATGGAGGCGACGACCTTTTGCTCGCCCAAGAGGCCACGCGGCATCAGATGCAGGGTGACGAGGTAGAGCATGGTCGCCCCGAGACCGGCCAGGATAAACTGGGCGCTGGCCTTCCCCGAGGGCCGACTCAGCGACAGCAGCGCCAGGCCCAAGGAAAGCGAAAGGCAAGCCACGAGAAAGCCCGTGCGTGTTCCCAGAAGGTCCAGCACTACCGAGGCCGTTAGCAACAAGGCGATGAGCAGGAAGTTGAAGGCACTGAGCAGCCCTCTGCCTGGCTCATCGGGCAGGTCGGGCCGACGTGCGGCCTGATGTTTTAGGGCAGTAACTAAACCGATCGCCAGGCCGGTTTGCAAACAACCCGCCAGCACAACAATCGTAATAGGTAACATCGAGGCGGGACTCCCTGCTGTGGTTGGTCGCGAGTCTGTCAGTTACTTCGTTTACGCCGCTTATTTCTTCTTGACCGCGTGGGTCACTTATTTCTTCTTGACCGCGTGGGCCAGATATTCGCCCAGGGCGTCAGCAGCCCAGCACAACGAGGTCGGTTGATTTCGCATTAGGCCGGCCAGGCTGCGTAGGGTTTGTTGAGCCTGCTTCTGATACAACGCATCGCCGGTAAGTTGCCAAAGCCGAACCAGATTGCTGGCCGCGACACTGTTAGCGGCCGGCTGTGCGCCATCGAAGCTATCTTTGCCGCGCACGAAAAGAGTTTCATGATCGTTGGAAGTGTAGAAGAAACCACCTTTGTTATCAGCAAAGAGATCAAACATATGTTTTGAAAGAGCGCGCGATTCATCGAGCCATTTCTTATCACCTGTGACATCGTAGAGTGTCAACAATCCATGCACCAGATAGGCATAGTCATCTAAGTACGCATTGAAACGTGCTTGGGGCTTCTCTCCTGGGGCCGCTGCCCACGACCGCCTTAGTCGTCCTTCAGACGTGCGAAGGTTTTTCAGGACAAACTCGGCCGAGCGAATGGCACGCTCACGCAACGTCTTGTCGTCCAGGGCCACGCTGGCCCGCGCTAGGCCAGCGATCATTTGGCCGTTCCACGCGGTGAGCACCTTAGTATCAACAAACGGTCGTTGGCGTTTGGCTCGCAGATTGAAGAGTTTTTGCCGCACCGGAGCGAGGCGTTGTTCGAGTTGGGTGAGGGAGAGTTTCTCGCGGGCAGCAACCAAATCCAGTGCTTCCGGCAAGTAGAGGATGTGGTACTTGCCCTCGAAGTTAATACCGCGATCGGTGCCGTAGACCCTGCTGAACAACAGGCGTTGCTGGCGATCGGGCAAGGCGGCGAGCA
>JBDNDE010000036.1:0-20514 GCA_046719305.1 Gemmataceae bacterium | reverse complement strand
TCGGAAGTCGAATGAGATACCAAATCACCATCAACCAAGTGTGCCAAGATCAACTCGCCGGTATCCTGATTGACTATCTCGACTTGAGGCGAGCAGAGGAAGTGTATGAAGCCGCCCGGACCTTGTTACACCAGATTCGCACCGCCCCTCACGAAACAGGGGAAATGGCCTACTGGCTGCCCAGTGGTCGTCCAGTCTACTCGGTGGCTTGTGCTCCCGTGCGTTTGTATTACGCCGTTTATGAGGCCGAGAAGGTGATTTGGATTTTTCGGGTGATGGACATGAACGAAACGGGCACATCCGGTCATGAGTGAGCTACCCAAATATCTCGATCCGCTGGCACTGGCGAAGGTGCGTAGCCTGGAGTTGCAAGCCCGGCTGATTGTCGAGGGCTACCTCAGCGGCATGCACAAAAGCCCCTATCACGGTTTTTCGGTCGAATTTGTGGAGCATCGCGAGTATGTGCCGGGCGACGATCTGAAGCATCTGGACTGGAAGGTCTACGCGCGGCTAGGGCGTTTTTACATCAAACAATACGAAGAAGAGACAAACCTTAATCTGTGGTTGCTCGTCGATGCCAGCGAATCGATGCGCTACGGCTCCGGTCCTAAAGGCCCCGATGGGCAGCCGCTGGTTCGCAAGTATGACTACGCCTGCATGGCGGCGGCAGCCTTGGCCTATTTGACGTTGCAGCAACAAGATGGCATCGGTCTAGTGACCTATGATGAGGCTGTGCGGGCCTTTGTTCGGCCCAGCACGCAGCTGGCCCATCTCAAGCAGGTCGTCAACCTCCTGAACCGTGGCCCTGGTCCTACTCGAACTCGGCTAGCGCCGATCTTTCATGACCTGGCCGAACGGATTGGTCGGCGGGCGATTCTATTAGTGTTGTCGGATTGTTTTGATGAGTTGGACGACATTCTGGCGGGGTTGAAACACTTGCGACACAAACGACACGAGGTGATTGTCATGCAGGTGTTGGATCCGGCGGAATTGTCGTTTCCGTTCACCGAAGCAACACTCTTTAAGGGGCTGGAAGAATACCCCGAGTTGCTTACCGACCCACGCAGCCTGCGCGAAAGCTACCTCGAACAGATCGAGAGCTTCAATGCCGCCCTACAGAAAGGCTGCCTGATGCAAAACATCGACTTCGTCCCGTTGCGAACGGACAACTCGCTGGGCACTGCCCTGGCTGCCTACCTCGCTCACCGCTTGGCCCGCTCCCGCTGAGGTCCGACCTGATGACCCCTAGCTTGCTGCTTCTTGCCGTCTTGTTTGAAGGCCCCCTCTCGGTTGCCGCAGTAGCTGGGGCAGCCGTCTCGGTGCCCATCCTGATCCACTTGCTCAATCGTCGTCGCTTCAAAATCGTCGAGTGGGCCGCCATGCGCTTCCTCTTGGCCGCCCAACGCAAAACCGCCCGCAAAATGCGCATCGAGCAACTACTGCTCCTATTGGTCCGCTGCCTTGCTCTGCTGACGCTCATCCTGGCCATGACCAGCGTCACCGGCTGGGCCGAAGAGTGGTGGCGTTGGTTCAACCCCCAGGGCAGCAAGGGAGTCCTCACCACCTCCACTCGCACCCACAAAATCATCGTCTTGGATGGCTCGTTTAGCATGAGCCTGAAAACCGCCGAGGGCACCTGCTTCGACAAAGCCCGCCAACTCGCCGAAACCATCGTCAACCAAGGCACTAGCGGCGATGGGTTCAGTGTTGTGCTGATGGCCGCTTCTCCCCGACGTATTGTCCCGGAGCCGTCGGAGGATGCCCGCCGCGTGGCCCGAGAAATCCGCTCCTTGAAGGTCACGCATGGCAACGCCGATCTCGCCGGCACGCTGACCACGGTGGCCGGACTGTTACGCGCCTCACCGGGCAAGTTTCCGGCCAAGGAGGTGTATTTCGTCACGGATATGCAACGCTCCGGCTGGATCGCCCAGCGACCAGGCGACCTGACCAACGCCATCAACACCTTCAAGCAGCTGGGGGCCAAGGCGATCTTTGTCGATGCCGGTCTGGACAAGGCCAACAACTTGGCGATCACCGGGCTGGAGTTGCTGGAGCCAGTGGCGACCACGACCAGCGAGGTACGCATCCAGGCGACTTTGTTCAACTATGGCGATACTCGCAGTGATGTAAGCGTGAAGCTCAGCGTTGGTCGGGCACGCGAAGCAGCTGGCGAGGAATCGCTCGTTCTGAAGGAGGTAGCCACCACCCTGGTGACGGCCCAACGAGGCCAACAGACCCCGGTGGCGTTTGCGTATCGCTTTGCCAAGCCGGGCGACTATGTGGTGCAAGTGACGATCGCCAACGATCAGCTAGAGGTCGATGACACCCGGACGATGATTTTACGGGTTCGCAACACTTTTCCCATTCTGCTGGTCAATGGAAAGCAGGCCCCAGAGTTGTTCGACCAGGCGACCGGCTGGCTGCGGTTCGCTCTGTTGCCTTTCGAGGAGGGCGAACGCATTCCATCCTATATCACGGCCCGACCCCGGGTCATTCCCACGGTGCAGTTGGGGGCGGTGCCGCTGGAGAACTATGACGCGGTGGTGCTGTGCGATGTCGCCCGCCTGAGCGAGGGGGAAGTCAAACGGCTCGAAGCCCATGTGCGTCGCGGCGGCGGCTTGGTAATCGTTCTAGGCGACCGAGTTGATGTTAGCAATTATAATGCCAATTTATATCGAGATGGCAAGGGGTTGTTGCCAGTCGAACTGATCGGGCCTCAGCGTATCAAACCTCCTTATGGCTTTCAACTGACCATGCCTCGCGATGCGGACCGCTACGACCCGTTGCGGCTGTTTCAGGATGCCGCCGCCCGGGAGCGGTTGCTTCAGCCGCTGTTCACCACGATGATGCAAACTCGGCCAGCCCGTGCCTTATTGGGCGAAATGCCGCGAACGATTCTGGGCTACGGGCCGTTCGTTCCACCGGGCCAAGTGGCTCCAACGCGTGAGAAGATCGGCAGTGGCCCAGCGATGATCGAGTGGCGTCCGCCGCTGCCCGATAAACTGGTGCGCGACGAAGCCGATCGCGCCATGTCCGGCCGAGGGCGGGTGATTCTTATCAACACGACGCTCAATTCCGATTGGGGCAATTGGCCAACCTCGCCCAGCTTTCCACCGCTGATGCAAGAGACGCTCTACCATGCAGCCAGTGCCCGGCTGCGTGAACGCGCTCTGGTGGTCGGCGAACCAATGGAACTGCATCTGCCGGCTCTGACCGTTGGGGCCGAGGCCAGCATCGAAACCCCCCGGGAAGGACTCGACAGCGACAACGGCCCACGTCGGGTCCCTGCCCAACCGTTCGGCGATGGCAGTGTGGTGCGTTTCGCTGAAACCGATCTCGCAGGCATCTACAAAGTGACGCTCGGCTCCGCGCCGCGTGAATATTTCTTTGCCGTGAATGTGCCGGCCAGCACCGAGGACCAGCAGGCCAGCGAGAGCAACTTGACGCGGACGACGCCCGATGAACTCCAGCGGACTTATCCCGAATGGGATGTCCAGGTGGTGACCGACTTGGCCAACGTGGTTCATGCCACGCCTACGGACCAAGAAAGCACCGAGGTCTACTACGCGCCGCAGGGGCCGCCTATCGCTCGTATCCTCTTGCTCATCTTGCTGGGTCTACTATTCCTGGAAGTCCTCTTCGCCTGGCGGTTCGGCCATTACTCCGCCAGCACTTCAGCGATGGAGCAAGCGCCGCTGCTGAAGAATGTCTGGTGGCTGAGGGCCATCTGGGCTGCCCCGTGGCTGTTTCTGGCCGGATTAGCCGCCGTGGCGGGAGTGCTGATCCACGACCGGCTCACGGGGGATTTTCTCGGCTTTTTGCCGGAATTTTTGCGCTCGAGTGTCGAGCGTGCCCTCGATGTGCCCCCCCCCACTCCAGGGGAAAATAGCCGTTGGCGACTGGAGTACAACAGTTACTTTTACGACGGCAAGGCCGACCCGTGGCTGATCGCTACCTTGGCGGTGGTGGCCGGGGTGCTGATTGGGCTAATCTACCGCCAAGAGGGCAACCACATCACCAACCGCTTCCGAGCGTTGATCTGGACGCTACGACTAGGCTTGCTGCTGCTGGTACTCACGGTCTTTCTACCGCAAATTCAGTTGTACTTCGAGCGGCAAGGCTGGCCCGATTTAGTCCTCCTAGTGGACGACTCAGGCAGCATGAGCACCCTGGACCAGTACCGCGACCCCAAAGTTCGCGAAGCCGCTGAAGCCCTGGCTCGCCTCGCCGAACTGACCGACGAAGAAAAGCAAGATCTGGCCAAGCAACTGGCTAGTACGCCCGGGGCGACCTCGGCCAACCGGTTGCGGTTAGTGCAAACGCTGTTGACCCACGACGAGGAGTTTCTGCGGCAGATGCTAACCAAACGCAAGGTGCGGCTGCACATTTACCGCTTCGCCTCGCGGGCTCAAAAACTCCACGACGTGAACAACTCCGCAGAGATCGAACCGTCGCTGAAGGCGATTCGTGATCTACGGGCTATCCCCGAACATGATAGCACCCAGATCGGTACCGCCATCCGTCAGGTGCTTAACGACTTCCGCGGGTCGTCTCTGGCTGCTGTAGTCGTCTATACCGATGGGGTCGTTACCGAGGGCGAGAGCCTCGAACGGGTCGCAAAATATGCCGACTCGTTACGCGTGCCGTTGTTCTTCGTCGGTGTCGGCGATGCCCACGAGCCGAAGGATCTGTCGCTGCACGATCTACGCGCCCAGGACGCCGTCTATGTCAACGACCGGATCGTCTTCGCGTTGAAGCTGACGGCCCAGGGCTTGCCTGCGGGCAACTTCCAAGTCGCTCTGTATGAGAAAGGCAAAGATCGGCCTCTCGATACCAAGACGATCTCCGCCGGCGGCGAGGATCGCACGGTCAATGTTCAGATGATGCACCGGCCTACCGAGGCGGGGGAAAAGGTGTACGTGCTCCGCACGCCGGTGCTGGAAGGTGAGACCGACAAAGAGAACAACCAAATCGAAAAAACCATCCTGGTCCGCGAAGCCAAACAGGTGAACGTGCTTTATGTCGAGGGCTACCGCCGCTACGAGTACCATTACCTGAAAACCCTACTAGAACGCGAGAGCAACCGCATCAAAGGAAACAAAAGCGTCAACTTGCATGTCTTCTTGCAAGATGCCGATGCAGATGCCCACACCCAGGATCGCACCTTGCTTGCCAATCTGCCTACCCCCTTCCGGATGGCCGACACGCACACGGCCAAGGAAGACCTGTGGAGTTACGATGTGGTGATCCTGGGCGATGTCGATCCCGAGCGTTTGGGGGGGCATCTGAAAGACTTAGCCGAATTCGTTCAGGAGCGTGGCGGAGGGCTGATCGTGCTGGGCGGTGAGCGGTTCTCGCCCCGCGCCTACCGCAACACGCCTCTCAAGGACGTGCTGCCGCTGGACGTGACGCTCGAACGGGACGACCTGGATGAAGACCGCGTCGACCTCTACCGTTTGGAACTCACGCCGGCCGGCCGAATGCACCCCATCTTCCGCTTCAGTGCCGATGAACGCGAAAACGAAGAAATCTGGGGCCGACTCAAAGAATTCTTCTGGTTTGCCGACGGCTACACGCCCAAACGCGCTGCCGAAGCGTTGGCGGTGCATCCGACAGCCAAGGTCAGCAAAAAGGGCGAACGCTTGCCGCTAGTGTTGCAACACTTCGCCGGCGCGGGCCGTTGCCTGTTTTTGGGCGTCAGTGAAACCTGGCGTTGGAACTGGCGCGAAGACCAGGCCCACTACAACCAGTTCTGGATCCAGGCCGTCCGCTACATGGCTCGCAGCAAGGTCGGCCGGTTGGAGCTACGGCTGGATCGGCAGACGCCCTACCGGCGAGGCGAGCCGATCAAGATGACCGTGCGTTTCCCCGATGACGAAAAACCACCGCCCAAGGACACCGAAGTGAAGGTGCAGGTGGAGCGACACCCGATCGGCAAGCCGGCCGAGCGTGAAACCCGGGTGGTGAAGTTGTCAATGCTGGAAGGCTCGCGGGCCACCTACGAGGCGACGCTGACGCAGACACCCGAGGGCGAATACCGCTTCAGCCTCCTGGAACCCGATGCCAAGCCTCGGCCGACCGTCCAGTGCAAAGTGCTTGCGCCGCCCGGCGAGATGGAATACTTGCGCATGAATGCCGAAGAGATGAAAAAGGCCGCTGAAATCAGCAAAGGCCAATTCTACACGCTCGATCAGGTCAATCGGCTCATCGACGAATTACCTGAAGGCGAACGCGTTTCGGTGATGGCCACAGGCCGGCCGATGGTGATCTGGAACTCCTGGCTGCTGTTTGTGCTGGCGTTAGGGTTGTTGACCAGTGAATGGTTGCTCCGCAAACAGAAAAACTTGTTGTGATCGGCAATCGTCTTCCTTTCGGGAAGACAGGAGAGCTTTGCGATGATCTCCCAAGGGGATAAACTACATAGCCGACTCGCTGCTCTGCGATGGCAATTGCGTCTGGTGGCGACCTGGCGAGGGCTAGCCTACCTGATCGCACTCGTGTTGGCTGTCGGCCTAACGGTGAGTTGGATCGACTACCTATACGATCTGTTTGCTCTGGTGCGGGCCGTCGTGCTAGTCGCCACCCTCAGCGCCGCGGGGTTGGTTAGCTGGTTTTACCTGATACGGCCGCTGTCCCAGCCGATGGACGACTTGTCGCTGGCGTTGCGGATTGAGGAACGCCACCCGACGCTCAATGACGCCTTAGCCAGCACCGTGCAGTTTCTCGACCAACAACGCAACAGCCCCTCAGGCGAATCGCACTCAATGCGCAACGAGGCCGTCCGGCGCACCATCGCCCGAGTCGCCAACTTAGACTTCGGCAAAATTGTCGATCGCCGAGGCCTGCAAACCGCTAGCCTGGGCGCAGGGCTGTTTGCGGCCGCGTGTCTGGGCTTCGTGCTGTTCGCACCGGAACTAGCGACCAAGGGGTTCTGGCGGCTGGCGACTCCGTTTGCCTCGGTGCAATGGCCCAAAAAGACGCAAATCGAGCTGGAACCGTTTGCCCGCAAGGTGGGGCGCAACCGGGAGTACAGCCTGACGGGGGTGATCCGGGGCGTGATCCCGCGTGAAGGCATCTTAGAACTGGAGTTCAAAGACCTCCCGTCCCGTCGGCTGCCATTTACCATCAAAAGCGACGATGAAGGAGTGGCTCGCTTCCAGATCACGCTCAAGCCCGAGGAGGTGTTACGCTCGTTTGCCTTCCGCCTCCTGGCCAACGATGCTAGCACCGATCTCAACGTGGTCGAAGTGTTGCCCCTGCCGCAACTGACCAGCTTCAACGGCGGCCCCTCGCCGCAGCTGACGCTCCACTATCCCCGCTATACCGATCTGCCCTCGCCGCACCGTCTAGCCCCGGGGATCGGCAATGTCGATGCCATCAGCGGCACTCGTGTTACGTTTCGCGCTGCGGTCGATCGCCCCTTGAAATCGGCCTGGATCTCGTTTTTGCCAGAGATGCGTGAGTCGTTGCCCTCGCTGATGCTGGCTCCGTTGGCAGCCCGCCATCCCCTGGGCGTGCTGGGGGCCGTGGCCTTGTCTCGGCCCATCTACGACCGATTGCCGGCAACGCTGTTAGAAGATGGCCAACAGCTTCAGGTAGAGTTTCAGCCAGCCTTGCCAGGAAGCTATGTTCTCACATTTGTAGATGAACATGAACTAGAAAATAGCCGTCCCTTCGAGTTGCGGATTCGTCCGGACCCGGCTCCAGTGGTGCGACTAGAGCGTCCCTCGCCCTCCAAGGATGCGCTGAACGTGTTGCCCGATGCTGAGGTGCCCTTGGAGTTGGTGATCGAAGACCCGGTTTTTGCCATTCGCAACGTCTGGCTGGAATACCGCACCAACCCCGATACGCCGGTTCGCACCTTGCCGTTGTATCGCCCCGAGACCGGGCTGAACCGCGAACTGGGAGCCTGGCTGGGCAGCATGGCCCGCGTGGCTCCGGTGCCTCGCCTGCGACTGCAACAACTCGAACTGGGCCGCTTGTTGTCCCTGAGTCAGTTGCGTCATCCCGACGGCTCGCCGCTCAAAGCCGGCGACTTGATCACGCTGCAAGCCCTGGCCGATGACTTCGACGACCTGCACAACAAGGAGCCAGGCCGCTCGCATCAGGTGGAGATACGGATTGTCTCACGCGAGATGCTGAAGCTAGCAATTAATCAGGAAGAAGCACGCATCCAAACCCAATTATCCCAATTGCGCGATAAGCAACGTCAAGCGTTGGAAAAAACACGGGCCATGGAAACTCGCCTACGCAAAAACGAAAAACTCTCCCCCGAACGCGAAGCTGCCCAGGCCGAAAACGACTCCCAACACCTCTTGGATGAAGCGCTGGCCGAAGAAGACAAAGCCGGCAAGGCCGACGACCCGACCGAGAAAAAAGCCCACCAAGAAAAAGCCACCGAGCTGCGAGCCAAAGCCCAAGAAAAAGCCAAACAAGCTGACGAACTACGCAAACAGGCCGCCCAGTTCGCCGAAACCATGGACCTGCAACGCCAGATCCGCGAAAAGATCGGCTCGCAGGCCGAGGGCTTACGTGCCGAGATGGATCGGCTACGCGAAACGCTTAAGCAAAACAACATGGAAAAAAGCGCGGCCATGGAACGGGCCAACCTGGTCAAACGCGAACTGGAACGCCTGGCTGAGCAGGAACTGGAACGGATCGAGCCGAAACTAGCCGAAGCCAAACGCCATGCCGACCTGCAAGACCCCGCTGCGCGACAGGAACGCAACGCCGAACTGGAAAATCGGGCCAAACAGGCCGAGGCCGAAGCCCGTGCCGCACAGGAACAAGCCAAAAACCTACAACAACAGGCCGCCCGTGCTGAACAAGCCGCTGCACTGACTGACAACGCCGAGGAAAAAGCCCAACGCCTGGCCGAAGCCAAAAAGTCACGCGGCGAAGCGCTTGCTCAGTTGGAAAAGGCCAAACAAAAACAGTCCGCTGCCGATGCCGCTCGGGCTGAGGCCAATCGGCCTGCTGACAGCGACCAGATTCGAGACGCCCTGGCTGACGCCCGCAGGGGACAGGAAGAGGTCGAAAAATCGCTCAACTCCTTGTTAGCCGATCTGGAACCCTCCGGCAGTAGTAACGAAGTCCGTCGCGAAACCGGTGAACTGTTACAAAAGCAACGCGAAGCACTGGCTGAACTCGACGAGTTGGAAAAAAAGAACGACCTGATCAACGGCAAAACCAGTGGCAAAACTCGCGATGAACTCAACGCCGAGCAAAAGGCTGCTCTGGACGCCGCCGCCCAAGAGCAACGCCAACTGGCCGAACAGGCTCGACAACTGACCAACAAGCTCAAACGACTCGCCGAAGAACGCCAGAACAAAGACCCCGAGGGAGCCAAATCTCTTCAAAACGCTGCCGACCAACTGGAAGCCGGTAACCTGGCTAACAAGATGAAAGCAGCCGAGGAAGCAATCGCCCAGAACAAGCTCAACGAGGCCCGCCAGAAGCAGAAAGAAGCATTGGCTGAACTAGAGAAGCTGAACAAAAACCTGGAAGAAAATCGTGAGCAAGAACTGGACCGGTTGGCCAAAAAACTCCGCGAGGCGGAGAAGAAAGTCGAAGAGTTAATCGACGAGCAAGAGAAACTGCAAAAGAAGATCCGCGAGGCGGAACAAATTAAGGACGAAAAGCAACGCGATGCCCAACTGGCCCGCTTGGCCAAGCAACAGAAGAAGATCCAGGAAAAGACCGAAGAGTTGCTCAAAGAGCTTTCCCGTCTACGCAATGCCCGGGCTAAGCAAGCCTTGGAAGCGGCGGGCGGCGAAATGGAAGAAGCGGGCCGACAACTCAACCAGGGTGGCAAGCAGGACGACGAGAAGCAAGAGGACGTGTTGGACCGGCTGGAGGAAGCACGTCGCGAACTGGAAAAGACTCGCCAACGCACCGAGGAGGAATTAGCCCGCGAACAACTCGCCCGTGTCGCTGATATGATCAAGCGTTTGCAAGAACGCCAACAGGGCCATCTCGACGAAGCCAAACGAATCCAAGATGCCGTCCTGGCCCGCAACGAATGGTCCCGCGTCCTGTCGGCCAGCTTGCGCGATCTGGGCGAAAACCAGTCCGGCTTGGGCGAAGAAACCCAAGCCCTGGCCCGCAAAGAACTGGCCGGTGCCCCCGTCTTCGCCAAACTCCTGCAACGCGCCGCGCGGTCCATGAATCAGGCCGGCCTACGCATCGTGGCCATGCGTAAGCAGTTGCCGCCCCTTACCGAGTTGCCCGATGCCGAATTGGCCCGCCACCAGCAGGACGCCCTTCGCCGGCTCAGCCAGCTGCTCGACTCGCTTAAGGAGGCCGAGAGCGAACCTCGGCCGCTGGGTAACCCCAACGGTGGCGAGGGAGGAGACGACAACGAACCGGGCGGGGGGGGCGGTGATGATAGTCTACCGCCCTTGGCTCAACTGAAGCTGTTGCGCAACCTGCAAGAAGAAGTCAACCGCCGGACCGCCGACTTCTCCCGTCGCCATCCCAACCTCGAAAATCTCGACGCCAAAGCCCAGGCGGAACTCGACGAGTTGCGTCGCGACCAAAAAGAAGTGGCCGATTTGCTCGAACAAATGACTCGCCCCCCAGGTGAACCCGAGGGTAAAATGAATCAGTGGGGCGACAAAATCGCCGAGCCGAATAAGGAGTCCGACTAGTGATCCGCCGCTTTCTTCCCCTGTGCCTCGGGCTGCTGCTCGTCTACGGCGTATTGGCCCCAGTGCCGGCCGCCACTCAACAAGGTGATCCCACGGTCAACTCAGGAGGGGACGACCCGCCGCGTCTGAAGAAAAAGAAACGCGAGGGCATGGTACCGCCCGCTGAACCGCCCAAGGATGACAAGCCGACGGATCCTCCCCCTGGCCAGGACGGCACCGGCAAAGGCAAGCAACCGATCGACCTGCCCAAAGAGCCGGTGGTCAAACCGGGCAAGGGCAAAGAACCGATCGACAAGCCCAGCAAAGGCAAGGAACCCGGCGGAGCCGACGAACCGCTCTTGCCGGAAGATCGGCCACGAGCCGACCCCGAGGAAGATGAGGCAGAGATCCTCGAGCGTATCAACCGCAATATGCGGGCCGTCGAGGACAAATTGGGCAACCGTGAGTTGGGTGAGGCCACGGAACAACAACAACGTGACATTCTCAACGATATTGATTCCTTGATCCGTCGTAGCCAGGAAGGCGGGGGGGGCGGCGGTCAAAATCAGCAGGATCAGCACAATCAGGATCAAGCCAGTCAGCAACAGGCCCAGCAAGGCGGTCAGGGCCAGCAAGGCGGTCTGTCGAGAGCCGAAAAACGCCGTCAGGACCGAATGCAGGCCCGCAACCAGAACAGCCGGCAACAAAAGCAGCACCAACAGCGTCAACAAGCGCAAAGTCGTCCACAGCGCGGCGACCAACCCGGCGAGCCGCTGGCGGGGGGCAAACACCCCCAACCGCTACCCAAGGGGAGCAATCAGCCTCAACCGATGGGTGGCGACCAACCAGGGGCCGGCCGCACCGGGCCTACCTCGGACAAACAGCGTGAGATCGAACTGACCAAGGAAATCTGGGGCCATCTGCCTGAATCGCTGCGGGCTGAAATGAACGCCTACAGCAACCCTCAGCCGTTTATGCCCCGCTACGATGATCTGATCAAGAAATATTATAAGGCCATCGCTGAAAAAGGCCGCAAAAAGGGGGACTGAGCCATGTGGACACGACGGGGCTTCCTCAGCGCCGGCGGCCTGGGGGTGATGTCAACCGCGGGGCTGTGTCTGGGCATCCAGGGCGACGACATCTCCGGGGGCGTGGGAAGCTTGGGGGGCGAAGACCGTATCCCTGACGGCTCGGCCTCCAAAGGCATGATCACCCAACGCACCGAAGACGCTATCCGCCGCGGTCTGGCTTTTCTCTATAACAAACGCGACCGCGATGGCTCCTTTGGCTCGGGCAACCACCGTGGCAACGTCGCTGTCACTGCTCTGGCCGGAATGGCCTTTATGTGTGCCGGCCATCAACCCGGACGCGGTACCTATGGCCGGGCGGTGCAAGATGCTTTGCGGTTTATCCTGAGCAAGGAGAACGTCCAGGGCCGTTTCCCCGGTTTTTTGCACAATCCAACGGCAAGTATCCACGGGCCGATGTATGGGCACGGTTTTGCGTCGTTGTTTCTGACCGAAGCGTACGGAATGGTGCATGACCGTACGCTACGCGAGGAGTTGCGGAACAAAGCCCGCCGGGCCGTCAAGTTGATCATCAAGGCCCAGAACATCGAGGGCGGCTGGCGTTATGAACCCAACAGCACCGACGCCGATCTCTCGGTAACCGTCTGCCAGATCATGGCTCTGCGCTCGGCGCGTAACGCGGGGATCTTCATCCCCAAGTCCACAGTCGATAAGTGTACCCAATATGTCAAGAAGTGTCAGGACCGTCGTGAGGGCTGGTTCCGCTATATGGTCAGCGGGGGCGGGGGCGGCGGCTCTCAGGGCTTCGCCCGCACAGCCGCCGGGGTCTGTGCCCTAAATGCGGCCGGCATCTACAAAGGGGACGAAGTAGAGCGTGGCCTGCAGTTTTTGCTCAAAAACAAACCACACGGCAACTTGTTCGGCCGGCCCGATCTGCACTACTTCTATGGCCATTATTACGCCGTGCAGGCGATGTGGACAGCTGGTGGCAACTACTGGTCGGAGTGGTATCCGGCTATCCGCGACGAGTTGCTCAGCCGACAAAACGCCGACGGCAGCTGGGCGGACCAGATTTGTTCGCATTACGGAACGGCGATGGCGTGCATCATTTTGCAGGTGCCAAATAACTATCTGCCGATCTTGCAGAAGTGAGCCACCTTAACGGCGACGAGAAGAGGTCTGTTTTGCTCGTGGCGGTTGCCATTCTAGCAGGACGCGGAAGCCCAGATCGCTGTCACGATGGTTGGGTTCAAAACTACTACGGTCGGCACTGCGCGCCCGACGGGCTTCGAGATTGTACGTTCCGCCTCGGGCGTTCCGCCGTTCGCCGACCTCTGCCAGGGGCGGGTCTACCCGCCGCATCTGTTGATATTGATCATCCTGAAACCAATCGGCACACCACTCCCACAGATTGCCGATCATCTCGTACAGGCCGAAAGCGTTGGGCGGATAGCTACGCACAGCGGCGGGGCGGCCTAGATTGGTCTTGGCCCGAGCACCGGCCTTGAAATTGGCAAATCGGGGCGAGAGGGTCGGCCCATAAGGAAACGCTGTCATCTGTGAAGCCTCGGCCCGGCAGGCCAACTCCCACTCGATCTCTGTGGGCAAGCGGTAGCGACGGCCCTGCTCTTGCTCGGCTTGCAGGTCGCTCAGTCGCCGACAAAAAGCGTCCGCATCGTGCCAGGTAACGCTCTCGACGGGAAACGTAGAAGTGTCCAGATCCGCGACCTTCCGCCGCATCCGCCCTTTGGCCTGGAAGGCGCTGGGATTTTTCCCCATCAGCTGTTCATACTCCGACTGCGTGACTGCTGTCGTCGCCAGATAAAACGGATAGGTCAACTCCACGGCGGTCAATGGCTCGTCGCCGTAGCGGCCGACTTCCTGCTCGGGTGAGCCAACGGTGCCAGAGAGGGGGGGAAGGAGGACGAATTCCATCCCCAGGGAGTTGACCAGGGTAGGCATAAAGGGCACCACACCGGCCGCAAGCAGTTGTTGGACACGCGTTTCGATGGAGAGCCGCTGCGGCGAACGGGGCATACCACGTAAAATACGCAGACTACGGAGTATCTCGGCCCGTCGAGGGTCGTCGTGTTCTTCCAACCAATCGCTCAAGGCCAGCCAAGCGGTGTCGTCGAACGGGTCGTGGTGCAAGGCGGCCAGCAGAATCTCGCGATCGTGAATCATGCTTCCTCGCAAAGTGTAGCCGGCGACAGGGGGCAGTGTTCCAGCACCCGATAGCCGGCATCAAGCAAGCCCAGTTTATGATACGTGGCTTGAGCGGCGATGTTGTGGTTTTCGACGTACAGACGCAGGCCGACAACATCACTCTGACGGCGAGCTTCCTGCAGGACATGATCATACAGGGCGCGGAAGACTCCCTGTTGGCGGTTTTCGGCTCGTACATAGACCGATTGAATCCACCAGAACCACCCGTTGCGCCAGTCGCTCCATTCCCAGGTGAGCAGCAGTTGCCCCACTACCTGCCCGTGAAGTTCGGCCAGCACATAACGCCCCCGGTGCGGATCAGCTAGCACGGCTTGCACGCCGTGCATTAGGGTGTTGGTGTCGAGAGCTTTGGCCTCGGTTTCCCAGGCCAGACGTTGGTTGAACGCGACGATGGTTCCGACATCTTCAGCAGTAGGTGGACGGATCAGTAGAGTCATGGTTGCCTCGCGGCCGGTCTGGCCCTATAGCAGAAAGAGAAACGGAGCGAGCAACAGGAGCGGGCGATGGATCTTCGAGAATATATTCGCGATGTCCCTGATTTTCCCAAACCGGGCATCCTTTTCAAGGACATCACCCCGCTGTTGAGCACCCCTGCTGCTTTTCATCAAGCCATCGACCTGATGTGTATCCAATTTCGCGGCCGGCCAATTGATGCCATCGCCGCTGCCGAGGCGCGGGGCTTTCTGTTCGCCGCCCCCTTGGCGGTGGAGTTGCATCTCCCCCTGGTGCCGCTGCGTAAGCCGGGAAAATTGCCCTACCGCACCCTCAGCCATGCCTATGATTTAGAGTACGGTAGCGCGGAATTGAACATGCATGTCGATGCTATTGAGCCCGGCATGCGGGTGCTGCTCGTCGACGATGTACTGGCCACCGGCGGTACCATGGCTGCAGGATGTAAACTGATCGAGAAAGCGGGCGGACAAGTGGCTGGATGTGCGTTTCTGTTGGAGTTGGGCTTCTTGGGCGGCGCGAACAAACTAGTCCCGCACGAGTGCTTTAGCCTAATGAAATTCTGAGAGAGATGTAATTCTGAGAGAGCCGATGAACTCCACCCCACCGGAGAAGCTCGCCACGCTGGCCCCTGATTTTGCCAAGGGGGGCGGCCTGTTGCCTGCGATTGCCCAGGATGTTGCCACTGGGGCCGTGCTCATGCTCGCCTGGATGAATCAGGAAGCTTTCGACGAAACCCTCCGCACGGGCAGGGCCGTCTATTTCAGCCGCAGCCGCAACCGCCTTTGGCGCAAAGGGGAAGAAAGCGGCAACGTCCAAGAGGTCCGCGAAGTTCTGTTGGATTGTGACGCCGACACCATCTTGCTGAAAGTACAGCAGATCGGCGGGGCCGCCTGCCACGAGGGCTTTGCGTCGTGCTTTTTCCGCCGCTTGACCTCCCAGGGCGTTGAAACGGTCGGCGAACGTCTCTTTGATCCTGCCCAGGTGTATGCCAAATGAGTGCCAACCAGTTGAAGCTCGGCATCCCCGCCGGTAGCCTCCAAGAGGCTACTGCCGAACTGTTTAAAAAAGCCGGCTACAAAATCACCTTTGCCCCGCGCAGTTATTATCCAACCATCGACGACCCCGAGATCCATTGCACGTTGCTACGCGCTCAGGAGATGGCTCGCTACGTCCAGGATGGCTCCCTGGATTGTGGCCTGACCGGCCGTGATTGGATCGAGGAAAACGATGCCGATGTGCATGAGGTAGCCGAGTTAGTCTTCAGTAAGGTAAGCCGCAAGCCAGTCCGCTGGGTGCTGGCAGTGCCCAACGACTCGCCCATCCAGAGCATCGCCGACCTGCAAGGCAAACGCATCGCCACCGAGGTGGTCAACCTGACCCGTCGCTGGCTAGCACGCCACGGGGTGACGGCCCAAATCGAGTTCAGCTGGGGAGCCACCGAGGTCAAACCGCCACGCCTGGCCGATGCCATCGTCGAAGTGACCGAGACGGGCAGTTCGCTGCGGGCCAACAACCTCCGCATCGTCTGCGATCTAATGCAATCGACGACTCGGTTCATCGCCAACCATGCTGCCTACGCAGATGCGTGGAAAAAGGAAAAAATCGACGATATTGTCCTGATGCTCCAGGGGGCCATGGCTGCCGAGGGCAAAGTCGGTCTGATGATGAATGTGCGTCAAGCCGATTTACCCGCGGTGCTGGCATTATTGCCCGCCTTACAAAAACCGACGGTTAGTTCGTTGTCCGATCCGGAGTGGGTTGCAATCAACACCATCTTGGACGAGAGTATTGTGCGGCATTTCATCCCTCGCTTGCGTGAGGCGGGAGCGCGTGGTCTGGTCGAGTATCCGCTGAACAAGATCATTGACTAGAAGCCGATCCCCTGCCGCTTAGAGCGGATGAGAAGAGCCGTCCGCACGCCAGGTAAGGGAGTGTCCGGTCAATGGAGGGAATTAGGTTGGCTTTTCTGGGCGGACTTCTAAACTGAACAGGTACTTGGATGGGAGAGGGGAGTTCTGGGTGTTTTGGGTGATCTACGCAAAGGCAAGCAAGGGGGCAACGCGGGAATGAGTCTGACCGATGGTTCCACCGACAAACCCCGCTGTCATTCCTTGCTTGGTGTTCGCGCTCTGGCTACCGGGGCATATGTCCCTGATCGCATCATCACCAATGAAATGCTTCAGCAAACTCTCGGCTGTGATCCCGATTGGCTCGTCAAGCAAACCGGCATCCGCGAACGACGCCACGTTCGGCCAGACGAGGCAACCAGCGATCTATGTGTCGAGGCGGCCCGGCAATGCCTGCAACGCGCCGGAGTCTCGCCGCGCCAGGTTGATTTGCTCATCGTGGCCACCATCACCTCAGACTTCTCCTTTCCTTCAACGGCGTGTCTGGTACAGCATCGTTTGGGCATGAACTGCATCCCGGCCTTTGACCTGGGGGCCGCCTGTACGGGCTTTCTATATGGCGTAGTCAGCGCCGCGCAAGCCATCTGTTCCGGTACCAGCAACATGGCTCTGGTGATTGGCGGGGAAACCCTGTCACGCATTAGCAACGCTGCCGACTACAAAACCTACCCCCTCTTTGGCGATGGGGCCGGGGCGATTCTGCTGACTCGCGGCACCTCGGAGCAAGGTTTGCTTCGTTATACACTGGGGGCTGATGGCTCTGGGGCCACTCTGCTGCAACGCAAAGCCGGTGGTAGCCGTCTACCCCTGACAGCCGACAACATCGACGACTCATTACAATATATCTCGATGGATGGTCGAGCCGTCTTCACCTGGGCGGTCGAGACGCTTTGCGACACCGTTCAGGCGGTGTTGCAATCAGCACAATTGCAACCGGGCCAAATCGACCTCTATATCCCTCATCAGGCCAACATCCGCATCATCAACGCAGCCCTGGATGTCATCGGCATCCCGCGCGGCTTGGTTATCACGAATCTGGAACGCTATGGCAACACCTCTGCTGCTTCGGTGCCGATGGCCCTGAACGAGGCGGTGGAAGACGGCCGGGTCCAACCCGGTGATCGGATTATGCTCTCGGGCTTTGGCGCGGGCCTGACCTGGGGCACCGCCATCTGGCAGTGGTGAGCGGCGGTTGCCTGGAAGCGCTAGGCAGCTTAGCTTACGGCGCAAGCGGCTCGATCTGGATGTCGTCAAAATAAACGGTGCCCAACCCGGACAACGCTAGGGTGACGTGGATCTGGCCCTTCTGCGGTCCCTCGCTGGGGATGCGTCGGAACAGCGAAAAATACTTCCACTTGGGGATCGGCCCCATCAGCCGTACCGCCAACGGTTCGCCACCCACCGAATCGTAGAGCAACGCGCCATCGGCACTGGCCGTGAGGGGGTCGGGTATCTTGACCCAGCCGCTGATGCGTACCAAGCTACCAGGCGTTAAGCGGACGGCTGGACTATGCAGTGCCACAAAAGTTCGCTCCAGGGCGGCCGGGGCACGGCGAGGATCTTTGGCCCGCACCCGAAGCATCACACACTGCCCCTTGCCGCCATGTGCTCCTTGAGCCACTCGGCGCACTTCGCTGGTCACTGGGTCAAGGGTGGCAATCTCTTGCACGGTCCAACCGGTCTGGGTCTTGCCTGGTTCGATCTCGAAATCACCATGGGGCAACACATTCGACATCGGGCGGAGTCTACTCAGTTCGTCCAGCAACTGATAGTGGCGCGGCAAGGTGTAGAACGAAACCGCATAAGGGCTAGAGGTGGGGACATCCAGACGCTGCACGGCCTGTTCCCAGTGGGCACGCATTAGCATGCGTAACGCTCGCAAGGCAACGTCCGCCTGGGCATACGCTTCGCTGTGCTGTCTGTTGAGCCGAAACCGCTCGCTGGCTTCGATCGCCTTGCGTGCCTTGGCCAACAGCGATGAGGCATCTCGCAGCCCCGCTCCGGCTTGCTGAATCTCGTTGTCGATGCTTTGAACTTTGGCCAACTCCTCCTTGGCCAGCTTGAGCATCCAGTCGGCGGCCGCCGGGGCCATCTCCTTTTGCTGGGTTTGCAGATGCACCAGCATCCCCTTGGGCGAGGTATCAGCCGTCAGGATGATGGCACTGGTGAGACTGAAGTTTTCTAGTTTGATGACCGCGCCGCGTGCATCGCGTTCAATCGGATAGTGAACGATGCGTCCGGGGGTGACCTCCCAGGCCGAGCAATTCGTCGGCGCGGCCGGAACATGCACCTCCAGCCGCGAGGCAGCCGCTTGACCGGGCACATACTGAGAACCAGATCCAATCCACACCGGCAGGATCAACACATTTTGAGGAATGCGAAAAATCGCTGCTTTGATGTCTTTGTGGTTGGTCTCCACCCACTCGGGCGGCTCGGTGACATCGAGCAGGATCCGCTCCAACAGCTTCAACTCCTGGTTGAGCAACGCGAGTCCCAACAGTCGATCTCGCCCTTGATGGCTATCGGCCAGGAATTCATCGGACCAAAAAGCCAAACCGCGATAGCCCGAGGCTAAGGCCACATAGGAGAGCAGGCGAATTTGCTCCGGCAACGGTCCGATGGGTTCGCGGTAGATTTGCGGCCGCTGGCGACTACGTGGGTAAAGCATCTCCAGGAACCATTCTTGCGAATGGGTTTGAATCCAAGTCCAGGCGTAACTATTTCGCGTGAGATTGCGTCGATGTGTGAGCCATTTCCGGTAGTTGTCCAACTCCAGCGAGGTGAACAACGGCCAGCGATGCGTGCCGATCAGCGTGCCGTCGAAACTGCGGTCATAAGCCAGAAAGTTGTCCCACACATCGGCGATCAGCACCCGAGCCGGGTCGCCCTGACGCAATTCGTTGGCAAATTGGCGTGCCTGATCGAATCGATCCGCATCGAGGTTACCGCCGATGCTCCAAGCCAGGACGGCGTCGCTTTCTAGGAAACGGCTCATCCGGCGGGGCAGTTCTTCGCGGCGCGGCTCCAGGGCTGGAATGATCTTGAAGCCACGCTGCGAGGCATCTTTGATGATGGTGTCCGGTACAGTTTCATCGAGGAAAAGCGTGTTAAACAAGGCATCATTGAGCACATGCAACGGCATCCCGGTGTGCCGGATCGCCCGCATGAAATACGGCTTCTCCGCAACGAGCAGCCGTTTGCCGGAAAAGCGGACATCATTCAACACCGAGGACAAAACGGAGCTAGGGCTGGTCGGAGTGGTGGGCCGCACCACGGGAGCGGCGGGGACCGCCTTGGGGGTAAGCGAGCCAATCACGGGACCGATGCTCAGATCGTCGATATAGACATCAATCGTTCCAGGACCATCATAAACATTCAGCACTAGTTGATCAATGTAGGCTCCATCGGTGCTGACCTCACGGCCAAACTTAACATTGAGCAGCCGTTCTTGCTCACGCAGGGCTTTAACGGGCGAGAGCAGCGGCACCGTTTTCCAACGGGTAGTGTTGTAGGCTTCGCAGCGGATTAGCACCGTGAGGTTGCGGGTCGGATCTTTCGGGTCGCGCTCACGTGGCAAGACGGCTCGGCAATACAGCTGAACTCCTGGCCGCGTCGCTTTCAGCGCCAGCGACACCGCCAACTCTTCCGTGATCGGGGCGCGTGGTACGTCGTAAACAAAGTGGATGAAGCTGCCTTTTTCCACTTGCAAGCGTAGATGCTCCGAGCGTTGGCCACTCAAGGCGGTGCTATCGGTCAGCCCATGACGCACAATCTTGTAGGGTGCATCTGAGGAGCCGGCTTTCCAGTACGGCCCTTTGGACTCGAAGCCCTGTTGCAAGATTTGTTGCCCAGAGGCCCAACCAGCTAAGAGCAGAACTACCAGTAGCGCGCGCATAAGCCACCCCCACCCGGATCAAACCCCCACCAGAGGATTGTTCCTGACTCGGCGCATATATCAAGGACGTCACCCGGCTCCAAGACCATTTGCTCCGGTGCAATTGAAGTCCAAGACCATTTGCTCCGGTGCAATTGAAGGGACATCGCCATCAGCTGCCGGCGCGACTCACTCGACCTGGAGGAGACGGCTGGGGGGAGCTTGGCTGGAAGCTTAAGCCTCTTGGGGTGGGGGGGCGGCCTCGGCCAAGGGGCCAACTACGTTCAAGATGGTGCCCATCTGGGCCAGCCGCATGCCGAAGCGGTCAATGAATTCCTGAAGGGCAAAATCGCTGTCCAGTTCGTCGTTTTCCAGTCGCTCCAGGAGATCGCTGACCA
>JBDNDE010000359.1:0-4350 GCA_046719305.1 Gemmataceae bacterium | reverse complement strand
CTGGCGCGGCGGCCCGAGGGGCCAATTCGGTTCACATCAAAATTTAAACGAACTTGTCGCTTGTTGACAATTCGCAACTCGGGCAAGGCCCCACGAGCTCCATTGACCCCCGTGGCGGCAGGTGTCCCAGACGGCATGCCTTCGGGAGCCAGCGGCGTGCTTGGGGATGTTCCAGCAGTCAGCGGACGAGCCGCCACCCCTCCATCAAGTGGTCTTGTGGTTGGGCTGGGTGCAGCAGGCAACTGATCCATCGGTTGCAGCGGCGGGGGCAGCGCTCCACCGGGCAGCATTCCAGCAGGCAGCGTTCCACTGGGCGGCATCACACCTGGTAGCGGTGGGTCGCTGGGTACACCACCGGGCAGTCCCCCTGTGGCCCCACCGGCTGAATGATTGGCCACGGTCATCAGCCCTCCTGCAACTATCCGCTCGACTACGCCAACGTTTTCGGCCAGATCGGCTATGGAGAGTCGCACGGTGACATCGCCAGCCACACTGGGACGGAAGGTCAGTTTGCCCCGTTCGCTTGGGTTAGGAAGGGGCACTGGGATCCAGTGGGCCGCGCCGGTGGGTTTGTATTCGATCTTCATAGTGGACCAGTTGGGTCGTTCGTCGCGGGCCTCATAATGGACTACGATCTCCTCGCGGACCCGTTCGGCATTCAGCTGAACAATCGGTTTGGTGGTGTCGACGACCACTTTCATACCGATGGGCGCTTTATACACATCGGGCGGTTCCTGTACGCCGCGTCGGTCGACCACAGCAATGCTAAAACAGTAGGTGCCATCTTCGGTGGCGAGGAAGTCGAAGCCGGCCTTGTCCGGAGCGATGCGGGCGTAGGTTTGCCAGGTACGCCCGAGGTCATTAGAGCGGTAGACGATAAACTCGCGAAGATGGTTTTGGACAGAAGGATCCACCGTGAGAGGGATCTGGAAGCCTCGCGAGTTCATGTAATAGGTTTGTGGTTCCGGGGCACCTGTTGCCAGGAGCAGACAAGCCCACGTTATCCATCCCGTGCCCATCGGTCTTCTCCCTACCCGCAGATATGAGCGCGATTGATTGTCCCGAACGGTCGGCCCGAAACAGGCGTTCCGCACGAGAGAGAATCCTTACCGGTTGTATCGGCGTTGCGAGGGTGGCACTTAACCCAAGTAGGAAGAAAAATTCAAGTACGAACCAAGAACGAGAGGGGGCGTTACTTGTTTGTCCGATACGAACTCTGCTTGACAGTCGCGACTATGATTCTATATTAGGTGAGACGAAAGATGTATTTCGACAATCCATAACAGGGTCTCCAATGGTCCGACGAGCTTTCACCCTGATCGAACTGCTAGTGGTGCTTGCCATCCTCGCCCTCCTCATCGGGCTGCTTTTGCCCGCCGTGCAAAAGGTCCGCGAAGCGGCCGCCCGCCTGCAAACGGCCAACCATCTCAAGCAGCAAGGGTTGGCGTTTCACAATCATCACGATACGTTTAATCATTTTCCGGCGGGTTACGAGTCGAATTCGACTTCGCCCTTACGCGACCCTGATACCTGGGATGGACCGCCCGGCTGGGCCTGGGGGATTGCCTTGTTGCCCTTCCTCGAACAGGAAAATTTGGCCCGACAACTCCGCCGCGATCTACCCTGTTGGGATCCCCTTCATGCGGCTGCTGTGGCTACGGAGTTAAAAGTGTTTCTCAACCCGGCCGCTCCCGGACCAACCAGCCCTGTCACCATCCAGTCTGAAAATGGTACAGTTCTGGCTCGCTTCGGCCGCTCGCATTTTGTCGGCAATGTGGGCCACGATGAGCCATGGTCGTATCGTGTGGTCGATCAGGCACCGTATGCCAATGGCATGCTGTTTCGCAACTCGCGAGTGCGGATAGCTGAGGTGATCGACGGTACCAGCAACACGGTCCTAGTGGGCGAGCATTCGGTTGTCAGCGATAAAACCTGGGTCGGAGTGGTGCCCGGTGCGGTGTCTTGTCCGCGTGATCCAGCCCGCTTCCCTTTCACCGATTGCGACGCGGCTGCTACTCTGGTATTGGCCCACAGCGGCCCAGCTCTCAGCGAGCCGGGTGTCATTCACCCGCCTAACGCGCCAACCGCCCACGTCTGTCAGATGTATTCCCCGTTTGCATCTGGTGCCCATGTGCTGCTGGTCGATGGGAGTGTCCGTTTCATCCCGACCAGCATCAACGCTCTCACCTGGGCAGCTCTATGTAGCCGCAAAGGCGGGGAGGTGTTGGATGCCAACTTCTAATAGCTGGGCAGGCCTCCTCTTGGGAGGACTCGCGCTCTGGTGCTCGGCTTGTTCGTCGTATCCTCCGCCTAGTTCCGCCGAGAGTCTCAAACTGCTGGCCGCCTTGCGGACAGCCTGTGCCGGCCAGAATAGCGCACAATTGGAGGCCGTCGAGCAGAAAGCCGATCAGGCCCGCGCCCAAGGCCGTCTTCAGCCAGCAGAGTATGAGGCTCTGCGGCGAATCTGGCAACAAGCCCGCGAAGGCAACTGGCAACAAGCCGAGGCTGACTGCTTGGCCTACCAGAAGGCCCAACGACGATGAAAAATGTTTTGCTCTTGATTGGTTGTTCGCTCCTGCTTTGTGGTTGTGGCAGGGGTCCCGAGACAGAAACGCCTCCAGAATACGGTCGGCCGCTGTGTGTGACTCAACCGTTTGTCGGTACGCCGCCGATTCGCGTGGTGTGTACAACGGGAATGCTAGCCGATCTGGCCCGGAACTTAGGGGGCGAGCGGCTGCAGGTGACCGCCCTGATGGGCGAAGGGGTCGATCCGCATCTGTACAAGGTTTCGCCCGGCGATGTGACCAAACTCGACACCGCCGACCTGATTTTGTACAATGGTTTACATTTGGAAGGCAAACTCGGTGAATTGTTCCGTCGCTTGGCCCGACGCAAACCGGTCTACGCCTTGGCGGAATCGCTTCCGGTCGAGTGCATCCTGGGAGCCGACGCCGCCCCGGATCCTCACGTTTGGTTCGATGTTTCCCTCTGGCGACGATTGGCCGATCGCCTGTGTGAACTGCTTAGCGCCTTTGATCCGCCAGGCGCAGCAGCGTATCGTCAACGCCACGCAAACTACGCCGCACGGCTAGATGCCCTGCATGCCTGGGTCCAACAAGAGATTGACCGCATCCCGGCCGATCGGCGTGTGTTAGTGACGGCTCACGACGCGTTTCGCTATTTCGGCCGGGCCTACGGTATCGAGGTACGCGGCATTCAGGGCATCAGCACGGAAAGCGAAGCGGGACTGAACGAGATTAACGCTCTGGTCGATTTCCTAGTCCAGCGCCGCATCAGGGCCGTGTTCGTCGAGAGCAGCGTCTCGACGCGAAACCTCCAAGCGATCCGCGAAGGCTGTCAAGCACGCGGGCATCGGCTGGCCTTAGGAGGAGAATTATTCTCCGATGCGATGGGAGCCGACGATAGCCCCGAAGGAACCTATGAAGGGATGGTACGGCATAACGTGCGTACGATTGTGGAGGCTTTGCAATGAGGCCGGATAGCTCGGGCGATTACCCCGCTCTGTCGATGCTCGATGTCGGCGTCGCCTATCACGGCCGAGCCGTACTCGAACAGGCGACAGTCGAGATCGACGGGCCGGCCCTAGTAGCGATCGTCGGCCCCAATGGCGCGGGTAAATCGACGTTGCTCAAAGCCGCTTTGGGTTTGTTGCCCCACACAGGAATCGTCCGCATCTTGGGTCAGCCTGTCGAGGCAGTGCGGCGGCGGATCGGCTACATACCACAGCGCAGCAGTGTCGATTGGGACTTTCCCGTCAGCGTATTGGATGTCGCCCTGATGGGCACTTATGGCCGGCTGGGATGGTTCCGGCGACCAGGCCGAGCAGAGTATCAGCTGGCCCGCGAGTGTTTGCGACGGGTCGGGCTGCAGGAATTGGAATCGCGGCAAATCGGCCAACTTTCCGGCGGACAACAACAACGGGTTTTCTTGGCCCGCGCTCTGGCCCAGCAGGCCGACATCTATTTCATGGATGAGCCGATGGCCGGTGTCGATGCGGCCACGGAGGCCGAGCTGTTCCAGGTACTCGAAGCATTACGCGACCAGGGCAAGACGCTGTTTGTAGTTCACCACGACCTACGCAGCGTGCCGGAACACTTCGATCAGGTAATTTTATTGCAGCAGCGGGTAATCGCGGCCGGGCCGGTGGCCACCACCTTCACCGCTGCGTTGTTGCAAGAAGCCTACGGTGGGCGGGTGGTGGCGTTGCAGGAAGGAATGCTCACACCGTGATGCCATACAACACCTGGGTTGTGTTGACCGGGGTAGCCTTGCTTGGTGCCGCTGCTGGTCCCATCGGTGCCCTGGCTGTGCTGCGACGCCGCGCTCTGG
>JBDNDE010000358.1:0-4386 GCA_046719305.1 Gemmataceae bacterium | reverse complement strand
TCTGCTTCGACTGCGCCGGCAAGCCTGTCCATTGTCTCGCGTAGATCCCTGATCACCACGGGGCCATCCCGGTGGAGGCTCAGGATTGCCAGATCACGCCTGCCGATCTGGATGGAGCATTTCCTGAAGGGTTTTACTCGACTACCAATTATCGTACACAAGTTCGTTTGAATGGTGAATGGATTGATGTTGAAGACCAGGAAATGGATTGTGGCATCCTCGTGGATGCGGCCGGCACTTCGGCCCGCTGTATTCCCATGGCCGAAGTACGTCGGGGGGACCGTATCGTGGTCGGTCGAAAGGGATTACGAGTGATCCCGGCCGAGACTCAGACGCGGCACAATCTGTTTGAGTTTATGTCCAACCCAGTCAGCAGCGAGAAGCCCAAAAATGTCGCCGTTCGCGAGATCGCGGCTGCCATGCGTCGCACGCGAGAATCGGGGGAAAAAATCCTGGCGGTGCTGGGGCCGGCCGTGGTCCACACGGGCAGTGTAGAGCACATCTGCGAACTGATTCGCTTGGGCTTCCTCAACGTCCTGTTCGCTGGCAATGCCTTAGCCACACACGACATCGAGTTGAATCTGTTCGGCACCAGCCTGGGTATCTCGGCCCATCATGGGATGCCCACAGAGGAAGGTCACGAACACCACCTCAGGGCCATCAACACCATACGTCGGGTCGGAAGTATCAAGAGCGCGGTGGAACGGGGCATTATTACAGCTGGCATCATGTTTGAATGCGTGCGGCATCAGATTCCGTTTGTGTTGGCAGGTAGTATCCGAGACGATGGCCCCTTGCCGGATGTCATCACCGATGTGCTGGTCGCCCAACGACAGATGCGTGAACACTGCCGTGGGGTCGGCTTTGCCCTGATGGTTGCCACCGCTTTGCACGCCATTGCCACGGGCAACCTGTTGCCCGCTTGGGTTAAGGTGGCTTGCGTCGATATTAACCCGGCCACGGTGACTAAGTTGACTGATCGCGGCAGTATTCAGACCGTGGGCGTTGTCACCGATGTGGAGCCGTTTTTCCGCTCGTTGGTCCAGGAACTCTCCAAACCTACCAGTTCTTAATACTTAATAATTGGGCCTGTTGGACTCTGCGCTTGCCAGTTGGCTCGTCTCCTGTCATGATGACAGAATCGAGACGTGACCTGTGGGAGCTTTGTATGTATTGCTGCATGCTTTGGGGCCGCTGGCTGGCGGTGGTTCTCGCCGTGGGGCTGGCTAGCTTGGTCTTGGCTCAGGATGCCAAACCGGCCGACAGCGAACTGGGCAAGCTGATTGATCAACTCGGAAACGACGATCCTGAGCTTCGCAAGCAAGCCGAAAAAAAAATCTTCGACCGTGGTCTGTCCGCCTTGGACGATTTGGACAAGGCCATTAAGGAACATGCCGATCCGGATGTCAAGCTCCGCGCCATCCTGTTGGCTTCAAATATCCGCAAGGGTGCTTTTGGCTTGCTGCGGAAGTTCCTCGGCCACCAAGACAAAGGGATTCGCCACATTCTGGTCAGCAAGGACGGTAAGCGAGTCGTGACCGGCGGCATGGACCGTACCGTGCGGATCTGGGAGGTCGATACCGGCAAAGAACTCAAGAAGCTAGTCGGTCATAGCTCTTGGTCCTGGCAAATTGCCTTTAGCCCCGACGAAAAGAAGATCTACAGCGCCAGTAGCGTTGAGGGCAAGACTTGGCGTTGGGATGTCGAAACCGGCAAACTGGAGCAGAGCTACGCCGGCCACAGCCAATGGGTCTACGGCATTGCCGTAACTCCCGATGGCAAGACGCTTTACAGTGGCGGCGCGGGCAACGAATCAAAGCCCAAAGACTTCTCCATCCGGCAGTTTGATGTGGAATCGGGTAAGGAGATTCAGAAGCTCGAAGGCCATGAAGGCTATGTGTGGAAGCTGGCCGTTTCGCCCGATGGCAGCAAATTGGCTTCAGCAGGTGGCAACGACAACAGCTTGAAGATCTGGGATGTCCGCACGGGGAAGTTGCTGCACGATCTGAAGGACGCCCACGGGGGTGACTATGTGGTCAGTGTGGAGTTCAGTCCCGATAGCAAGACTCTGTTGTCTGGTGGACGCGATGCCAAAGCTCGCCTGTGGGACGTGGCCTCGGGTCGGAATCTGATCACGTATGAAGGCATGAGCAGTCGGGCCGAAGCGGTTGCTTGGTCGCCGGATGGGAAACGCTTTCTCGTGGCCGATGGTACGGTGGTCCATGTGCTGGAGAAAGACTCCGGAAAGATCATCCACCGCTTCGAAGAACACACCGACGATGTGTTCGCCGTGGCGTTTCACCCCGACGGCCAACGCGCCTTCTCTGCCGGCAAAGATAATGTCTTGCGTCTATGGGGCGTGCCCAAATGATCGGCCGACGGGCCACGTGATGTTCCTGAGAACTAAGGAACTACCAGCGGTCGAAGCCACCTGAGAGACGAGCAGGGGACTAGACTTGTGAGTCCCGGTTGGGATGCGTCCCGCGATGGAACTGATTCTTCCTGAATTATCCCTTGTCTTGTTGATCGGTCCCTCCGGGAGCGGCAAAACAACCTTTGCGCGCCGGCACTTCCGCCCTAGCGAAGTGGTCTCCTCCGATGCCTGCCGCGCTATGGTCTGCGATGACGAGAGCAATCAAGCCGCCAGCCGGGAAGCGTTTGAACTGCTGCATCAGATTGTCCGCCAACGCCTGTTGTGGCGTCGGTTTACTGTGGTGGATGCCACCAATCTGCAAGCGGAAGCCCGCAAGCCGCTGATCGAACTAGCCCGGCGGTATCACTATCTGACGTGCGCGATTGTGTTCGATTTGGGCAATGAGGTTTGTCAGTTGCAGAACCAGCAACGCCCAGATCGGGTAGTGCCCAGCTCGGTGGTCAGCGCTCACTCTCAGGCTATGTCACGCCTGGCTGCCGCCTTAGATAAAGAGTTCTTCACTCGCCGCTATGTGTTGCGGTCCCGCGAAGAAGTCGAGGCGGCCCGTGTCGTTCGCGTCCCCATTCGCGAAGATCGCCGCTACGAGTGTGGCCCATTTGACATCATCGGCGATGTGCATGGTTGCTTAGAAGAACTGCTCGCTCTTTTGGAATTGTTGGGCTATCACGTCTGGATGGCCCCAGATGCTGATGGAGTGCTGCGTCCGCAGGCGGAACCCCCTCCCGGACGCAAAGCGGTTTTTGTCGGCGATTTGGTGGACCGTGGCCCGGATACTCCGGGCGTCCTACGCCTGATTGCTCAGATGGCCGCTCGGGGGCACGCCTTGAGTGTGTTAGGCAATCACGACAACAAACTCCTTCGGAAGTTGCGCGGCTATCAGGTGCAACCGACACATGGCTTGGCGTTGACACTCGAGCAACTCGCCCGAGAACCGGCCGAATTGGCGGACAGCCTACGCGAGTTTCTGGAGACGCTACCGACGCATCTGGTACTCGATCAAGGTCGGCTGGTGGTAGCTCATGCGGGGTTGCGTGAGGATTTACAAGGGCGGGTTTCGCCTCGGGTTCATAGTTTTGCCTTGTTCGGCGACACCACCGGCGAAACTGACGAGGCCGGCCTCCCCATACGGCTCAATTGGGCCGCGAATTATCATGGCAGCGCGTTGGTGGTCTATGGGCATACACCGGTTGCCGAGCCATGGTGGCAGAATCAAAGTGTGAACATTGATACGGGCTGTGTGTTCGGGGGGCGATTGACAGCGTTGCGCTATCCCGAACGTGAGACGGTTTCGGTGCCCGCACGCCAACGCTATGCGGACCCCTCGCGTGCGTTTCTCAACCAGGAAGCCCTTGATCCCCCCTCTCCGGGAGACTTCATTTGATCCACATTCAACGAATCCTTTACGCCACCGATTTCTCCAGCTACAGCAATCAGGCGTACTTCCATGCTGTCAGCCTCGCCAAAGCCCATCAGGCCACCTTGGTGGTCGTTTATGTGTACGATCCCAGTCAAAACCAATCCCCGCCTCCGCCCCAGGGGGTTACGCCGGCGGACTATTGGCGGGAACAATTAGAACAAATCCGCCCCCTAGATGAGTCTATCCCTGTCGAACATCATTTACTCATCGGTGATCCTGCTAGCGAACTAGTCAACTTTACTCTCCAACATCCTATTAACCTCGTTGTCATGGGCACCCATGGTCGCACCGGCTTGGATCGCCTCTTGATGGGTAGTTTGGCCGAGCGAATGCTTCGAGAATCGCCTTGTTCGGTGTTGGTCGTCAAATTGCCGCAGGGGCAAAGGTGAACGGTATCTGTTCGTTCCCGACTGTTAGGAGCCAGAAAATGACCTTTCCTTCTCACTGGATTGCCAAACGAATGCAATCGATCGAGTCGTCGGGAATTCGTAAAGTCTTCGAGTTGGCTCGCAGTATCCCCGACCCAATCAATAGA
>JBDNDE010000357.1:0-4403 GCA_046719305.1 Gemmataceae bacterium | reverse complement strand
TCGCGAGCTTCTGAGGTTTCGAACGTACATGTCGTCGATTCTCGACGAACAGTGTTCCCGAGGTGCAAGGTGGCTGGATCCATCGAAACTCACCGATCGATGTTAGGAAGAGATCATTATCAGTCTACTCTCGCGACGAGCAAACCGCAAGGATTTATTTGCCGTTGTCGTTCGATCGAGGAGTTGTCGTTGAGCGTGGCAGCCTCATGTAAGGCAGCCCCATGCAATAGGCAATCAATAGGAGGTTCGCTGGACAATAAGTTCGCTGGACGGGTCGGATGAGCTTTTGCTTCACAAAGCAAGGCATCGGACGCCATTCCCCCGATGCCTTGCCTTGTATCTACGTCCTCAGAGTCGTGGGCAAAGGATCAGGGAAAGAAGTCGCGAGGGGAGTTTTGCCAACTCCCTTCTCTCCATGTTCATGCAACAACCGCGCCTAACCCTTTCGATTAGAGGGTTCTTTTAGATAAGATGGTTCTTAACCCTTACTTAAGATGGTTCTGCGGGAGGTTCTCGAGCTTTCGGGTTTCTAGAACAATCCCCGCGCAGCCCAAATCGTTGTTGCTACACCAGATAGCAGAAAATACCGTTGCCATCGGAAATACCGTTGCCATCGGAACGGAGCATGATGGTACACGCAACCTGGGCAGTTTGAGGCGCTTGTTCCGCCAGACTCTGCACCTTTTTCCTTAGTTCAGGTGTTGCAACCTGATACAGCTTGCTCCAGGCGGCTCTTCTTCTCCCTCTCAGGTGCCGCAAAAGGTTACATACGGCCGAGGATCGCTCGACGGGTCACGATAAGCGGCCGACTCGGGACCATCGGCAAATGGGTGCCGCACCGCTTGCAGCAACGCCTCCAGCGGCCGTAGATCATCGTGGAGGGCAGCCTGTAGAGCTTCCTCGACGCGGTGATTGCGTGGAATCACGGCCGGGTTGACGGCGTCCATCTGAGCCTGAATCTGGGAGGGGGGCCGTTGTTCGCGTTGCAGTCGGGCGAGCCAGCGGCGAGACCAGGCGGCCCATTGCGGGGGTGCATCGGCCGCAGGGGCTTGGCTCGGATCGGCCCGCAGATTGCGGAAGGTAGTGGTCCAGTCAGCGCGATTGGCGTGCATCCACTGAAGCAACTCGTCGATGAGTTCTCGATCCTCGGCTTCGGCTCGGCTGAAGCCCAATTTGGCTCGCATGCCTGCCAACCAGGCCGCTTCGTATTGCGGTTGAAAAGTCTCCAACACTGCCGTTGCTCGACGAACCGCCTCGCCCTCATCCGGGTGAAACAGTGGCAGCAACGCTTCTGCCAGGCGTGCCAGATTCCACAAGGCGATAGCCGGCTGATTGCCATAAGCGTAACGGCCCATGCGGTCGATGGAACTGAACACGGTGGCTGGGTCGTAACGGTCCATGAAGGCACAGGGGCCGTAATCAATCGTCTCGCCCGCCAAAGACATGTTATCGGTGTTCATAACTCCATGGACGAAGCCGACAAGCATCCACTGGGCGATCAAGCGTGCCTGCCGCTCCGTAGTGGCTTTCAACAGTGCAAGGTAGGGCTGCTCGCTTGTTGCCTCTTGGGGAAAATGCCGTGCCAGAGTGTAGTCGGCCAACTGCTTCAGGCCGACCAGATCGTTCCGAGCGCGAAGATATTCGAAGGTGCCGACGCGGAGGTGACTGGCAGCGACACGGGTGAGGACAGCACCAGGCAGCGGATTTTCGCGATAGACCGGTTGCCCCGTCCGCACGACAGCCAGGCTGCGGGTGGTCGGAATGCCCAGAGCGTGCATCGCTTCGCTAATGATGTACTCGCGCAGCATTGGCCCCAGAGCAGCGCGACCGTCGCCGCCGCGTGAATAGGGGGTCGGGCCGGCACCTTTGAGTTGAATATCGACGCGCCGGCCGTCCGGCGTGTCCCACTCGCCCAACAAGATGGCCCGGCCGTCGCCCAGCATGGTGAAGTGGCCAAACTGATGCCCGGCGTAGGCTTGCGCGATCGGTAAAGCTCCTTCGGGTAACTGGTTGCCGCTAAACCACTGTGCCAGCGTCTCACGCGAGACCTCGGTCAAGGGCAGCCCCAGTTCACGGGCCAGAGGCTCGTTCCAGACCACTACCTGCGGAGCGCGCACAGGGGTCGGAGGCGTGTGAGAGAAAAAGTGGGCCGGCAGTTGGGCATAGGTGTGCTGCCAGTTCCAGACGCTCGGTGTGGTCATCCGAATCAGTCCCTTTCTGCTCAGGCCAGGCCGGGCACCTCCCGGGCTGCGGCCCGAAGCTTCTGCCGGGGTCGCCAATCAACCGGCCGTTCTGCTATACTCATGGTATGCCCACGACGTTCTTTTGAGAGGGGAATCCGATGTGTTGCAGGTCGAAAATCCTGCTTGGCGGCCTAGCAGCTGCTCTGGTATTGACCTTGGCAATCGTTACGGGCCTGAACGCCCAAACGGAAAAGGCTGCGAAAAAGGCAATCACGGAGGAGTTGGCCGACGCAGATTTTGCCTTGCCCAATCCTGCCGTCATGCTGCCGTTTGAGAAGGTGCAGCCGATCTATTTCGTGAATATGAACATGCCCGAGTGGTCCAAGCTCGATAAATTCTGGACCCCCGGCACCGAAGAAGCCACCGCGCCGGATGGTTCAAAAGTAACCCGCACTATCGTGAAGATCAAGGTGCCGCTGGGCCTGACCACCAACCCCCCGATCCCTGCAGAAAACCCTGTGACCGTGCAAAAATGGTTGCTAGGCCGTCGGCTGTACTACGACACCTTGCTGTCGTCCGATGGCACCGTGTCGTGTGCCTCGTGCCATGATCCGGCCAAGGGGTTCAGCGATCAGTCGGTCGTCAGCCTTGGGATCCGCGGTAATCGCGGCGGCATGAACGCGCCGACGGTCTTTAACACCGCCTACAACACCCTGCAGTTCTGGGATGGCCGGGCCGCCTCGTTGGAAGATCAATCGCAAGGACCAGTACAAAACGCCCTGGAAATGTTTGACGGCGACGGCCATGCCTGGAAGCGTTGCGTGCAGCGCCTGCGCGGCAAGGCCGATTATGTCGAGCAGTTCAAGGCAGTCTTCGGCACCCCGCCAACGCGTGACACCGTAGCCAAGGCGATCGCGGCTTTTGAACGCACCGTGCTGTCGGGCAATTCGATTCAGGACCGCGCCGAGGCTGCTGGCCGCGCTCGCTTTGCCGAAAAGGGGGTCGGCGAGGCGACTCCGCGTGCTGCCGACTACGCCAAGGTTCTCAAGGAGGCTTTCGCTGCCAAGGATGTCAACGCCCTCAAAGCGCTTAAGCTCGACCCGGAAAAGGATAGCGACAAAATCCCCGACATGGCTAAACGTCTGGCCAATGGTCGCAATCTGTTCCATAACAAGGCGCGGTGCAATGCCTGCCACGTCGGCGACAACTGGACCGACAACAGCTTCCATAATCTGGGCGTCGGCGCGGTCGATGGCCAGATTCCCGCCAAGGCGGCCGGCCGCTATGCCGCGTTGCCCACTGGGCACAAGGATCCCTCGCTGTATGGCGCGTTCAAGACGCCGACACTGCGGCATCTGTTGGGCACGGCTCCGTACATGCATGACGGCAGCGAAAAGGATCTTCGCGCAGTCATCGACTTATACGACCGAGGCGGCATCCCCAATCCCTATTTGGATATCCGCATGCGGGATGAGGACGCCGAGCAAGCCTGGCGGGCTGCCCAGGCCAGCGGCAAAAAATACGATGGGCCAGAAGTGTTTGTGTACAATGGTCAACCGATCGTGCCACGCAAGCTGGGTCTGACGCTGGAAGAAAAGCAAGACCTGGAACTGTTCCTACGAGCCTTGCAGGGCGATCCGGTCGAGCCGCTCGTCGCTGATCCGAACCTGATGCCTCCGGGCCTGAAGTAAAGGAACCCTTCACGGTGGGCTTATTCTACCGAGTGTTCGGCCGGGGCGACACGGTTCCCTCGGCCGAACTGCTTTGTCAGCAACTGGGCGACGCGGTTCAAGTATCCGTTGATGCCGACGAGACGGGCTGGTATCGGTTGGAGATGGTTCTCGGGCTGGGCGGAGCACTGACACTGGAGCGTTACACCCCCGAGGATGACGGCTTCCGGGCCGAGTTGAACACTTGGGCGGCTTATCTGGAGACATGCGATTACAGCCCACATCATACTGCCTTGATGGAACGGGTGATTCAGACGCGGCAACTGTTTATTCTGCGTAAGCCGATCGACTGCCCAGACGAGGCTCGCGCTGACCGCCTGTGTGGCGAGTTGTGTGTGTGGCTAGCTGCCCAATGCGACGGCATCTTTCACCACGATGAGGTCGGCTTCTACGACGCCGCCGGCACGCTTCTGGTGGCGGAGTATTGAAGCACGAGACCTCACAGCCGCCTGGTTTTTTGTCGGAGCGAGCCGGCGTTTCCCAAGCAGCC
>JBDNDE010000356.1:0-4415 GCA_046719305.1 Gemmataceae bacterium | reverse complement strand
AGTACCTCGATGCGTTGCACCAGTTTGCCGTTCTTTTCCGAGGCGTCGCGAGCGGCAATCCATTCTGGGTCCGCCCGAAACGCCGCCCACGATTTTTCGGCCGCTTCTTTGCTCTTGTGAGCCACGATGTAAACCATCTTCTGCTCGGCCTCTTTGGCATCGCGGGGCGACCAGAAGCCGACGAGTTCCATCCCGTGCTTTTGAAACAGTTTGCAAGTATGATTGCGGAAGCGTGCGTGAAGCTCCTTCATCTTGCCCGGTTCGGCATAGTAAGTGCGCATTTCGTAGACTTTTGATTCCATCTTCTTCTCCTTCTCGGCCCAGACCCCCAACGGAAGGCCGATGGTTAACGCTCCCAAAGCAATCAGCCCAGTGATCCAGCGATTCATGATGATGTCTCTCCCGTTGAAAGAGTGTTAAGCTGACCCTCAGCACGTCCCAACAGCTCCCGCACGCACAAAGTAAAGCCCGGCAGCACCGCTTTGCTTGTCAGCCCGTTGTCGATCCCCAGCCGTCGTCCGTAGCCCGCATGGCAAAACCGCACCAGTTCGATCACCACGATACCAAGAGTAAGCACGCTGACGAATCGTTCCAGAATTCATCCCAAGGATAAAACTCAGACGTGTTTCGTAAAAGCCCATAGGCCGCTCCACGCGAATGTCATCGACCAGTTCAAAGCGGTGGCATTGAGGGCAGACGCAACCAGTCGTTCGTCTTGGTCCAGTTCCCGGCACGGACGCGGCAGATGCAGTTGCTGAGCCGCAATCTTGCCCAGATGCGTCAGACGCGTCAGACGCGTCAGCTACACGCTCAGCGCGCCTATCTCGAATTGCGTGGGGATGCTCATTCCTTAGACCTTTTGGGGTCGCCAAAAGCGTAGAGATGCTTAGCTCCGCGTACAATCAGCAATCCGTCACCGACTGCCGGGGAGGCCATGACATTTTCACCCAGTTTGCCACGCGATACTAAGACAAATTTGTCGGGCCGAGCCTCGAAAACGGTCACGTCGCCCCGTTCACCGAACACATAAAGGTTGCTGCCGATCCGCACCGGCGAAGCCGACACCTTGCCCCCTAACCGTGCTCGCCAGGTCTCTTTGCCTGTGGATGCCTCGCGGCAGATAGCAATACCTTCGTCGAAGAGGGTGTAGAGGTAACCGTCGCGCACGACCGAAGTCGGCACATAAGGGGTGCTGGCCTCGAGTTGCCAGGCCAAGCTCGGCTTTTGGTCGCCCTTGGGCAGCCGCACGCCAATCATGTTTCGCGAGCCGTCCCCATCGCCGCTGGGCAGGACAATCAGATCGCCGGCAATCACACTGGAGCCGACCGTACGCAACGGCTTAACGGGAAATTTCCATTCGTAGGACCACTTCTTCCGGCCATCTTTGGGATCGTAGGCGTTCAACCCGGCCGTGGTGGTAACCAACAACAAGCCGTCGTGGATGATCGGCGTCGAGTAGCAGGCGCGGAAGGCTTTGTGGGGCGTACTCCACAACAGTTTGCCCGTGGCCGCCTCAAAGGCTAGCAGTTCGGCCTTGCCGTCCTGATCGTTGTTGACGATCACCGTGCCCTGGTGGACGATCGGCGAGAAACCCGGGCCGTGCTGACTCTTGAAAGCGCCAAGATCATGGCTCCAGAGCAGCTTGCCATCTAACGAGTAGGCATATAAGCCGACGTTTTTGCCGTCCCAGAAGACGATGAACACTCGCTCGCCCTCGCTGCAGGGCGTGGCCGAGGCCAAGCTGCTCAGCGGGTGCGTTTTGCCCACCCCGCCGGCTACCTCGCGCTTCCATAATTGCTTGCCGGCCGTATCGTAACACAACAACATACGTGTTTCCGGAGTGGAGGCAGCCAGAAAGATCCGTTTGCCCACCACGATTGGCGACGAATGGCCATCACCGGGTAGCTCGATCTTCCAACGTGTGGTATGCGGCCCGAGCGTGGTGGGAATCGTGGAGTCGTCGCTGATGCCGGTTCCGTTAGGGCCACGGAAGCGGGGCCAATCGGACGCTAAAATCCCAGCGGATGCGAACATCAGCGGCAGGACAAACCCAAGTAGCGTGCGCATGAAGGAGCCTCCTAGGAGGAATAAAAGCCAGCATACCGTTCAGGACGTTGCAAGGCGAGAGCGCCCAAAAGATTGCTCGTGCCTGGTCGAGGCTGGCGCCTTCACCATCCAGCCGCACCCATCAGCCGATCGAGAGATAAATCGGCCCGGCGGCCGTCCGCTTTCAGCAGCGCGTTCGCCTAGTAGGGGGAAAGACCGCGGTCCGCTGAACTCGCTTGATCTCTCAAATTTGCTCCAGTTCCACCTATTATGAATATGCGTAACTATTGTTCATAGTCTTTGCCTGAAAACGCAACCTCCTGCACGGTGTGTGGCTATGCTGGGGCGTCGCCGTCTGCCAAGCAACGTCTGCTAGCGTGGTGGCTCACGCTGTTGCTTGTGGGCAGTACGGCCACGGGGGTGATCCTGCTCCCCGACAATCCGCTGTGGCAAGTGATCGTCGGAGCATGCGGCCTGATATTTTGGGGCAGCCCAGCATGGGGGTTGTGGCGGCTCTTGAATGGCGAGTCAGCGCAGAGGTGATTTCGATGAACCGAGGGATTCCTTGGTTGGTTGTCGGAACCCTTGTGCTAGCTCTGTTTGCCTTGGGTTGGATTCTCGACCAGGTGCAAGATCGCGTTTTGCTGGTGGGGACCGCGCTCATTCTGCTGCTGGGGACCGCGCTCATTCTTTACATTCTGCCTAACGAGTGGAAGCTCGCTACGCTACCCTGGAGCAACGGCTCGAAACCCTAGAGAAACACTCCGCCGCGCCCGGCCAACGCTTAGCTGCTTCGCTCTCCCTAGCCGAACGGGGCGACCTACGCCATCCCACCCCCGAGCAACTGGCCACAGGGGACAACGAGAAGAGCGAGAAGAGCGAGTAGGGCCAGAAGAGCGAGTAGGGCCAGAAGGGCAAGAAGAGCGAGTAGGGCGAGTAGGGCCGGAAGGGCGAGTAGGGCCAATGGGGGCGGGAGAAAGGTGACTTGGGCGAGTGGAGTGGGGCGAGTCGGCCGCCTCTCCCTACCATAGGCTGTGGCTGTCTTCTCGTAACTTGATGACTTGAACGCTGGATTTGCCTTGATGGCTGGTGCTTCGTCGGTTTCCTGGCTGGCCTGGGTGCTGGTGCTGCTGCTCGTGCCGGTAGCCCTGCTCAACTATCTCGATCGACAGATGCTCGCTTCGATGCAGCGTTCGGTTATGGAGGACATCCCCACACTGAAACAAGCCGATCAGCCAGAGGAACGCTGGGGCTTCATGCTCGGCCTGTTCAAATGGGTCTATGCCGCTTGCAGTCTGGTGGGCGGTTATGTTGCTGACCGCTTTAACCGCCGCTGGGTGATCGGCGGGAGTCTGTTTGTGTGGTCGGGGGTAACGTGGTGGACAGGGCAGGTGACCAGTTACCACGAATTGCTCTGGGCGCGTGCCCTGATGGGCGTCAGCGAGGCGTTTTACATCCCTGCCGCCTTGGCCCTGATTACCGATTGGCACCCTGGCCCCACCCGCTCGCGAGCCGTCGGCCTGCATCAGATCGGCATCTACTGCGGTGTGATCCTAGGCGGCTTTGGCGGATATGTGGCCGATCATCCGTACCTGGGCTGGCGATTCGCGTTTATGTTTTGTGGCGTGCTGGGCATGGTCTACGCCGTGCCCTTGTTGCTGCTGTTGCCGCGTTGCGGTGCCCAGCGTTCAGCCGACTCGCCGCTTGCGGCCGGGCCCTCGACCAATCCCGGTACGGTAGCCCGCGAATTACTCACCAACGTCTCGTTTCTCATCTTGGTTCTTTATTTTACCATTCCAGCAATCTCCGGATGGGTCGTCCGCGATTGGATGCCCGCCATCCTACGCAACCAGTTTGACCTCTCCCAGGGCCAAGCGGGGGTGGCCGCGACTGTCTATTGGCAAATGGCCGCCATCGTCGGCGCGTTGCTGGGCGGCTGGTTGGCCGATCGCTGGGTGCAATCTACACTGCGCGGACGCATCTACATCAGTGCCAGCGGTATGATGTTACTCGTCGCCGCGATCTTCGGCATCGGTCAGGCTCCCACGCTGGGTGTGGCCATCGCCTGCCTGATCGGCTATGGCATCGGCTGGGGCTTTTTCGACGGCAACAACATGCCCATCCTGGCGCAGATTGTCCGGCCCCACCTGCGTGCTACGGGCTACGGCATCATGAATTTCGTCAGCATCAGCGTGGGCGGTCTGGCCGACTGGGTCTTTGGCCTGCTGCGTGATCGATATGTTCCGCTAGCCGTGAGCTTCGGCGGGTTGGCAGGGTTGACCGCCGTTTCGGTCGTGCTGGTGCTGCTGATCCGTCCGCGAACGGAGGCAGTCAGTGACCAAGCGGTCTTGGAGGAGGTGAAAAAGTGA
>JBDNDE010000355.1:0-4458 GCA_046719305.1 Gemmataceae bacterium | reverse complement strand
GATCGCGGCGGGGTGCTGTCGACCATCACAATCTGGTTGCCGGGGGCACAAAGGTCGAGTTGATCTAGAGAAGTTAACGGGATGTCGAGCAGTTCCACCATGGCCCGGTTCTCAGCCCGACTGATCTCGCCATCGCGGCTGAGTTGGGTCGGCTTTTTCAGGACCGTTTGAACAAGATGAGCAAGGCCCATCATGCTGCCCAGACTATCGGGGTCGGGGTGGACGTGTGACACGAACAGGACACTCGAAGCGTCGCGGAGACCTTCCAAAAAACGGTCCGACCGTCGATTGGGAGGCTCCAGGCTATTCGCCGTGGATGTGGCGCTACGACGCGCCATAGGAACGATTCCTCCTGATAGGTGCTGGAAAAGAGGATCTCAGGTACCCCTTCGATCCGGTTGTCTACGGAAACCCCGTGACTTTCCCAGACACAACTTCATTCTAGGTCTGCTTTGGGCTCCTGCCAAGTTCTGCTCCTGCTAGCTCCTCTCGTAGCTCCTGCACACGCTTCCACTGTGCTGCCGATACTGGCATCACCGACAACCGCGGCAAGCGTAGCAATTCCCAGTCGGCCAAAGTAGCGTCTTGCTTGAGCCGGGCGAGCGTCAGACCGGCGGGGTAGTTGGCCACCGCTTCGACCTGTACCGAAACCGCATTCGGGTCATCGGCCGGGGCCTGTGGACCTCGTGTAACCCGCATCTCGCCGACGATCGCCTTGACCGTGCCTGTCGCATAGAACAGCACGCGATCACCGACTTGGACCGAGCGTAAATGCTTCCGTGCCAATGGGTTGGCAACCCCGTCCCAAGTAGTTCGCCCCTCCTGCATTAGCTGGGCGAAGCTGTAGTTGCTCGGCTCTTCCTTGAATAGCCAATCTGCCACGACCAGGCACTCCTTGCTTCTTGGGATGCTGGCTATGCTACCCCGGCTGGACCCCAGGTGCAAGCGGTTCTTTGACATTTTCTCCACGCTCCCAGGCTTCGATCTGGGCAATTTGCACGTTAGATAAACGACGCGCTTCGCCTACTGTCTCGTTTAGCTTCAGCGCCTGTTCGGCCGCGTCCCGTCGCTTGGCCACCGAGCCCACCAAATCCCAGGTCAACGCCTCCAGATACGCCAAGCTCGGGTTCATCGGGTCCAGCTTCCGCAACTCCTTCAGCGGTCCCATCGCGTTCTCAATTGCCATGTCCGCCTTCTTCCGCAAGAGAGCAATCTCACGCTGTACCTGGTCTCGCTGGACAGCCGGCATCTTGGGATCCTTGGTCTTCTTCTCCAACTGATCCGCGAGTGCCACTAGACGCCGTGCAAACAACTGCCGGATGGTGTATTCCGCATAGAGGCCCTCCGAGCCAATCGGGCGGATCTTGCCCTCGCCAGCAGGCAGCGAACAGAGCGACCGGGCATGGGCCGCGTAATCGCTGGCGAGCTTCTGGAGCCGGTCAGCCTCCTCGGAACGCACCCGGCCCATAACCTGTAGCCATTCCTCAGCAATCCAGCGGGCCAAAAGCGCATTGGTGCGGACCACACCGCGTTCCTCGCGCTCAGCTTGCCGCAACGGTTCAATAATCTTGTCACGCACAAATTCGACAGGGTTGCTTAAAGGCGGCTGATCCGGCACCTTTGCCAGATGGGCCTCGTAGCGGAAGATCGCCAAACGAGCCTGACGGGTCGCAATCGCCGTGTGACAAGTGGGCACCACCACCAACAGCAACAACGCGAATGCCCCACCAAAGAACAGCGGCGGCGGCAGTCCGGTCGCGATTCCTGCTTGACTGAGCAACGCCATCGGCTGCGGCTCGACATGGCCTAGTAGCAGCCCCAGCGTGACGAAGAAAAAGGCCAGCACCGCCGGTTGCTCGCTGCCCGGCCCCAGCAGCAACGCCAGCCCCATCGCAAACAGCCCACTGCTCAGGGCCATAACTCGTTGGCCCGGCGACCAGGGAAATTGCTCCAACATCGCGTAGGCTGCGAACCAAGCCAACGAGCCGATGCCTGCCAGGATGGCTATACCGATCACGTCTTGTTCAGCTAGAGCGCTAGTACGCACGACGAAGCCCAACAACACGCCCAACATGCCGCCCAAATAAAACTCCCAGGGCAACTCCCGGCTCGGCGGCGTGACCTGCTCGCGCTGCACTGGCGTACAAGTCCGCCACCAGCGCCTGCCTGCCATCACCAAGAAGACAATCGCCGTCAGGAAGGCCAACAAGCTGCCAAGGCCCCCCAGAGCGATCAGTTCGACGAGGGCACTATTGCCCTGAATAGCAGGCGCACCGTCCCCGGGACGCATGAACTGGGTGTAGAACAACGGAAACTGCCCAGGACCGACCCCCAACAGCCCATACTCACGCACCAGCCGCATCGACACCGCCCACGTCTCGACTCGCTCAGACAGGATCGGCACCAACCAGCCCCCCAGATAGAGGATACCAGCCACCCCGGCCGCTGCAACCAAGCCGCCTACCCAGCCGAACCACCGGCCATTAGCCAGCGCCACCCCGCAGCCCAGCACGGCCGCCAACACGCTGAGCCAGGCTTGGGTGGCTACTAGGGCCAGCGAAGCGAGTAGCCATGCGGCCAGCGCCAGCGACGCTTGCCAGCGTTGGGCCCCACCAAGCAAACAGAGCCGCACCGCCGCCAGGAGCATCGGCACCAGCAGGGCCAAGACAGCAGCCAGAGAGGAGGGAAACTGATAACTGCCGTGCGCCTGCAAGCCCAAGACGCGGCGGGTGAGCAGTTCGCGTTCCCCTTCGCTGAGCGATTCCAGATGCTGCAACTCAAAGCTACGCGCTACTGCTTGGCGTGGTCCCTCCGCATGCTTTAGCGCTGCCGTTCGCAGGCTGGGCATCTCCCAGACGCTCTGATAAAGCCCCTGCACACTCAAGGTCGCTGCCATGGAGAGCAGCACGGCAAACAGACCGTGTTTCTCGCGTTCTTCGGTAACGAGTTGACGGGTGAGAAACGCCAACAACACCAGGCCGAGCATCTCCAGCGAGCCTAGCACCGACGCCCGGGTGTAAGCGGTGAACGGAATGACGGCAAACAGAACAGCTAACCACACCAACAGGGCAGCCTCGACACGACCCAGGGCCAACTCAGAGCGACCGCTGAAGGATCGCCAGGCCGCCCAGCCGCCACAGCCCAAGAGTACACCCAAGGCCCAGACCAACCCGCCAGGATCGGCCAGGTCGCTCACAAGTCCTAGCGATTCGCCCCGTACCAGCGGCCGAGCTACGATCAATGTGGTCAGCAGCATCAACAGACCGCGCCGCCAGCGTTCGGCCACGAGTTCCGAAAAAGGGATCGCAGAAGTAGACGAATCGCTAGTGCCCGGCGGGGCAGAAGGGGCTTTAGTCGTGGCCAAGACCTTCACTCCCAAAGGAATTACATGATTGCTACGTTAGGCCCGCAGCTGTAGTTCGACCAGAGCCACGCTGGGTCACCACCAGATTAGCCAGAACTGGGCCGGGTCCCTTGCTGAGTCGTGGCCGCGCCCTATGCTAATCGCATAGCGAAGCTATAGGAGGGTTCGATGCGGCATGTGTTGTCGGCGTTGGTGCAGAATCAACCGGGGGTGTTGGCCCATATCTCCGGGATGATGGCCTCGCGCGGCTTTAATATCGACAGTTTAGCGGTAGGCGAGACAGAAGACCCGCAGTTTTCGCGGATGACGCTGGTAGTGCGAGGCGACGATGCAGTTTTAGAGCAGGTTCGCAAGCAACTGGACAAGGTGGTCACGGTGGTGCGGGTGGAAGACATCTCCAGTTGCGACTACGTGGAACGCGACCTGATGCTCATCAGTGTGCAAGCCCCGCCGCCCCGCCGCAGCGAAATCAGCCTCCTGGTCGAGATGTTCCGTGGCCGGGTCGTCGATATCGGCCTGGAGACATTGATGATCGAAATCTCGGGCCGGGAGGACAAAATCGACGCCTTTATCGAGTTGATGCGTCCCTACGGAATTATAGAAATGGCGCGGACCGGACGAATCGCGCTGGTACGGCGACGAACAACCTCGGGAGGCGTACTATGAACAGCAGCGATACTCTTCTTTCGGCGACCCGCCCGATCAAACCTAGCCTGGCGGCCGTGGTGCGGAGCCTGAAGCCGGGCATGCGTATCCGCATCACGCAGACCGTACGCATGAACAGCCGTTGGAGCTTCCGACGTGCAATCGAGGGAGTCTTCCGCGAAGTAAATTACCTGCGAACGGGTCTGGCCACCGATCGCGTCCCCGAAGACGACATCATCGTCGTCACCGTTCATTTCACCAAGGACAACGGCGAACTATCCTGTGTGACCTTGGATGATTCCAGCCAGATTGAGGTCATCGGCAACGGGTCGTGAACAGGCGGGCATCATGGGTCTCACCTGTCCCACATGTCAACAAATCGTCGAATTTACTACGCGACCGCCGCGGTTCTGCTCCCATTGCGGAGCCATCATCGACCCCACTGCCAC
>JBDNDE010000354.1:0-4481 GCA_046719305.1 Gemmataceae bacterium | reverse complement strand
GCATGATTCGTTCGTTCGCTATTGTCGTCGTGGGAGCAGGAGGTCTTCCCTCCTGTCTTCGGGAGTTTGTTGGATGTCCCCGACCCCTAGCTTGCCCTCTTGCCCTGAACCTAATCGTCCCAACCCCTCGTGGCGTGATCTGCTGGCCGGTTTCTTGGTCTTTCTCATCGCCATGCCGCTGTGCTTGGCCATTGCTCGCGCCAGCGGCTTTCCCCCGATTGCGGGCATCTGGACGGCAGTCATCGGCGGTATCGTCTGCAGCTTGCTAAGCAATTCGTCCCTGACGATCAAAGGGCCAGCCGCAGGTCTGATCGTCATTGTCTACGGTGCTGTTAGCGATCTGGGAGCGCACTTCGGACCGGACTTGGATCCTGCCGAGCGAGCCTACCTGGGCTATCGCCTCGCTCTGGGCCTGGGTGTGGTGGCTGGGCTGGTCCAGATGCTCTTGGGCTGGTTACGTGCCGGTAAATTAGCCGAGTTTCTGCCCCTGACCCCTGTTTACGGGATGCTGGCTTCCATCGGGATCATCATCGTTGCCAAGCAAAGCTATGAAGTGGTGGGGATTTCGGCAGACAAGCAAGCCAGCCCGCTCCTGTTGCTAGCTCAGTTTCCGTTTCGGCTTCCCGAGGCCTCTTGGCCAGTAGTGGTGATCGGCCTGAGCAGCCTGAGCTTGCTTTTTGGCCTGCCGTTGCTCGCCCAAAGGCTTAGGGGACTCAAACGAGTGCCGGTGCAGTTGGTCGTGCTGGTGATGGGGGTCGTTCTGGGGATGTGGTTTGGCCTAGCAGAACACGACACCTACCCGCAGCGTGGCCCCGCCACTTCGCAGCAGACAGCCACACCGGGTGAGATGCCTCGTTTTCTGGTCCAAATGCCCGATGTGCGAAGCAACCCGGCCGCTGCTTTTGCCTTGCCCGATTTTCGCGGGTTGGGCAGCCTGGTAGGCTGGCATTATCTGCTGCTGTTCTCCGCCATCGGCAGCCTCGAATCGCTCCTGAGCGCCAAAGCGGTCGATCTACTCGACCCCTGGTGCCGAAAAACCGATTTAGACCGTGACCTCATCGCCGTGGGGTTGGCCAACACCCTGGCCGCATTGATTGGTGGTTTGCCGATGATCTCTGAGATCGTGCGGAGCAAGGCGAATCTCGACAACGGGGCCCAGACCCGCTGGGCCAATTTCAGCCACGGAGTGTTCCTCCTCGTTTTTGTGCTGCTTTTTCCCTGGTTGATCCATCGCATTCCGCTGGCCGCTCTGGGGGCCATGCTGGTGTACACCGGCTTTCGCCTGGCCTCACCTCAAGAGTTTGTGCGTACCTATCGGATTGGCAGTGAACAGTTCCTGATCTTTGTCGGCACTATATTCGCGACGCTTGTCACGGATTTACTCCTCGGCCTTCTCAGTGGCATCGCCATCAAGCTGCTTTTTCATCTGTGGAATGGGGCACCGCTAGCTAGCCTGCTCACAGCCGAAGTGCAGGAGATGGAGCATCCCGAGGGAGGGACGTTGTTGGTGGTGCAACGATCGGCGTTGTTCAGCAATTGGCTCGGACTGCGACGCTCGATTTTGCTGGCCGCAGAGAACCAACCGCGAGTTGTGATCGACCTCTCGCAGACGCGGCTGGTGGATCATAGCGTAATGGAAAAGCTGCACCAACTGCAACGCGACCTAGAGAGTCAGGGCCGCACCTTGGAAGTAGTGGGCTTAGAAGAGCATCAACCGCTCTCGATGCATCCTCGCGCTGCACGCATCAAAGCTTCCTGAGGCGACCCATCTGAAATCTCGATTCACACGCCTAGCTCGCGGGCCACCTCATCCGCGTTGAGCGTGTTGAATACTTGCTGGCGTTCCAGCCAGCCCCGCCGGGCCACATCCACCCCATAGCGATAGTTGGCCAACCCGGCAGGGCTATGGGCGTCGGGGTTGATCACCAGCCGCACCCCTAGTGCTTTAGCCCGCTTGCAGTGCGTCCAGTCGAGGTCTAGCCGATGTGGGTCAGCGTTAATCTCGATCAGTGTCCCCTCCTGGGCCGCCGCCTGGAGCACCGCTTCGAGATCCACTTGGTAGGCGTCTCGCCTCAACAGCAACCTTCCCGTCGCATGGCCCAGCATCGTCACCCGGGGATGACGAATCGCTCGGAGGATCCGCTGGGTCATTTGCTCGCGTGGCAGGTTGAAGTTTAGATGCACACTGGCTACCACATAATCGAGCTTGGCCAGTAGGTCGTCGTCATAGTCCAGGCTACCATCTTCGAGAATGTCCACCTCGCTACCCTTGAACAGTCGGATGCCGTCCAGCTTGCGGTTGAGCCGATCGATCTGCTCTATCTGATCCAGCAGTCGCTGCGGAGACAAGCCGTTGGCAATCGTCAGCGATTGCGAATGATCGGCGATGCCCAGATAACTCCAGCCCAACGCCTGGGCTGCTCGCGCCATCTCCTCTAGGTTGGCCGTGCCATCGCTGGCGGTGGTGTGGTTGTGAAACACACCGCAGATGTCTTTCACCTCGATCAGCCTGGGCAGCGTACCGTTCTCGGCCGCTAGCAGTTCGCCGGTATCTTCGCGCAGCTCCGGCGGAATATACGCCAGCCCTAGCGCCTTGAAGATGTCGGCCTCATCGGCACAGGGGATGCTGCCGTTCTGGCCAGCCAGTTCATATTCGTTGAGCTTCAAACCGTGTTGAATCGCCCGCTGGCGCATCGCTTTGCCGTGGTCCTTGCTGCCGGTGAAGTAGTGCAGAGCAAAGGGAAAGTGCCGCTCCTGGACCACCCGCAGATCGGCATTCAGCGTGACGGTGGAGCCGCTGGGCATGGTCCGCCGCACCAGGACGCTCGACTTGGTTGGCCCCTGAGCAGTCACTTGCAACACGCCAGGCAACCTCACGAAGCGTTCCATAATCGGTGCCGCGTCGGCCGCACTGACCAACAGGTCAATATCCTTGGCCGTCTCGCGGCGTCGGCGGATACTGCCACAGACAGCCAGGCGCTGGATGCCGGGCAAGCCTGTCAAACCGTCGAGGAGTCCCTGGGCGAGATAGTCGGCCTGATCGAGGCGGACGCGTTGACCGATTTCATTGAGGAAGCTGAGGCCTTCGAGGATTTTGCTCTGTGTCTTGGCTCCGAAGCCCTTGAGGTTGGCGACGGCACCGCTCTCACAGGCCTGGCGCAGCTTGTCCAGGGTGTCGATACCAAGTTGCTCGTGTAAGGTTTTGACCTTCTTCGGCCCCAAACCAGGAATACGCAGCATGTCGACCAGCCCCGGCGGAATCTCGGCTTTGAGTTGCTCGTAAAAAGCCAGCGAACCGGTGGTTACCAGCGTGGTAATCTTGTCGCGCAAGGTTTCGCCGATGCCGGCAATGGAGGTCAGGCGGCCCTCACGAACGACGGTGGCCAGGTCTTCTTCCATCTGCGAGACAGCCCGAGCGCCATTGAGATAGGCATTAACGCGAAAGCTATTTTCGCCTTTGAGTTCTAGAAAGGTTCCAATCTCGTTCAGGATCGCGGCCACCTGTTCTCGGTCCATGATTCCCTCCATGATCAACAACATCAATGGAGTCAACATCAATGAAGGGATCGTAGCGGGCCGACGGAACAATAGCAAGCAAGGTGTTGGCCCCTCGCCGCTGCCCGCCCCACAATGCCTCCGACACGGTCATCATCCCTAGCGGCGTGAAGCGTTTGACCTGACTTTTTCGCTCATCGCGGCGGTGGTAGCTTGATGCATTTGACCTTTTCCCGGTCGTCCGATACCCTATTACATGGTTCCCATCCTCGTCTAGAGAATCTCATGGCCGAACAATACATCTTCACGATCGAGAATCTCTCGAAGTTCTACAACAAGCGTGAAGTCCTCAAGAACATCTGGCTGGCCTTTTACCCCGGAGCGAAGATTGGCGTGATCGGTTCGAACGGGGCCGGCAAAAGTACTCTGCTACGCATCATGGCCGGGGTCGATACCGATTTCCTAGGTACCGCCCGACTGACGCCGGGGTTCAGTGTCGGCTTTGTGCCCCAAGAGCCACGCTTGGATGAAAGCACCGATGTGTTGGGCAACATCGAACAGGCTGTTGCTCCTATTCGCGCCCTGCTTGCCAAGCAGGAGGAATTGGGCAACAAGATGGCTGAGGCCTCGGCCGAAGAATTCGACGCCATCAGTGAAGAACTGGATAAGGTCAACGCCCAGATCGACGCCGTCGATGCCTGGAGCCTAGATCGGCAGTTGGAAATTGCGATGGATGCCATGCGTTTGCCTCCAGGCGATGCGGATGTTCGCCGGCTCTCCGGCGGGGAGAAACGGCGGGTCGCGTTGTGCAAGATGTTGCTGATGAAGCCGGACCTGCTGCTGCTGGACGAGCCAACCACCCACCTGGATGCCGAATCGGTGGCCTGGCTGGAAAGGACACTACAGGAATACAAGGGGACCGTCGTGTCGGTGACGCACGACCGCTATTTTCTCGATAACGTGGCCCAGTGGATTCTCGAACTAGA
>JBDNDE010000353.1:0-4538 GCA_046719305.1 Gemmataceae bacterium | reverse complement strand
TCCGATCTCCGCACACGGGCCACCGCCGAGAGGATCTTCTGGGCCGTGACAAAGGCATCCGGCACTGCCTCGAAATCCCCCAGACACAGATCACACGCTCCGCAATTGGACCGGGTGTACTCCTGGCCGAAATAATTCACAAGTTGTTTATGGCGACAAACCGCGCCGCGGGCGAAACGGTCCATCTCTTCGAGGTGTTGCAACACTCCAGGTAGAAACGAGGGATCCTGTGCCTGCTCGGCACTCTTTTCGAGGATCCCCCTCATCCGCAGCAGATCGCCCCCCGAATACAGCAGCACGCATTCGGCCTCCAGACCATCACGGCCGGCGCGGCCCGTTTCCTGCTGATAATGCTCTAACGATTTGGGCAAGGAGACATGCAGCACGAAGCGGACGTTGGAGCGGTCAATGCCCATGCCAAACGCGATGGTCGCTACCACCACGTCGATCTCTTCTTTGGCAAAGGCGTCTTGGGCCGCTTGGCGTTCGGCTTGGCTGAGTCCCGCGTGATAGGCAACCGCACGCACGCCGCGAGCCCGCAACTTCAACGCCAACTCGTCTACCTGCTTACGGGTCATCGCATAGATGATGCCGGCCTCGTCCTGGTGCCGGTGCAACACCTCCATCACCTGCCGTTCCAGCTGTTGACGTGGCCAAATACGATACGTGAGATTGGGCCGATCAAAGTAACCAACCAGCACCTCGGGGTTGACTAAGCCTAGCTGATCGCAGATGTCCTGACGCACTTTTTGCGTGGCTGTGGCAGTATAAGCATGCACACTTGCCTCGGGGATGAGTTCCCGCAAGCGTGCCATCTGCCGATATTCCGGGCGGAAGTCGTGGCCCCAATGGCTGATGCAGTGGGCCTCGTCGATGGCAAAGCGTCGGACGCCCAACTGACGCAGTAGGCGGGGCAAATCGGTGCCGATCAACTTCTCTGGCGAAACATACAACAGACGGATGCGACCCTCCCGCAGTTCGGCCAGATTCTGTTTGCGTTCGGCAGCACTCTGGCTGCTGTCGAGTTGGCAGGCGGCGATCCCGCAAGCTCTCAGGCTGTCCACCTGATCTTTCATCAGCGCAATCAATGGTGAGACAACTACTGTGGTGCCGCCTAGTGCCACCGCGGGAGCTTGATAACACAGCGATTTGCCACCCCCGGTCGGTAGCACGACGAGCGAGTCGCGACCCTGCAGAAACGCTTCCATCGCCTCGCGTTGTAACGGTCGCAGGGATTGGAAGCCCCAGACCGTCGAGATCGTCTCCCGTAGCACCTCGTTTGCCATCGTCGGCCTCAAACTCTCGTGGGAAATAGCATGTCGATCGGCGAGTTGTTTAGCAATGTCAGCAGAGGAAGCAGGGGATTTTTTTTCGCGTCGAGCCAAACAAAGCGGAAAAAGGTTTCATCGCCCCGTACAATGAAGTGATGGATGTGGGTTCTCCCTGCGCCACGCTAAAAACAAGGGGTTCATGCCATGACCGCCACCGTTCCCACTCGTTCAGCTGCACCATTCGCCGAACTGCGCGAAGAGATTCTTGCTCTGAAAAAGGAAAAAGATGCCACCATCCTGGCCCACTACTACCAAGAGGGGGAGATTCAGGAACTGGCCGACGTGGCTGGCGACAGCCTGAACCTTGCACGGGCTGCCACTCAGGTGAATACCTCGACCATCGTCTTTTGTGGCGTTCACTTTATGGCGGAGACGGCCAAAATACTCAACCCGACCAAGCGGGTACTGTTGCCCGATCTCAAGGCTGGCTGTTCCTTGGCCGACGCGGCTCCGGCTGATAAGCTGCACCGCTTTCAAGAGATGCTTAGGGCCAACGGTCGGCGTTTTCAGACGGTCACCTACATCAATTCGACTGCTGCGGTCAAGGCACTATCCGACTGGGTCGTGACCAGTGGCAACGCAGAGAGCATTATCGCACGGGTACCAGCCGATCAAGAGATTCTGTTTGTGCCCGATCGCCATTTAGGGCAATATCTCGCCGAGGTGACAGGGCGAAAGATGATCCTGTGGGATGGGGCGTGCATAGTCCACGAAATTTTCAGCGTGGGCGACTTGCTGGCGTTAAAGCGTAAGCTGCCGGGCAGTATTACGATTGCTCATCCCGAATGTCCCGCGAACATTCGGGAACATTCGGAATTCGTTGGCGGCACCGAGGCGATGATGCGTTTCGTGGCCAAACATGCCGAGCCGACTGATTTCCTAGTGGCCACCGAGGCCAACATGATGTGGCGACTGCAGCAGGCGTATCCGCAGCATCGCTATCATCCGGTGCCGGGTATTACCTGTGCCTGCAACAAATGCCCTCACATGGCGCTCAACACTCTAGAGAAGCTGCGAGATTGCCTTCGCGACGGCACCCCAGAGATTACCTGGGCACCGGAGTTTGACCGGGCCAAGGAAGTGTTGCAACGCAGTTTGTTGCAGTGAATCGTGGATTGATCCATAGTTCTCTGTGCTGTTAACTCGGCTGGAAAGGTCGTACTCCCCCATAATCGTCGGGGGGTTGAACGACCTCTTGTCTACCGCAATAGATCATCCGGTAGATACGGCCGACCGAGTGTAACGACTGCGACCGCAAGCCCAGCCACGAAGACCACGAACGCCAAGAAACCACTAAACCAGGCACCACTATTTCGCGGTCCTCGGGTTGGAGCAACTATCTTCTCCACTTTTAACGGTGCAGGGGCCGGAGTTGCGGCTGGTCGCCTCGACGGGGGGGCCGCTGGAGCAGTAGCCGCAGCGGCCGGCTTGGGGGCAGTTGCTGGTGCCGGGGCTGCCTTGGGAGCAGGCTTCGGGGCTGCTCTGGGTGGTGCCTTGACTGGTACTTCGGGAGCCAAGGGATACGTTGTCTCGGGCACCACGGGCTTGGCCGGTTTTGGCCGCTGGGGATTTGGAGCCGCAACATCCATCAGCGGAGCCGTGGCAGGTACGCTGGTACGAGCCGGTGCAGCTGCAGGCGGGGCAGACGCTGCTGGTGCCGAGGCCGCTGTCGGGCTAGGGGCTGCTTGCAAACTGGCCAACATCTGCCCGGCCACATCCGGTGGATAGTTCAAGCGCAGATCACGCAAGTAGGTCTGCACATCGGGCGCGTTGGATGCCTCGGCAAATGAACTGTAAGGCTTGAGCATGTGATGCCGGCTACCGCTGAGCAGACGCTGCCGCAACCGTTCTGCTTCCGCCGTCTGCCCAGCCTGTAAAGCCGCATCGGCGGCCAACATCAGGAAGCGATCGCGCATCGTCGCTTGACCCAGACGTTCATAAGCGTCGGCCAACTCTCGATACAACTCAAAACTCGGAGGAGTTGCTGCCATGTGCGTGTCCTCTGGATGCCGCCGGAAATCTTTCCGCTAGGATAACAATTGCGTTTGCGAACTCAAGGCGCGAATCCATCGAGGGCGACATGGGCTTCCCTGCATTGCTTGCCAACGTCCGCATTCTCGACGCTTCCCGTATTCTTGCCGGCCCTTTTGCCGGTCAACTCCTGGGCGATCTCGGGGCCGATGTGGTCAAGCTTGAACGACCCAAAGCCGGTGACGACACCCGATCGTGGGGGCCGCCCTTCGTCGATGATCACACCAGCGCCTATTATCTTGCGTGCAATCGCAACAAACGCGGCCTAACGCTCGACCTGTCTCACCCGGAGGGCCAACGTTTGTTGCATCGGCTTTTGCCGCGTTTCGATGTCGTGCTGGAAAACTTCTTACCCAGCACGGCGGCCAAGCTGGGTTTAACGCCGGAACAACTGTGGGCGGTGAATCCGCGACTGATCGTCTGCTCCATTAGCGGTTTCGGCCGAACTGGCCCGATGGCTGACCAGCCCGGTTACGATCTGGCCATCCAAGCGATGAGCGGGTTGATGAGTATCACCGGCCAACCCGGCGGCCAACCAACCAAAGTAGGGGTGGCGATTGCTGATGTGCTAACGGGACTTTATGCGGCCAACGCTATCCTCGGTTGCCTGATTGCCCGTCAGCAGAGCGACCATGGCTATGCCATCGACTTATCGCTGTTAGATTGTACGGTGGCGGCTCAAGTAAATATCATGCAAGCCTATTTAACGAAAGTGGATCAGGGCGTTTCGCCCGCACAGGCCGCGCCAGGGCCTCAGGGCAATGCCCACGCTCAGATCGTGCCTTACCAGTATTTTGATACGGCCGACGGTGGTTTGGTTTTGGCAGTAGGGAACGATCGACAATGGCATCTCTTTTGTGCCACGGTCGCACCGGAACTCGATTTGCCCGAGTACGCCACCAATCCACAACGAGTACAAGCGCGTGACCGCCTGGTTCCTCAAATCGCCAAACGGCTGCGTTTACAGCCCACGGCGGTATGGTTGTCGATGCTCCAGGCCGTAGAGGTGCCCTGTGCCCCCGTGTGGAATTATGCGGAATTGTGGCAAGCGGAACAGATCAAAACACGCAGGATGTGTGTCGGTGTGCGTGATCCGCAGGGGCGGCCAGTGCATCTGTTAGGTAGCCCGCTGCACCTGAACGGCCACACTCCACCTGTTGCATATCCGCCAGATCG
>JBDNDE010000352.1:0-4561 GCA_046719305.1 Gemmataceae bacterium | reverse complement strand
AGCAACCGGTGGAGCAAGAGGAGGCGATTGCCCTGTCGCGTGGTGGGGCCTTACGGCTGCACCCGAACTTTCCGCAAGATCGCGAACCGGTGCTGGCGTTGTTGGAGCAGTTGGGCCATCTCGACCTTCGTGAGCCGTTCGTTCGAGTCCGCGATGCCTTGAGCGAAGCACGAAAGATGGGCGTTACCGCCCGCAGTACCACGGCCGCCGCATGACTCTTAGCACAGGAACGGCCTTATAATCTCTCCATCGTTTGGTGGAGGGAACTGTTGTGTTGGATTCTCTAGGTGAAGCCCTGCTGGCGGGGGATTTGGGCCTGCTGTATTTCGCCGGCTCGTTACATCGGCCCTGGCTCACGCCCTTGATGCGCGGGCTGACCTGGCTAGGCGATGGCTGGCCGATGGTGTTGTTGGCCACGCTTAGTGCGATTGTTCTGCTCCTGCTGCGGCGTGGTCGCCAAGCTGGTGTTTTGGTCCTTGTGACCCTGCTGGCCTTTTTTCTCATGGCTCTAATCAAGGGGTGGATCCAACGCGAGCGGCCGGATGTGGCGTGGCGTTTGATCGAACGGCCGCCCGATCCGTCGTTTCCGAGCGGCCATGCGATGTGTGGTCTAACGTTTTACGGGTTGCTGGGCATGATCGTGGCAAGAGGTTGCTCGAGAGGGCTACGACGAGGGATGATAGCTCTTGGTCTAATCATCGGACTTGGGGTGGGATGTTCACGCGTCTATCTAGGTGTCCATTATCCTCTCGATGTTCTGGGCGGTTGGCTCGGCGGCACCGCTATGATTCTGATCGGCCGAGCGCTTAGCGAGCAGCCAATCGCGACAAGAGAAAACGCGCGGCTTCCTGACTCAGCAGACCCAACGGTTCAATCTGGATAACCGCAGCGCGGGTCGTACCGCGAACCTTGAAGTGCAGCACCCGCGCGGAGAGGAATTCGGTCGCCTGCACCAGCAAACCGACGGGTATCGGTCCGATCGCTGGAATCCGTCCAAGGATCAAACGCAGTCCCACAGGGTTGATATTTCCTAAAGCGGCGGTGCGGGCGATTACATCCAGATCCAGTCGTCCCACTGTAGTGACATTGCCTTGGATAATCATTTGCGCAACAGCGTTTTCGAGCGTAAATTCGCGGATGCGGAAAATGCCCCGAGCCAATCGGCCTTCGAGACGTCCTTCGCGAAACACTGCTGCTCGACCGCCGGGAATGGAGATCAGCGGAGCCAGTTGTCGCAAGATAGGCAACTGCAGGGCCTGGGTGTCGCGGAGGGTCAGCTGGACGGTAGCGTTGAGATCGGTCAGGCTACGCATCTCGCCCCCCCCCAGGTCGAGCCGTCCGTTGATCTTGCCTTGTACATAGTCGGTCACATCGCCGAACAAGCCCGCCAAGGCCCCCACACTCGCTTCGCGGAGCTGGATCACTCCTTCGGCTCGCATCGTCTGGCCCATCGTCAGCCGAGCGCGGACCCGGGCACGGCCATCACCCAGGCGAGCACTGGATTCGCGAAAAGTCACTTCGGCTGCATGACGCGACGGAACAAAGGTGAACTCCAACGGCAGCGACCATTCAGTAATGCTGACCCCTGAGATCGTCCCGCGCGTCAACCGTGCTTCACCGCTGCCGCGCCACTCCTGGCCGAGGTTACCTCGGAACTGGAGGTTGACCTGTCCCTTATAGCCTTGGCGTTGGTCGAGTAGAGCCGCCAACCCGGCCAGATCGGCTCCGCTTAAGCCGAGGTTGAACCAGCCGCGCGAGGCATCGTCGAAGCGATAAGCCCCCTGAAAGCGAAGCAGACCGCCGGCCACGGTGCCCGAAACATCACGAAGGTAGACTCCTTGCCGCACCAGTCGCACGTCGCCGCGTAGGGAATCGCTGATCTCTTGATCCTTGTAACGCAGGTCGCGTAGCTCGAAGCGACCACGGCCTGTTAGACTGCCGCCTACCCCATCGAAGCGATAGGGCAGATCCAGAGAGACAGTTCCTTCCCAACCCCCGGCCGGTAACTCCGGAACCAAGGCTTCGAGTATTCGCCCCAGCACAAGCCGATCGACTCGAAAGCGACCGTGCGGCTGTCCGACGGGACTGACCGGGGGCGGCGGATAGCGTCCTTCGACACGTAACCGTCCGCCCAGTAAGTCGCCTTGTGCCATGTAGTCCAGGCGACCATTTCGTACTTGAGCGCTGCCCCGCAGTTCACGCACGGGCAGGCCGGCCACCCAGACGCGCGAGTCATTGAGGTCCACCGCAACATCGGCTCGTAAGGGGGAAAATCCGATTTGGAGGGTGGTTTTAAGATTGGCTCGCCCGCGAATGGGGAATTCCACCTCGGGCACTCGCCGCGCCGCCTCGGCTGCATCGACCCCAGCCAAGTAGAGGGCAAAGTTGGCCTCGCGCCTGGTCAGCGAGCCTTTGCCGGTCAACAGGCCGCCAAAGAGTTGGCCTTGTATGTCCGGGAAGCTGAAACGTTGGTCGGCCAAGCGCCAGCGACTCTGGATCGCACCGCTGACAAGCTTGCCCAAGCGCAAACCCACGACCCGCAGCCGCCCTTGGCCTTCGCCCAGCGATGGCGTGGACAGGGATCCTTCTAGCCGGCCATCAGCTTCCACATGACCCAACACCTCGAAACGAGACCAGTCGGCTGGGACGATCAAGGCCAGCTTGGCCATTTCAAAGCCACGCATCTCAAAGCCGAGGTTGTAGCGTAGCGAGGTTAACTCGAGAGCACCACTCAGTCGCACGTCAGCCCCCAGTAATTCCCCGCGTGCCGCAACCAGCCCGAGCCTGCCCCGCACCAGGGTGAACTCGGCCGCAGCCTGTCGCAGGGGCCAACGTTGAACCTCTAGTCGGCGAACGAGCAGCCGTCCGGTGCCGCGCCAGCAAGTCAGGTCGTCCAGTCGTGACAACGGTAGTTGCAGTCGCACGCGTCCAGTCAATAAGCCATCGAGTTGGTGGAGGAGGCGAAAGTCGCGCGGCAAGAGTGAAGCCAAGTCGATGTCCGAGGTGTTTAAGTCGAGGCTCAGGTCGCCGAGTGTTGGGGCAATTTCGGCAGTGAGGATGCCGGAGAGACGACCATTGCCGAGCCGACCGGTGAAGTCGGACAGTTGCAGGATGCCTTGGCGATAACGGACGTTGGTATGAACATTTGTTAATACAATTCCCTGCGCTTCCAGCCTTGAGGCCCGAACGGTCCCCATCACCCGGTAGGCGCTGAAATCGCGGGCGTTGTTAATCGGAATACTCGCCGTCAACTCGGCTCCCACCCGGCCTACAATTCCTGGTGGCAAGCCGGCCCCAAACTGTCGGAGTAGCGTCTCTAGATCGGTATCAGGTAGTTGGAAGCGAGCATCCAGATACGTCACCTCTGCTGTCGGACGGGTCAGCTTCTCGAGCCACGACAGCGTCTGCATCGTCTGCTGGGTCCCCTGGGCGATCCCGCGTGTCAGCCAGACCACCGCGTTGCCACTGCTTCGCAAGGCCGAAGTGACCTTCTCCAAACCGGACGAGCCAGGCGGCGGAGCAAGAGGTACGGCTTCTGGGACACTCAGGCCGAACATCAACGCCCCTAGCAGTCCTGGCACTACCGCCGGCTTGCCTGTTCGGAACTTGAGCCGGCCGCGCTCCGCGTACAGTTCCAATTCGATCGGCGCGAGTATAGGAACCGCCCCGAGGCGAACGTCGGTGATGCGACCAGTTCCTTTGCCCGAGGTGTTGGGGATGCCTTTCTCATCGACCTGCACTAGGATGTCCGCCGAACCGCTGATCTTGCCATAGAGGTTGCCCGGTAGTTCCCACTTGCTGGGTAGTTGCGTCAGATACAGGCGATCGGCCTGAATACCAAACCGCAGCCGGCTGCGGTTTTCCTCGCGAAAATCGAGCGTGCCATGCATCTTGACCTTACCTTTGGCCGCGACACCTTGCACATCGTGCAATTGCACTAGCCCATCGGTGATCTGCACCTTGCCCGTCACGTTCTCAGCCGACAGATCGATTGCGCTAAGGTGCAGTTTGTCGACAATCGGCTCGAGAGCGACACGGTAGGTCAGGTCGGGCTTGGTACTCCACAGCCGCACATCAAGGTTGGCCTGGGTACGGCCCTCAGCGCGGACGTTGTCCCAAACTGTCTTGGGAACGTAGGGCAACTCTTGTAGGAGCAGTTGATCGACAGCCACTTGTCCGCGCGACTGGAGGTGGACATCAATCGCCCCCTGGTTTGGCCCTTGGTCCACAGTGTGCCGTGCCTGCACTTCCCAGGAGCCATAGCGACGGTCGTCGACCCTCGCCTTGAGTTGGAAGGCCCCCGAATCATCTCCCCAGAGACGACCAGAGGCCCCGCGGATGCGAAAATGAGGCCGGTCGGGCTGCAGCAGCGTCACTTGCACCGGGTTGAACGCCACAGCATACATCACGCGATGACCTATATCGAAATCCAGCGCAAGGTCAGCTTGGGAAGCCTCGACTCGTAAGGTGTTCCAGACCTCCTTGGGCACGAAGGGTAACTCCTCTAGCACCTCTGAGCGTAGCACGGCGGTGCCAACCTGCTGCAGGTGCAGCCGCAGCC
>JBDNDE010000351.1:0-4646 GCA_046719305.1 Gemmataceae bacterium | reverse complement strand
GGTCGACGACTGGTTCGGGCGTTGACAGTTCGCTCCACCGCAGCAGGTTCGCCGTCGGTTGGGGCGTCGACTCGACGGGCGCGGGCACGACGAGTGACGCCGTTGGCGGCGGGGATCGTAACGGGCAGACCCACCACAGGGCCAACGTCAGCGTCTGCGTCAGCGCCAGCAGGGCCACGGCCCGCTGCCACGGCGCGGCCGAGGGCACACTGGCGCGTCCGGCCTGGTACATCAGGGCATCGCGATCCGGCAGTTTTCCCGCCGGTGTCAGCCGTGAGAGTCTCTGGATCAGTTCGTCGGACATGATACCCCCAGTTTCTGACGTAACGCGGCCAAGCCAGCCTGATAGCGACGAAACGCCGTACTCGCGGAGCAACCAACGAGGCCGGCAATCGCCTCAAAGGTCTGACCGCCCCACAGGTGAGCCACCAGCACCTCCCGCTGGTCCAGAGGCAACGCCTGCAGCGCCTCGACGGCCGCCGCAACGTCCAACCCTTCGACCTCGGTTTCGACGAACCATCGCACGGGCCGTGCCACCTCGGCCTCGCGGCGTTGGCGTCGGCGTTGGCTGCGGGCGGCATCGACGGCGGCATTACGCACAACGCGATACAGCCACGCCGAGATATCCTGCGGCAAAGGGCGGGCGTGGACGAGTTGCAAAAACGCCTGCTGGACCACGTCCTCGGGCGTGTTGCACCACTGCCGGGCGTACAGGATCAAAGCGGGTGCCTGCGTGTCGAGCAGCCGCGCTAGCTCGTGTGGGTTCATCGCCTTTAGGACGACGCCGAGTGCGAGTCATTCCGCAAAAAAACTTTTCGACCCCATCGACAGGGTTGTCAGCCTCGCTTATACATAGGTGCAAATCAAGAGCCGACTCCCCAGGGTTCCCTTCATGGCTCAAACTTCAGCATCCAAATGGTTGGCTTATGCTCTAGGTAGTCTTGCCCTCGTTCTACTGGCAGGACTTGCCGGTATGTGGGCGGGCTAAATCGTGGTCCCGTCCATTCAGGTCGGCAAAAAAACATAAGTTGATCTGTCCCGATTCAAGCCTCGACCTCGGCACGGTTTGGGAGACGGAGGCGCTGGCGTGCGAACTACCCATTAGCAACGCTAGCAAAGAATCCGTACGTGTTTCCCACTTTGTCAACAGTTGTTCCTGCACGCAGATCGAGCCCTGAGAATTCGAGGTCGCGCCTGGGGCGTCGCGGCCGCTTTCGCTGCTCATCGACCTTCGCACTGCGAAGGCTCAATCCGATCCGCTGGCGACGAGCGAGTTCTCCGTCTTTTCGCAACCTTGTGCCGCGAACGGACAGCCGTTGGCCGATTGGAAGCTATCCGCTCGGGTTCGTCGTGCCTTGGCTTTGTCGGAACCCGTTATTGAGCTAGGGGAGTTGACAGAGCGGACACCCTTTGTCCCCGTGCAGATAACCGGCAGGATGGCAGAAGGGATCGAGCGAATCGAGATCGCCAGCGACAATCCCGCGATTCAGGTCACCCAGCAGACGGGCGGGGACGGTACTTTCACGCTGCGCGTTCAGCCAACCGCCGAGCTACCCCGAGGATTTGGGACCGCGAAACTGCGTTGCACTTCGGCACGCTGACGGGAGTACGAGCACCCTGGATGTGCCTGTTGTCTCCATTGGTGAAGACCGTTGAATTCGACTTTTCGAGGAGGGATGTCTCCATGATGAGGTCATACGCAATCGCAATGAGTGTTGGCTTGTGGGCGGTCGCACAAGCGGACGCGCAGGCGGAAAAGCCGCCCGCGAGCCTCACCGCGCAGATCAAGGCAAGTTGGCAGGCGCGGGAGAGGAAGTTTAAGAGCGTCGAGATGAAGTGGACTTCCGTCGAGACGTTTTACAAGGGCGGCATCTCCGCGAGCCTGCCATCGGGCACGGAGAGCAAGCTGGCGATTCAACCGCCTGAAGACACAACCTTTAACGTTTCCTACGATTTCAAACTCGAGGGCAACAAGACGCGTCTCGAGTGGCACGGCTGGCAGTGGTACACATCCGAGGGCCGGTTCAACAAGACGCGCTGGTTGACCGTCTACGACGGCAGGGAGACCAGAGAGTGTCATCTTGAGCGGGAAGGGGAACAACGCTGGCCGGAAGGAATCGTGACGGAGAAGTTCAAGTTCTCGTCGGCCAGTCAAGTATTTATGCTCCCCGTATGCTTATTCTTTCGCCCTGTCTCTTCCGAATTTAAACCTCTCAACATTGCGTCATATCGGCCGGTAGGGAACGCCAGAATTCGGAACTACGAGTGTGCCGCATTGCAGAATGATCTGGGGCTATCTTCGACTCGGATCTGGATTGATCCCAAACGCGACAGTCTTGTAGTGCGGCGTTCATCCTACAGCCAAGGCAAGCTCGCCCTTCAGATAGACATTGGCTATGGGGAGGATGCGAAATGGGGGTGGGTTCCGGTTTCATGGACTGTTACTTCGATGAGGCGCGATGGTGTTGTGAGTGAATTGCTGCGTGTCAAAGTAGATCTCTTGAATATCAATGATCTTGCCGACAAGACGGATTTTGAACTTGTTTTTCCTCCTGGATCTATCGTTAATGATACCACCAACAACAGCAAATGGATTGTTAACGATTCAGGAACAAAGTGGATTATCCCGCCCCGCAGCATCTTGCAGACAAGTCGTACTCGGATTTAGTGTTATTGGCCAATCAATCTGTCAGTGAGACGCGGAGTTATGTTGCTGTAAGCTTCCTCGGGTGCGCCTTGCTCTTCTTTGGATGGTTCGTCTACCGACGACTTTATTCAAGAGCCAAGCCTGTCGAATGAATCGAATTTCTGATGAGATCGGCCCATTCTGAAGGAGGTGTCTGATGCGAATCTCGATGATGGGCCGCTATCTCCTGCTCGGATGCACGCTCTGCCTCATCGCTGCGATCTACAGCGAACGACTGATAGCAGCAGATGGCTGCGACACGAAGTGCCGCGAGATCAACTGGGGCTACGAAGACTCCGGCAAAGGCATCTTCTGCTACCACGCTAAACTCCCCCACTGCCTGTTGGCGCTGGGTGGCCGCGCGATCACCGGCGGTCCAGGAGTTGGGACCTGCACCAAGCACGCCGTTGAGCAAGTCGAAGTCAGCCAAGCGGACGCTTGCCCGATGAAATGCGATCTGGCTGTAAAGAGTCGCGCGGAGGCACAAGCAGGGGTCTCGCAGAATAAGTACAACAAGGTCGCTCGTTGGCGATGCATCGTCGTGGCTGGGACAGAATAAGTACAACAAGGTCGCTCGTTGGCGATGCGTCGTCGTGGCTCGAGTTTGAGGTCGTAACTAACCCGACACCACGAGATACAGTCTCGTGGTGTCCATCCAGTCCTACCGATTGCTTTCTGAAGGGGAGAAAACGATGGATCGTACCCGCTCGCGTCTCGGCTTCACGCTCGTCGAACTCATCGTCGTCATCGCCATCATCGCCGTTCTCATCGGCCTGTTGCTGCCCGCCGTGCAGAAGGTGCGAGATATCGGCGCTCGGCTCAGTTGCCAGAATCGCCTCAAGCAGGTGGGGCTGGCGGCGCACTAGTTTCACGATGTTCGCGGCCACCTGCCCTCGGGTTATCGGCGCTACGTCCTGCTGCCTGGAGTTGGCGGCTCGCCGAACAACGACCCGGAGACTCATCCGCGAATGACGTGGCACTCCTGGTTGCTGCCCTACGTCGAGCAGGAGAGCCTGTCTCGCCAACTCGACTCGGCGTACGCGCGGGATCGCTTTCTTCGGGACGCCCCCACCTGGGAGATCGGCGCACCTCGGATACCGGTTTACGAATGCCCAGCGGATTCCAGGACGCGCCCCCATCCGCCCACGATGCCGGGCATTCCTTAGGGGCTGACGTCATATCTCGGCGTCGAGGGGCCGAACTGGCAGGAGCCGACCGGGCTGCTGTTCCTCGATTCCACCGTCCGCTTTGGTCACCGACGGCCCCTCGCACACGCTCCTTGTCGGCGAGCGGCCGCCCACCCAGTTCGGCGACTACGGCCGGTGGATCGGCAACTGGGGTAGTCTCGCGAATGCGGCCAATATCCTCGGCGTCGCCGAGAACGAGAATTATCAGCGGGATCCCATGTGCCCGGCGGGGCCGTATTCGTTTCAACGCGGCAAGATCGACGACGATTGCTCACGCTTTCACTTCTGATCGCTCCACTCGGGTGGCGGCAACTTCCTCTTCGCCGACGGTTCGGTTCGCTTCGCGCCCTACTCCGCTGCCGAGATGCTGCCGGCGTTGGCCTCACGGGCGGGCGGTGAGGGGGTGTCGCCCCGTTGGTAAAGCCCGCGCGCCAGTCCCTCGGCGAGTACCCGCGCCCGGGTTGCAAACGACGACCGCACGGCGTATTCCTGGTGGCCGGGTTGCGAACAGTGGCAGTGACCACCCACGGGACCGAGGCCGTCGAGGGTGGGGGCGTGGTGGAAAAGCAGGTTGGCGTCGGAAAGGCCCGCGCGGTGCTCGGGGCCGTGGTCCGCGAACCACGTCGGCGGGGCGTCGGGCTGTCTTGGCCAGGCGGGCAATTCGCTCACTTGCTCACACGTTGTACCTTCACTGTTGATGATTGCGAGGATGCGCGATCGCGTCGCTGCAAAGGCCTCGGCATCGAAGGCACGCATCTCCACCTGCAACATCG
>JBDNDE010000350.1:0-4652 GCA_046719305.1 Gemmataceae bacterium | reverse complement strand
TCCGCTTCCGGGTCGGTCGAGATGCCGATCCGCAGGGCGTGGATGGCGGGCAGCAGCTTCGCGCGACGGTGAGGACACGCAAGCGGTCATTCAAGGGTACTTCAAACTAGCCGATTCCGACACCGACAAGTCCCGGGCGGCAATGGTTCGTAAAGTGGTAGTTACCTCGTTGACAGCCCTGGATGCTGTGGATGCGGTCGTCGAACTGCTCAACAGTTCACCCCATGAAGAGGTGCGACAAGCGGCGGTGATCGGCTTGCGGCACTGGATCGGAGTGCGAGGCGGCCGCGATGACCTGCTCTACCAGATGCTCATGGACAAACTAGGGTTCACCAAAGTGGAAGCAGCCGCCGTGATGGAGATGTTGCACTCGCCGTTCGATCGCGAGGCACCGGAGACTTTTCAGACGCTGATCGCTTTTTTGAAGCACCGCAAACAGTCGATCCGCGAGTTAGCCCATTGGCACTTGATCCGCCTGGAACCCAAAGGAGCCGAGATCCCCTACAGCGCCAGCGCCTCAGCAGAAGAACGAGCCAAGGCGGTGCAAGCCTGGAGTAAACTCCTGGGAGGTGAAGACAAATAGTCAATTTCCGTCGATCCCCTCCCGTTCTCGGCAGGCGAGTAAACAGGCGACTAGGCCGTAGTCGGCTCGCCTGTGGCGTAGACTGCGGCCGCATTCGTTAATTCGTTTAGGGGATATCAGGGGTGGTCGCTAGCACGAGTTGCCCTTTGCGGATTCCCTTGGTGCCCCGCAATTCGGCGGCTGCCTCGCGAAGTTTGTCGGCTCGCCCTCGAAGGATCAACACTTCTAAACACAAGTGATGGTCTAGATGTACATGAGTCGTAGACACAATCAGGTGTCCGTGGCGATGTTGAATCTCGGTCAGCTTCTCCGACAAGCCGGGCCTATGGTGATCATACACTAAGGTCAGGGTGCCAGCTGCCTCGGTGGCCTCGGGATGGCCCGAGACAGCTTCATCGACCAAGGCGTCTCGAAGCAATTGGCGAATCGCCTCGGAGCGGGTCGCGAACTTGCCCTCGGAGCAAAAACGATCGAAGCTTTCTAGGAGATCAGCCTCCAGAGAGACCGAAAAGCGCACGATATCCGACACCATCCACCTCCGCGCATAAACCGTGCCCAAAAGAGCTGCTTAGCGGGATGATAGTCATGATGAGGCGAACGGCTCAAGATATTACAAAGCTCCAGTCCTTCACATCTCTCTTGGTTCTCTGGCCCGCTCTACACGCATTGCCGTCGCGTGGTTCTTTCTTGGCAGATGGCATCTTCGGGGAACTCTTCACTGCTGGCATAGCCTGCTCCCGTACGCACTCCCAGCTGCACCAGCAGCCTGCGACGCAGCGTCCGAAACGGCACCGCCACCCCGCGATGTAGCGTGATCCACCACGGTCGTTTCACCCCTCCAAACAATCGCAACTGCTCCGGTCGATGATGGGCCACATGCTTGGCCAAGTGGTACAGATCGCATTGTTGCAAAATCCGCAGCCCTTGCCGTGTTAGCCGATGCCGGCATATCCAACAATTCGGTAACGCCTGGGAGATTTGAAAATCGATCAGGTAAGGACGCCCATCCAACCCAACGAGAATATTTTCGCGTTTATGCAAATCGACGTAGGCGATCCCCCGACGATGAATCTCACGCAGCGTTGAGTACAGGGCAGGAAAAAACGCCTCATCGACCTTTTCGTCCTTCCCCAGTGGATGGCCTGGGATCCACTCGTGGGCCACGGCATGTCGCAAGCGTTGTTGCCCCACATAAACCTCTCCGACCCAGTTGGGCGTCTGAGATAGATCGTCGAGTTGCCGCAGCATCCACGCCTCGTGTCGGGCCAACTGGTTGCCCAACCATCTCAGCGGTACCCCCCCCACCGACGCGGTACGATTGAACTTCACCTTGAGCCGTTGCCCCCGGCCAATCGGCCGATAGACACCGGAGGCCGCCCAGGAATCGTGCTTGAGCACCCGCTCTAGACGATAATTCTGCCCACCACAGAGAATTAGTGGCGGAACCTCGTCATTACCCAAAGCGCGAAGAAACGCCGGACGAGGCCGCCCGTGGACTAACTGAGTCATGGTGGAACACCTAATCGAAAAGAGGAACTTTAGCAGGGAAATCGGTTAGGCTGCATGGGAGACTTGAGCGTCGGAGCAAAAAAGCCCCAGTTGGCCAGGTTGGCCTAACCGAGGCATCTGGATAAACAGGTCACAACGGGCAACCCCTGTTCAGGGCAGTTCGATCTCTTCTACTCTCTGAGCGTCTTGCAAACTGGAGAAGCCACCTACAACCAAAAACCGTTTACCGCCCCCGGGCACCAGCCGATGCACCATCCGCCGTACCTCTTGTTTCTTCACATACTGCCAGCCGTCCTTGTCCAAGACATGCACTTTGCCATCAAGCGTCGAAACAACCAGACGCTCAGCGACCGCGCATAGCTGCGGAGAGAAGCCCAAGCGGTCGTCGCCGGGCAGTTCCGGAGCACAGCTCCATTTGGCCGACGCAAAATCATAGACCTCCACGCGACGCGAGGGTTGGCCCGAGGCATCCAGCCCCCCGGCGACGTACCACTTGCCCGCCACCACCGCAGCGCTTAACGCCCGTCGTTGGAACGGCTGCGGTAGGGTCTTCCAGGTTAGTTTGGCTGCCCGTAGATCGAGGACGTAAAGCTCTTTGTGCCAAAACGATGGTTTCCCTCGCCCCTGCATGCACCAACCGCCCACTACATATAGTTTCCCCTCGTGGATCACCGCATCATGCGACGAGCGTCCCGCTGGCATCCCCGGCAACGCCTGCCACTTTTTGGTCGTCGGATCATACCGTTCCACACTGGTCAAGGAATGATTATCCGCTGGGGTTCCAGACTCATTACGCGGTTGCATGCCCCCCACTCGGATCACCGTGTTACCATCAGCCACCAACGCGGTTCCTTGGGCAATCGGGCCGCTGGGCAACTCTTCCCAGGCTCCCCCTGAGAGCTTGACGCGAAAGAAACGGCCCGTCACATCACTGGTCGAGTAAGTGTGTGTTTTGCCGCAGTGTCCGCCGTAGACATACAGCCACTCGCCCGCGACACATGCACCCAAGCTGGCGACCCGTACCGGCAAGCGTTCGAAGCGATCGGGGGTCGGCGGAGCAGCCAGAAAGATCGAAAGTAGTAACACGGTCATCATCGAGTACCTCGTTTCATCTGCTTCATCTTTTGATCCAAAGCCGAAGCGGGATCTCCGGTTACTTCCAGCGGTTCGGGGGGCAGATTGGCAGGGATTTCGGGTTTCTGCGGGGGCGACGGGGGCATTCCACAACCCACCAGTAGCACCTGAACAAGAACAATCCAGCGAACCAACACGACTTGCTCCTATTAAAAGTTCGCCAAAATCTCGCCACCATCTCGTGTACCCAGAGCTTGATATGTAGCTAAGTCGAGGCCGTTGCGAAGGAACCGCACGCTGCCATCGCCAAACAGAAAGTTGGCCCCGCCGCTGTGGTCGCTGCGAAATGCTCCTAGCCGCGCCGTGCGATCGGATGCCGTTCCCTCGATCAGGTTCATTGGCCACCCCGTGCTACCGAAGCTGTAGCTGGCGTAGCCCCAGACCCACTGGGTGTTGCCGCCACGCAACTGACCGGCAAAGGGTCCCGAGGTGAAGAAATAATCACGCAACTGAAAGCCCATCTCCCCTGCTAGGATGGTGTTGCTTGTTCCATCGGTAATGGCCGTCACCCGCACACCGGTTTGGCCTGTAACACCGCCGCTGCCGCCACCAATGAGCCGGACGATGATGCCGTTGTCATAGCTGGGATTGCCGCCTACCCCCACTCCGAAGAACGGGTTGGGATGATTGCCAATGCACAAGGCGTAGCTGGCCCAGCCGGGGAAGGCGGCCGGAGTAGGCGGGGTCCGCATGCTGGGGCAGCGGAAGGTTGTCAATTCGCTGATCCCGAGCCTGGCGTTGGTCCATCCGTCGCCATCGGCATCCGTAGTGTCGGTGGGAGATAAGTTGAAGTCATAGCGGCGACCAATCGTTTCTTGTTCCAGGAAAGCAAGAATTTGTGTGAAGCCTGAGGAGAAAGCAGCAGAATTGGCCGTGGGGAAGCAGTTGTAGGTGTCGTGGAAGGTATGCAGAGCTAGGCCGATCTGTTTGAGGTTGTTTTGGCATTGCATGCGGGCGGCGGCTTCGCGGACTTTTTGCACCGCGGGTAACAACAGGCCAATCAGGATGGCGAGGATAGCGATCACCACGAGCAATTCGATCAAGGTGAAGGCGCGGCGGGTAAGGGCCATAGTGGAAAACTCCCAGAGGAACAACCTTGGCCGGGGAGGCCGTCCCCCGAGGACGACCAACCCCGACACAAGGAGAGGGTGCCAGGGCAAACAGGGCCGAACAGCTGGTCCCGGGGGTGGGGTTGGGGCGAAGGTCAACTTTCCCGGGCCTTATCAGTACTGAGACTCAGTCTCAAATCTTAACACCATCCTAGACCCCTCTGCCGGCCTGTCAAGTCCCCAGGCCAAACAAATTCCCTCAAAATTTCCCTCCTAGCCTCGCGTCGGTCTCACCCCCCTGGGCGGCCGTCGTACTGTGCCCCCATTGCCTGCTCGGCAAGCAGTAGGGGTCGGGAAGCCTACCGTCATCCCTCTGC
>JBDNDE010000035.1:0-20604 GCA_046719305.1 Gemmataceae bacterium | reverse complement strand
CGATCTGGCCAACTCGGGCTGCTCAGCCAGGTAGACCTTGCCAACGGCTCCTTCGCCGAGAAGATCGACGAGACGAAAATGCAAGAAGGTGTCGCCGACCTTGGGGAGTAGGGTCTGGGCCTGAGCCAGGAGAGAGGAATCTGGTGGGGGAAGTTCGACTGGAGAGGAAGCCGAACCGCCCTCGACAGCAATCCGGCGTGTGAGCAAAGATTGCGAAGAGTAATTTGATGGCATGACGGGACCATCCAGGAACTCAGACCCGGATTCCTGCCCCAACCCGAGACAGGAAAACTAATCACGAATTTGAGACTATCTCTCTCTTAGAATATCCAGAAGGGGGATTATCGGCAAACGAAAATAACGAATTTGTTTAAGAAAAGAATTAGTCTGGGGGCAAATTCACCTCCGGCGCGAAAATTCATCCCATCAATTTATCGGTCTGCAGCGCCCAACCTTTGTCATTGATACAACCGTTATCCTTTGCCATTGCTTCGCCGATTTCCTATCTTCCCTTTGATTGCTGTTGCTCCTGCGTGTTCTGGAAAACGATCATGACCCGCGGCTTCCTTTGGTTGATTCCGTTCCTCCTGGCCGCAGATTGGCCGCACTGGCGCGGACCGACCCAAGACGGTCGAGCCGGCCCGGAGGCCGACCCGCCTATTCGATGGGACACCAAAACTAACATTCGCTGGAAAGTCGCCCTGCCGGGCAAAGGCTCCTCGACTCCTCTCGTCCTCGGCAAGCGTCTGTTTGTCACGACAGCTGTGGACACCGGCGAAAAAGGGGTGGTTCCGCAGGTGCCTCGTCCGGCTGATGCTGATAGCGAATCGGTGCGGTATAAACGGCTGACCAAGCCGACCGGAACCGTACATCATTTTTTGGTGATGTGTCTGGATGGGCAGACCGGCAAGCTGTTGTGGCAGCATCTTGCCGCCAAACGGGTACCGCACGAGGGCATCCATCCTACCCATTCCTACGCGGCGGGTTCCCCTGCCACCGATGGCAAAACCCTCGTGGTATCGTTTGGCTCGGCAGGCACCCATGCGTACACGTTGGAGGGCAAGCACCTCTGGAGCCGTGATCTGGGTTTGTTGGAGACTCGTCTGGGCTGGGGCGAGGCCGTCACCCCAGCAATGCACGACGGCACCGTTTATGTCGCGCATGACCACGAAGGCCCCTCCTTTTTGGTGGCCCTGGATGCGGCGACAGGCAAAACCCGCTGGCGAAAGCAGCGCGACGAACCAAGCGCCTGGACCACTCCGCTGATCGTGCCATTGCCCAAACGTCCTCTGGTCGTGTTGCCTGGCCATCGTCGCACCCGGGCCTACGATGCAGCCACCGGCGAGGTCGTTTGGGAATCGCTGGGGCTGACCCTCAATACCATTCCCACTGCGATTTACCGCGATGGCCTAGTGTATGTGATGAGCGGCTACCGCGAGGTCAAGGGCGGTGCCTTGGAAGCAGCCACGGGCAAAGTGCGTTGGCATTTTCGATCTGGCACGCCTTATGTACCGTCGCCGTTGCTTGTCGGTGAACGACTCTATTTCACAGCAGCCAATGAGCCACGACTGAGCAGTGTAAAGACGAGCGACGGTTCGATCGTGATCGATCGCGTGCTCTTGCCGCGTCTGCGTCAGCTGTATGCCTCGCCCGTGGAGGCACGCGGCCGGATCTACTTGCCGGATCGCGACGGCACCACGTTGGTCTTCGCAGTAGGCGACAAGCTGGGCGAGCCTCTCGCAGTCAATCGGCTAGAGGAGTGTATCGACGCCTCCCCCGTAATCGTCGGCCCACGGATTTATCTTCGGAGTGAAAGACATCTCTGGTGCATCGAAGAACGCAAGTGATGCTTCTGCTAAGCTGTTAAACTTAAGCTGTTAAACTTTAAGCTGTTAAACTGTTGGGCTAAACTGTTGGGCAGGCCGTTGCAGAAACAGTCATGGAGGTCAGAAGGGAGAACTGCCGTTGTGTTCATGCAGACGTTGAGGAGGGATTGAAACCCGTTGCCAACGTAGGGAAAGGGTGTCCCAGCGTGCTCGGAAAAGCGGTTGGTTTGCGGTCGAGTCAGGGGCGTTGCACCTCCGCTGGGAAGCGGACCACTCGGATTGATCCTGAAGCGTGAGTACGTCCGGCCCAAAGCCCGCCGCCACCTGCTCCACTGGCAGCTGCTCCGCTAGGGCTTAAAAATTGGGAAAGCTTAGAAATTGGGAACTGTAGGGCCGCAGTTCAGGGCTGTGTTAATCGATGGAATCGATACCTAGTGAAAACGGGAGAAGATCCCAAGTTCCCCTCGGGTTTAGTCATGCATCGGCATGACGACATCTGAAAACAAGGCTCGACTCGCCTCAGGCAAGAATCTCTTTCACCACGGTGCCATGTACGTCGGTCAGGCGGTAGTCGCGGCCTTGCGAACGGTACGTCAACCGTTCATGATCTAAGCCAAACAAATGCAAGATTGTGGCTTGCAAATCATGCACATGAACCGGTTTCTCGACCACATGGTAGCCCAGATCATCCGTCGCACCGTGGCTGTAGCCGGCCTTCACCCCGCCACCGGCCATCCACATGCTGAAGGCATGCTGATGATGGTCGCGGCCGATCCACTTGGTGCCTGGACCGCCGCGTAGCTCGTTCATAGGGGTACGTCCAAACTCACCGCCCCAGACGACGAGCGTCTTTTCTAACAACCCGCGTTGCTTGAGATCCTTGATCAAAGCCGCGATTGGTTGATCTGTCTCCTTGCAGCGATCGACAAATCCATATCGCAAGTCGTTACCGGGCCCATCGCCGTGACTGTCCCAGCCCCAATGATACAGTTGTACGAAGCGGACGCCCGATTCGACTAAGCGGCGGGCCAGCAGGCAGTTGTTAGCGAAACGGCGTTCGCCCGGTCGGGCCCCGTAGGCGTCTAAGGTCCGCCGCGACTCTTTGCCGAGGTCCAGGACACCCGGTACGCTTGTTTGCATGCGGTAGGCCAATTCATACTGTTGAATGCGAGTAAGCGTCTCCGGATCGCCGACCGCCTGCAGATGCATCTCGTTGAGAGATTTGAGGGTGTCGAGCGAACGGCGGCGATCATCGCGGTCCATCCCTTTGGGGTCGGATAGAAACAACACAGGGTCGCCTTGCGAACGCAACGGTACCCCCTGATGGATCGTCGGTAGAAAAGCGCTGCCCCACAGCGACGCGCCCCCATCGGGTGCGGCCGTACCGCTGATAAGTACCACGAAGCTAGGCAGATTTTGGTTCAGCGTCCCCAGTCCATAACTCAGCCACGCTCCCATGCTAGGCCGCCCCAGCCGTGGTGAGCCTGTATGAACGAATAACTGCCCCGGGGCGTGATTGAACTGGTCCGTGTGCATCGACCGGATCACACAAATCTCGTCGGCTACCGTGTGCAGGTGCGGCAACACGTCGGAGATCATCTGGCCGCACTTGCCGCGTGGGGCAAACTTGTGCGGTGAGGCGAGCAAAATCGGTTTGCCACGCAGAAAGGCGAACTGCTGACCGCGAACGTATTCTGCGGGGCAGACTTTGCCGTTCATCTCCTGCAGTTTCGGCTTGGGATCGAACAGATCTAGCGTCGAGGGGGCCCCAGCCATGTGCAAGTAGATGATGTGTTCAGCCTTGGCGGCAAAGTGGGGCTTTTGGGGAGCAGTGGAAGCCTCTTTTGGCAAAGGCGGGGCCGCCTGGCTCAACAAACGCGGGTGGATCAGCGAAGCCAAAGCTAGCTTACCGATGCCTAACCCGCACTCGCGGAAAAAGTGACGTCGGGTTCGGGCCAGCAGCAGTTCATCACGAATCGGCATCACGGCGGGAACCTCTCCGGCTGGTAGGTTGAACTATATATAGATGATACTGGAGTAACCCCCAGGGTGCAATGACACCAGCGATGGTGCAACTGGGTTGCACAACACACTCCTGGGGAGGTCCAGAGAGGGGCGCTCAGCTAAGGCGCGGCCAAGTCGCGGCTAGGTGAGGCTATCGGCCGACGATCCACTGCTTCGGAGCAGAGACTTCTTAGTGTAAGTTCAGTACAGGGCGTCGAGCGTTGTTTGCAAACGCGTCTGGGTTTTCTTCCCGATCGCCCAACACAGGGCACAGATGTTCTATCCCGGCGGCTGCTAAGTGAAAGGCGTCGGGTGATCGCCCGCGCAGACGCGGGGAGAATGCCGGAGCCTGATGCCTGCCGGTTCTGATTCGCAACTTTTTCGTTGTTCTTCCGCGAGTTTCGTGGCTCTGCGGACAAGTCCAACATAGACGGCATAGAGAACCGTCCGGCCACCGTTTATGGAGCCTGAGGACAGGCCCAACGATGATCCCGCATGGACACCCCAACAGGCAAAAAGCGGCGCATCAGAGGCGCAACATCCGGCGCAGCAAGGGAACGCATAGCAATGCAACGAGATTTTTCCCAACATCGTAACCTCATGTGAGGATGGATGTTGTGCATCTCCCTGCAAAAAGACGTATGTTAAACGATGTATGTTGATGGGCAGATGTTCAATCGGGCCAAGAGGATTTGAACCTCCGACCTCACGGTCCCGAACCGTGCGCTCTAGCCAAACTGAGCTATGGCCCGTAAGATTCTTCGGTCATTTTATCGTCACGATCGAAATTGTCAATCACTCTTGTTTGCCCCTGCCCAGAGTAGGGTCTAGGGCTTCTTTTCGTTTGGCCTCTAGCCGATTGGTTCGCAGCGTTGGGCCGTGTAAATCCCTCCGGTGCCGCTGCTGAGAAACGCCCCGATACACACGACGGCTAACGGCACTGCATGGGCTGCGCCAAACAGTTCAATTCCCATCATGAGGCAGGCCAACGGTGTGTTGGCTGCCGCTCCGAAGACAGCTACGAAGCCCAGAGTGGCGGCGTAGCCGGGTGGCAGGCCAATCAGCACTCCCAACGAATGGCCTAGCGTTGCGCCGATAACAAATAAAGGAGTGACTTCACCCCCTTTGAAGCCACTGCTCAGGGTCAAGACGCTGAACACGAGCTTCCACAGAAACGCCCAGCGAACCACCTCGCCGGACAGACTGGAGGTCAACAACGGCAGACTGAGCCCCAGATAATCCCGCGTGCCCACCAAAGTAATCAGCCCGATCAACAGCACACCGCCAAGCACCGGTCGTAGGGGCGGCCATGCAATCAGACGAAAGAGGGCGGTGAGGCGGTGTGTGGCCTCAGCGAATACCCAGGCGATGCCCCCGAAGGCCACAGCCAGGAGGATCAGTTGGCCGATCAGAAGAGGGGAAAGAGCGAGCGGCTCGGGGATGGGATAATGGGTGTGCTTCACCCCCCAAGCCGAGCAGACCCAGTCCCCCACCAGAGAACCAGCCAGACAGGGCCCCAAAGCATCGGTGCGCATCCGTCCGACATGAAGCACCTCCAGACCAAAGATCAACCCCGCCAAAGGAGTACCAAAGACCGATCCAAACCCCGCACTGATGCCGGCCATCAAAAGCACACGCAGATCACGCAGGCGTAGGAGACGGCCCAAGGTACCGGCCAGACCGCCGCCCATCTGCACGGCAGTGCCCTCGCGTCCAGCAGACCCACCTACAAGGTGCGTAAGCAACGTCGTGAGCAGGATCAACGGTGCCATTCGCGGCGGGATACCGCTTTTCGGTTCGTGGATCTCGTCGATGAGCAGGTTATTGCCAGCAGCAGATTGCTGACCAAACCGGTGATACAGCCAGCCGACTAGCAGCCCGCCGACTGGCAGGAAGTAAATCAGCCAGCCTTGATCCTCACGAAGGGCGGTAATGGCATCCAAACTGAGCAGAAACACCGCTGAGGCTGTCCCGGCGAGTACCCCGACCAAGGAGCCGAGTACCCCCCCGAGGAGTAAGGAACGAATGAAATTCATTTGCTATCCAGTTTGCGAACCCGCAGATCGCGAACGGCTCCGATAGTGTTGTAAGTACAGAGGCCGAACGGTTTGCAGACGTTACACTCGACACGAATATTGACGGTTCGATCCGTAATGTCGATATCGACCATCTTCTCGCCGTCGATCCAAGCCTTGATCCGCTGGGGCGTCACACGCACCGTGATGCGATACCAGCGATTCTTCTCAAAAGTCTTGTACCTGCTTGTCTCGTTGGCCGAGGCATCCTGGAAGTCGATGTTGCTCAGGCCGACGACGCTACCACTCCAGCCGCCCACCACAAACGAGCAAAACGAATCGCCCACGGGAAACGTCGAGGTGCAAAAGAAATCGTCGCCGTCGATCTTCATGGCCTCGAAGGTGAACTCGTAGTTGGTGGTGGGAAAATCCTTGCCGGCGTAGGTGGCACCGGTCAGGGCTTTGCCCTTCTCCATGACGATGGCCCCGTCCTTGACGTGCAACTTTCCCTTGCCGAAAAAGTCAGCCTCTTTCCAGCCTTTGAGGGTCTTGCCATCGAATAGGGGCGTCCAAACGATTGGAGGTGGTGGTGCGACTGCCAGTGCCGAGGCCGGACCGAGCAGGCCAACCAAGCAAGCCAGACCAAGTAGTCGAATCATGACAGGATCTCCCAATGAGCTTCCAGCCAGCGACGTAACTCTCCATCCAGACGTTCCACACACTGTTCTAGGGAAGCAAAACGCTTCGGACACTCCGCTACCTGGCCCGCCGCCGTGCAGGCCCCGATCGACCTCAACGCTGCCGCTTGGGGTGAATTTGGCCGAGCGCTTCCTCGGGAGGGGTAGCCACACACACACCGTTCGGGTGGCTCGGTTCGCGTAGCGGACGATCCCTTCGGCATCCAGCAGGAGCAGCACCTCGGGGCTGTGTTCCACTAGCGACCGGAAGAGCGCCTGTATCCAGCTCCTTTGCTGATTACTTTGCCTTTTCCACCGACAGAAATTCTTTGCTGATTTTGCCCGTGGTTGCATCCACTAGTCGGATCACCCCATCAAACCCAGCAATCGCTACCGTCTTCCCCTCGGGATGAAACGCCAGAGCAAAGATCGGCGTCGTGTTTTCCAGCTTGGCCACGATCTTGCCGTCGGCTACATTGTACAACCGCAACTCGCCGGTGCCATCGGAACTACTACCCGCAGCGAAGAGGGTACCGGTCTTGTTGAACCGTACAGCGTTAATGCGTCCGGGCATCGGGGCATAATCACGCACCTTGTTATCGTCGTCGCCGATGGTCCGCTGTTTGACGCGGTGAATCTTGTACAGCCGCGGCGTACCATCGGAGCCGCCCACCACCACCTCATCGTAGATTTTGTCGGCTCCATCGACGCCTTTGACTTTAGTTTCGGGTTGGCCGGGCCGTAGATCGACGGTTTGCAGACCGCCCTTGAGTCGCCCGGGGGTGATGGAGGTGATGTTATCTACGAAGCGCTGCGTGGCGACCTCGGTAAGTTTCATACTCATATCGCGCGACGTGCTAATCAAGTGGGCGCTATCGCGCGAAAAGACGGTGCCCAGCACCCAGTCGCTGTGCGCTCCCTGGAACAACACTTGTTTCCCCGTGCTGGAGTCGATCGCTCGCAGGCTGTTATCTGCACACCCAAAGGCAATCTTGGTCCCATCGGGCGACCAACTGACTCCATAGAGGGTGTCGTAGGTTACGCTGACGCTGAACCGCAGCTTGCGCCGCTGCACATCCCACACCTGCACCTCACCGAATCGCCCCGGCGAACCGCCTGCTACGGCCAACGACTTGCCATCCGGCGAAAAGGCCAACGACTGCACCCGCTCCGATAGCCCGATGAGTCGGCCTACTAGACCGGAGCCGTCGGCTTTGTGCAGCAGTACTTCGTGAAAGCCGCTCACAGCCAGCAGTTGGCCATCGGGCGAGAAGTCAAGAGCGGTGATAAGAGGCGGTTGTTTATAGACCGGGGGGTTTTTGTCGCTGATGGTGTCTTGGGCCAGCTTGGGCGTGTCGTCCTTGGCCCCTTCGCGAATCCAGCGTTCGATCAGGGCAAACTCGTCGGGCTTGAGCGGCTGCTTGTTTTTGGGCATCAGCGCCTTGCCGCCTTCGACGCGAATTTGGTTGATCAACTCGCTTTTTTCAGGATGCCCGGGCACCACGGCGGGGTTGCCGGTGTCGCCCGCCTTGAGCAGGTTGGCAAAGTCGGTCATCACATAGCCGCCCATCGCGCGAGCGGGTTGATGGCAACCTTGGCAATTTTGCTGGAAGATCCGACGGACCTCGCGGTAGTAACTCACCGGGCCAGGAGGGGGGGGGTCCGGAGCGGTCGGAGCCTGAGCGGAAGCGGTCGCGGCCATAACACCCAGCAAAGCAACAACAATCCAGCGATATGCAATCATGGAGAGAATGCCTCAGCAGCAGGAAGGGGGCGAAGGAGGGCCAAACGGTCCAAGCGGGCGTATCTTTTTATCTTGCCAGCCGGGACGCTAGCTGACAAGCCAGGAAAAAGTTTCGACAGGCCGTGAGGTCACGTCGCGGGTTGCTCTTACCTCCCGAGGCTGTCATCGCCATCAGCCGGTTCGCCATCTTCCGCAACGCCCCACACGCTAACCAGATCGCAGGCGTCGGCGGCCGTCACAGCCAAGTCCGACGGAGGGTCAACCAGCAGGCCAGCCAAGCCGATCGGTGTGCAAGGCCTGGGGAATCGGCAATCACAGCCGACCCGGCCAGGAGCAAGCAGAGGCTCGGGATATTGGCACGGGGGGAGTTGATTCTGCGATGCGGCAATGGGATGCAGTAGAGTGGAGCGAGGATGATCACCTGGAACCGTTGTTCGCCTGAAACCGTTGTTCGCCAACTAGCCCGGCGGCCCATTTTGGCAACGCCGGACTAGCCCCAACCGTTGCAATACCCAAGCTATTGCATCCTAGTCTAGTCCATGCGATCAAGAAATCGCAAAAGACCGCGACACAGAGGTTGCAATACCCAAGCGATTGCATCCTAGTCTAGTCCCCCCCTTAGTCCATCCATGGTGGGACTTGGTCTCGCAGTCCCGACATTGCTCTTTGCCGGCCGCGAATCCTCTTTTCCTGCCATGTGCTGTGGGGGCGACCGGCCTATACTGCTCGTCTACAATGCTCTCCGGAGGACTCACACGCATGCCGAAATTGTCTGCTGATGAACTTAATGATCCCGTCACCCTTCATGTCCATCGCGATTATGTTACCTTGAATGTCAATCACACCGTCGGTCAGGCGCTTGCCGAATTACGTCGAAAACAACCCAGCGGTCGCATCCTGTATTTCTATGTCGTCGATGACCAGAAATCCCTCGTCGGTGTCGTGCCCACTCGACCGTTATTGCTGAGTGCAGAGGATCGCCCTTTACGCGAACTGATGAACACAAAAGTAATCACTGTGCCGGCCGAGGCAACCGTGCTGGAGGCTTGCGAATTTTTCATCATGCACAAATTACTCGCCTTTCCGGTCGTCGATGCCCAGCGACGCCTCGTTGGGGTGGTGGATATCGACCTGTACACCCGCGAAATGGCCGATCTGGAACGGCGTGAGGGCCTCGAAGACCTCTTCCAACTCATCGGTGTCTATACCTCCCAGGGGCCAGGCGGGCCGATTACATCTTTTCGCGAACGCTTCCCCTGGTTGCTCACCAACATCGCCGGCGGTCTGCTGGCCGCCTGGATCACCGGCTTTTTTGAGGCTGAACTGAATCAGGTCGTGGCATTGGCTCTGTTCATCCCCGTGGTACTGGCCCTGGCGGAGAGCGTGGCGATTCAATCCGTGAGCTTGACGCTGAGCTTTCTGCACCACGGTCGGCCTAGCTGGTTGGATCTGGTGCCCCGGCTGAGCAAGGAATCGCTCACTGGCCTATTGCTCGGCCTGGCCTGTGGAGTGGTGGTTGGCGTGGTGACCCTGGCCTGGTTAGGCCAACCCAAGGTCACCTACACCGTTTTAGGCGGTATTAGTCTCGGCGTGACGGCGGCCGCCTGCCTAGGCGTCACTATTCCGGCCGTGCTGAAATTGCTGCACCTAGAACCCCGCGTGGCGGCCGGGCCAATCGCGTTGGCCGGTGCCGATTTGGTGACCCTGTTAGCTTATTTCTCGCTGGCCCGTTGGCTGCTCAGTGGGCCAGTCTGATCTGCCCCCGGACACGAGGTCTGCTGGTTGATCGACGCCGCTCCGCATTCACCCTCAAGATTCCCATTTACCCTCAAGTTCTGGTAGCGAATCACCCAGACGGCCAGGAACTCCTTTGCTTGACCGACGCCGCTTCGGCCGAGTGTCGGACACAACACCGAAGAGGGAGGCTAGACGCGGAAAATCGTCTGCACGTTGTCGCGGAGGATGAAATGGGCCAATTCCACCGCTCGCGTCTCGCTCAATAGCCCCGGTCGGACAAAATCGTCAGCCAACACACTTGCCAGCACGCTTCGGTACATGTTGAATTTCGGCAACCCAAACTCCAGCTTGTACATGTCGGAGTAGTAGCCTATCTGCTTGGTTTTGGGCACCGCCTGCAAACGCGCTCGTAAGTCCGGTGCAATGAAGGCCGGCACGTTGGCGTACCACCAATGGCCGGAAGGGATGACGTTAGGAAAGATCCAGGCGAACGAGCAAAGCTCCTGGTTCAACGTGCTGGAAAGAATCGAGACGCAGAACGGGACCGTAGGGAAGGCATTGAACAACTCGGCATAATTCATCAACGAAGTGCGGTTATCAAAGAGGTCTTGCCCCTGAAAGACCCCGGCGCGATACACGCGTCGATTCACACCGATCATCAGATCAAACGGCAAGCGGAACTCATGGCAATGCTCGGCCAGAGTCCAGAACACGGCCTGGGCGCGGGCCACGGGGTCGGAGCTGAGCGTGAAGTCTCCGGCTGGTTGCGGGCTGAAGTCGGGCGGCAACGAGATGGCACACGCTCGCGCCCTTTTGGACGTGAAATGCGTAAACAGCTTGCCGAGCGCCTGGCGAAGCGTGGCGCGGTCGTGGACCTCGACACCTGTGGCTTTGGCGAGCCGTTCTCGCACTGAAGGTTGATCGAGCTTGAAGACGAGATCGTCGGTACGCAAGCACGGGATGTAAAGGCGGGTGTCGAAGCCTTCCAGCGGGTCATCGAACTCGTTGGTGAGAAACACCGCTTCCAATTTCGAGCGGGTTAGCACCTGGTGTTCCCAGTCCGGTTGGCTCATTAATCGCTCTGCGGCTTCGAATAAGCGGTCGGCGTCGGCGGCACTGACCTGCTCCCCATCATAACCTAAGAATGTCTTACAGATGTCGATAAACCAGGCATACTGCACTGTGTTGTCATAACGTGGCATGTGCGCGAGAATCGCCCGAACCCGCTCCCGCGGCGGCACATTTGCGTCCAACGGCTCCTGACTCATACCGGCTGAGTGGGCCAGTTCGGTGTAGTAGTGGTAGCCCAAGATGTCGTCGAGCGACTTTGAGGCTGGCTTCAGTGGGTCGATGTGGGTATGTGGGTCGATCAGTTCAATCGAATCAATCGCGGCACGCAAATCCGCAGTCAGACGATCCCCGGGCATAGCAGCCGAACCTCGATGGGAAAAAGTTACCAATGACGGCAGGGGCGTGAGGTAAAACTTACAATTCCGAAGCGAGGCTGGCGAGAGAATCCTCCGAACGGTCGTGTGGTAAGTGCTGGCTGGTGCGGAAGTTGCGAAACAATTCTGACTCATGGAGGCGAATTGGCATCGCGTATGCTTCAATCAATCTTGTTCACCCGACCCCCTCGCTCCCCCGCGACGGGTGACAGCGGTTCTCCCCTGGAACCGTCTTATAGTTCCTGGCACCGGCCCATCCCCCTGGACCGTTAAGCTGTAGCAAGCGGCCTACTCTCCATCCCCCGAGAGTGGGCCGCTCATTTTTTTTCCAGGCTCAGCACCCATACCTAACGACTGCGGATCGACAGGACCGGTGGAGCTTGCGAGGGCGCAGCGGCAGGCTGCGGAGCCGGAACACCATTGTGGATGGTCGGGGGCGCGGCGGGAACGCTTGCCGGGTCTAACAGGTTAGCCGACGGGGCAACACCCGCGGCCGAGGACCCAGGCAACTGATATGTAGTTCGCACAACATCGGAACTCTGCGGTAAATCCTGTAGCGGAAGTGGCTTGGCATGGCTCGGTACAGCCGGGTTCAAGGCGTTGGGGTCAAGCCGATACGCCTCGGCGACATGGCGTTCGGCCAGTTCGGTCATGCCTTGGGCATCGTAGATTTTGGCGAGGTCGACATGGGCACGAGCTTCTCCTTTCAGAGAAGCAATGACCTGGAAGCCAACCTCGGGTTTGCCACCCAACACCATCGCGCCACCCAGAGCCATTTTATACTTGGGATTGTTGGGGTCGAACTCCAGGGCACGCTTAAGGCTTGCAATTGCATCATCATATTTTTTGAGCTTGCATTGGGTCATCCCTACCTCGTGCCAAAGGCCAGCGTTGCGGCCTTCCAGTTCCAGCGCCTGTTGATAGACGCCTAGGGCCGCGACGAAATCACCTTGGGCCTTGTGCAAGCGTGCTAGACCGAGATAAGCAGGCAGATGGCGTGGATCAACCTTGATTGCCTCCAGATAGGCTAATCTGGCTTCGTGCTGGAACTGGGCACGGGTCTGGTCGTCGACATTCCCTTTGAAGCCTCCCGCTGCCTGCATGTCGGCAAAAGCTACTAGGGTGGTAGCTTTATGGGTCGTCTCACCGCGATGCGGCACTGTCACGCAGCCGCTGGCTAACAAGCAAGCCAGAGTAAGCCCCGAGAGAACGACCTTGCGACCATCCATAATCCCACTCCTCGCCCGCATCCGTGGGCAAGATGAAAACGCAGCCGCAATCACACGAACTCTCGAATGAAGCTCGTGGCCGCGTCCACCATTAATTGCCGAGTTAATTGAACCGGCTGCCTTCTAAATCGGCAAATCGATACAACCGTCTCCAACAGATCTCGACAATCGCTAGCCCGAGGCGTCCGACCACGATTGTAATAGCGTTCATAAAGGAATTCGATGGCCTCGGGGCAGGGGTTCATGCCCAGTTTTTTGCAGTAACTGTTGAAGATTTTCTCATACACATCGCGTTGCGGAGCCAAAATCTCTACTTTGTGCCGCATCCGCCGTAGAAAGGCATCATCAACCAGATCTTTCGGGTCCAGGTTGGTACTGAACATCGTCAATTGTTCAAACGGCACCTGGAACTTCTGCCCGCTGGCTAGGGTTAGGTAGTCCACCCGGTTTTCCAACGGCACGATCCACCGGTTGAGCAACTCCTTGGGGCTGCACAACTGCCGGCCGAAGTCGTCGATGAGAAAGATGCCGCCATTGGCCTTGACATGCAAAGGAGCCTGGTAGAAGTTGCTCTCCGAAGAGAACTTGAGGTCGAGCATCTGTAGGTTGAGTTCGCCACCCGTCACGATCACCGGACGCTTGATTCGCGTCCAACGCTGGTCGACCGTTCCCGTGTTGAGCAGTCGACGAATCGTCGCCTCATTGTCCTCCATTCGGCCATCGTCATCCGCTTCGCATTTTTCGTGAATGGCATTATCAAACAAGGTGATGATCGCACCTTCGGCGAGGATGGCGTAAGGGATGTAAATTTCTCCCCCGCAGGTGTTCATGAAGTTGCCGATCGCCTGAGCGATCGAGGTTTTCCCGTTGCCTGGCGGGCCGTAGATGAACACGCTCTTGCCGCTGACCACCGCGGGGCCGACTGCGTTGAACAACTCCTCGGTCACCACTAGATGGCTAAAAGCCGCCCGCAGCGCCTCGGGCGACACGTCGATGGCCGTCACTGCCTGACGGTAGGTTTGCTCGACATAATCTTCCAAAGGCACCGGTGCAGGGCCAACATACGCACACATTTTGAAAGCTTCCTGGGCGCGTCGACGGCCCAGGTCGGTGAGGTTGAACCGATAGCTGATGCGGCCAATCAGGTCCCCGCCTGCGATTTCGATACACTTTTCGTTTTTGAGAAAGGCCAGCGCTTCTTCGAGAACCTTGAACGGCAGGCAGATCAGTCGGGCTAGATCCAGCCCAAGCATTCCGCCACGCAGATACAACGTACGCAGGACCATATCGCTAAGAAAGCCGAGATTCAGGCCGGTTTGTTCGAGCGTTTCCGGAGCGCTGGGGGCCTCCGGGGCGTTGCCGTGGTCCCAATCCAAACCAGCTGCTTTCATGTGCATAGCAGACTCCTTACCGATCGACGAATTTCTTCAGCATGATGAACAAAGCCAGAAGCATCACGGCAATGCAAATTTGAATGACCCGACTGCGATTGGCAAAGCCGGAGAGCCAATCGCGCCAGCCAGCCTCGACGGGAAGGGCCAGCACTAGCAGCAGTGCCAGGGCGCAACACACAAGCAATAGAGGGCGGCGCATAACGATAACCCCGGAGGGATCAGATATCCGGAATAAGCCTAGCATGCGAAATGGCAGGAGATTCACGCGGTACGGGAAATTTTTTCGGTGCAGGTCGCGAACGGACCTGAGGCCAGAATCCTATCCGCCTTATCGGGCGGTGCGACGCATGCCCCCTTGGAAGACCAACAAGGGAAGATCAACAAGCGACGCCGTAGGTAGGAGTTGCTCCCGTGTCCCGTGACCCGAATGCGGTTAACGAAGATCGAATACACCCCTTAAAAATCCGCAGCACAGGGATAAGCTTGGCTTGACTGCCAACGCGAGTGAAAAGTGAAACTAGATTGCTCACCGTTTCGCCCACTTTCCCAGGTCTGAAAGAGGGACGCACCCATGCTTCGCTTCGTCTTGACCTCAACGCTGGGAGTCTGTGTCACTGCGTTCTCCTACCCGGGAGATACGGTGTTCACAAAGATCACGGCCACAACAAGGAGGCCCGAACGTCGAAATCGTGGCTGAGGGAACCAACACGATCGATGTTGGGGAGGCTTTCGACGGTTGGATCCCACAATTTGTCAGGCCCAACGGAGCGACAGCTCCTGCGACGATTCTCCAGTTCGATACCCCAGCCCCTGGAGGCAAGGGAGCCGTGTTCCGGATCAAATATCTCGCTCTCGATCCCAACGGTGCAGACAAGGGCAATTGGAAAGCGCGTTCGACCCTGAAGTGGAAAACTGGAGTGAACCCTGGATCCGACACGAAATCTAGTGACCCTGTTAAATTGCCTGTGCCCTGATATTCGTAGGACCCTCGGAACCATGATCAAGCGACTCTGACAAGTCCTAGTAATCTCAATCTTATTGAACAAATCAACGGCTTTGTCAGAGGGATGAGATCGTTTGTGTTGTAGAGTGGAATCATTCGCACCTATACACTTTCGGTTGCGAATAGGCATTTTCGTACCAACTCTGGATCGAGGGAGTGAAATGTCATTTCGGAGGGATTCTCGGCGGGGGCTTACCCTTGGGGGCTTACCCTTGTCGAACTGCTGGTCGTAATCGCCATTTTCGCGGTCTTGATCGGCTTGTTGTTGCCGGCCATTCAAAAGGTGCGCGAGGCCGCCACTCGCATGCAGTCGGCCAACAACCTCAAGCAGATCAATCTGGCCTCGCAGAATTTCGCTTCGATGAACGCAGGATACCTGCCGAACGTGGGCGGCATGAATTGGGCCACGTAGACCACAGGCCTGTCGCTCCACGCTTCGCTGCTTCCCTATCTCGATCAGGTGCCAATGGATAGTCGCATCCTCAAAGCGGCGCAGCGGGGATCGTTTGCATCTAAAGATGTCGTTCCCGTGTTCATCAGTCCCGCTGATCCGACAGTACGACCTTTGCAGGCCATTTGCAGCTACCCGGCCAACGCCCAGTTTTTCCGTGAACGGCCGCCTCTCCAAAACCTCACCGACGGCAGCTCCAACACCATCTTCTTCGCCGAGCACTACGGCTAGGATTGGGGCGGGGCTATCTTCTACTGGGGTTTCGGGATGGACTTCGTCATGGGGGGGAAGCCCGGCCATGCGACCGCCCACCTTCGCCGACCCCGTTTTCGGCGACGTGATCCCGGTGACGGCCGGCATGCCCCCCGTCTCAACAGGCTCTACGCCAGGGCGGACATATCAGGTCAACCCCAGAATTGCCGACTGCGATCCCCGCCTGCCCCAGACGCGCCCACTCGGCCATGCTTATGGGGATGGGCGATGGTTCAGTGCGGTCGCTCGATGGGGGCATCACGGAGTGCGTCTACTGGGCGCTGGTGACCCCCGACCGAGGCGAGATCGAATCCATGCCTTGAGTCGAGACTCAAACGGTCCTATCCTGACCCACAGAGGGTGCAGGAGAACACATCATGGCCCAGGCCACTGCTGAGCCGTCCGAGTTGCTCGCAGCCATCGCCGCCGATCCCGACGCCGACGCTCCCCGGTTGGCCCTGGCGGCTTGGTGGGAGAGTCACGGCCAGGCTGCACGTGCTGAATACCTTCGACTACAACTGGCCCTGCAGACCGAACCCAACCATCTGTATCCCGAGACGACCCGGCGACAACAACGCCTGCGGGAGCTAGCCCAAGCCCACCAAGCCGCTTGGCTGCATGCTCAGAAGCGTTACGAGGGGGTGACGTTTTCGCTCCATCGTGGCCTGTTTGAGCACGCACGTTTCGATAGCTACACGGCATTTGAACGCTCAGCTCGGGAGGTGTTTCGCGAGCGGTTTGTCAGCGAGGTTTCCTTCACCCAGTTACGCGCGGCGCGAAAATTGGCCGAGTCCCCTTTGTTGGCAAACATCCGCAGCCTGAATCTCGAATTTTGCTCGGCGTTGACCCTTCCCGATGTGATCACCTTATTACGTTCGCCGCATCTGCACGCGGTGCAATCGCTCCACTTGCCCACCGGCTTGATCACTAATGCCGTGCTAGAGACGCTAGCCGGTTGCACCCACTTGATCCATCTGCGGCGGTTATCGTTAGGGCAAGCCTATTATTCGGCGGGCTACTCGGCCGAACTGTTGCAAGCCGTCCTGCGCGCGCCACATCTGCAACGCCTGGAGGCGTTAGCTTTGAGTCGGTTGCGGATGACCACGGCCCATGTTCGCGCATTGATCGAATCGCCCGTGCAACGTCACCTGCAGGAGCTATCGCTAGACTACTGTTCGCTGGGCCCGGCAGAGATGGAACTGCTCGGCTCGGCCAACTCGCTGGAGGCGTTGCGGTTTCTCGACCTAAGCGTCAACAACCTCGGTGATGAGGGAGTTCGCCTGCTGGCAGGGGCATCTCAACTCAGGGGGCTACGGCGTTTGGCGTTGCAACGAAATCTGATCGGCAATGCCGGGATGATCGCTTTGAGCCAGGCCGGACCGTGGCAACAGCTGGAAACGCTTCACTTGGGGGCTAATGCCATCGGCAGCGCCGGGGTAGAGGCTTTGGCGTGCAGTTCGGCGTTTCCTGGGCTGATTGGTATCGAACTAAGCGGCAACCTAATGAGCGACGAGGCGTTGTGGAACCTGGGCCGCTCACGCCAGTTCCCGATGTTGCGGGTGGTGCAGCTGGACCAAGTACCAGCCCGACGAGAGATTGTCGAACAAGTGCAGATGCGTTTTCGCCAGGCGGCCAAGCCTCTGCAAGGCCCAATGCCCCAGCCGTCGGTCTTCGCGGTGCCTGCCGTCCGACCTCGGTTGAGTTCCAGCCATGCCGACGAGGACGGCTTACTAGAGGCGATTATTGCCGCCCCAGAGGATCCTGTACCGCGGCTGATCTACGCCGATTGGCTGGAAGAACACGACGAGCCAGACCGCGCGGCGCTGCTCCGCTGCTCGGGTCCACCTGAGCCGGCCCTGGTGCAACGCGCCACGCCTAGCATCCCCTCGGAATATGCCGGCATTGTCCATCATGTCTTTTTCGATCGTGGTTTGCTGAACGTCACGGTGCAGATGCGTGGCTTACTCACCAAGGGCTTCCAGGCCAGCGGCCCGGAATGGTTACGACGTAACCGAGTCTATCGCCTAGCCCTGTTTGGCACAACCCGCGATTGGTCCAAAGTGGCCGCCTTGCCGATGCTGCGACAAATCCGCATGCTGCGTCTGGATCCGGGCAGTCTGAAAGAGAATGGCCTGGCCGGCTTACTGTCGTCGCCGCATCTGGAGCGTCTCTTTGGCCTGGAGATTCCGCGAAACAATCTCAACTGGCCGCAGCGGCTGGAGCCACTGCTCAAGGCCACCACACTTCCTAATTTGTGTAATCTTAACCTCAGCAACAACAATCTTACTCTGCCAACGATCCGACTCTTGGCCACCTGGCAACCGGCACGACCGTTGCGGGTTTTGAATTTGTCGCACAATTGGATCGGGGCCGAGGGACTAGCGTTGCTGGTGCAAAGCGAGTGGTGCCGCCATCTGACCCAGTTCAACGTGTCACACAACGGCCTGACTGATCGGGGCTTGCAAGTGTTGATTGAATCAGAAAATTTACATGATCTGACTCATCTCTGGATCAGCGGCAACCAGATCACGCACGTCGGACTCCAGGCGCTGCGGTCGTCGCGGTTGCTAGGACAATTGCATTATCTGGAACTCGGATCGGGGTTGTTCATGCCCCAGGCGTTGCTCGAGTTTTTGCGTTGGCCGGACTGGCCCCCCACTCTGCGACTGGGGGTCAGCCGCTATCTGCTGCGGAATTCAGAGGAACAGGCGGTGTGGGAACAGTTAGGCGAACGGTTGATTCTTGTGTGATCATGCGGATTCGTGTTCAACTCTTGTTGCCTGTGGCCCTCATCCTCTTTGGCGTGGTTGGCATCGGGATTGGCTCGGCCTATTCCGCTACACGCCTGGCCACGCGGCAGATCGAAGCTCGGCTACGTTCGGTGGCTCGTTTTGTTGTCGAGGATAGCTGGTTCCCTTTGCGCGAAAACGTGTTGCGGCGGCTCAGTCCGTTGTCCGGGGCTGAGTATTTGCTGGACTGCGAGCCACGCCTCGCTTCGCGGGAGACGCTTGTAGAGGTCAACGTCGTCCCCTTGCCTATTGCCGACCACTGGCAAGATTTGACCTTGGGTGCCCCAGTGCAAGTCGAGGGGGTGCGCTATTTAGCCTCGGGCATCCGCTTGTCACGCGGCGATTCGGCCGGCCAAGTCCTTTATATCTTTTACCCCGAGAGTCTGTGGCGCGATGCCTTGTGGGAGGCGGCCTGGCCATCGCTGCTGCTTGGCTCTCTTTTGGGGCTAGCTGCTTTGGGCCTAGCTTGGTGGCAAGCTCGGCACCTCAGCCGACGCATCGACGCCCTGGAGCAGGCTACCCGCGCGATTGCTTCAGGTGATTTTACTCCGATGCCTCTCCCTCCTGGGGAGGATGAACTAAGCGATTTGGCTCGTTCGGTCAACGACATGGCTGGGCAACTGGCTCGGCTTCAGGAGGCCATCCGCCGTACCGAACGCTTGCACCTGCTGGGCCAGTTGGCCGGCGGTCTGGCGCATCAGTTACGCAACAGCCTCACGGGGGCACGCTTAGCTGTTCAGTTGCATCGCAGCGAGACGCCGGGCGATTCACCGGCCCTGGAGGTGGCTCTGCGGGAACTGACACTTTTAGAAACCCAGGTTCGCCGTCTGCTGGATCTGGGCAAAACTCCGCCGACGCATCGGCAAGCGTGCGATCTGAGCGAGCGTGTCACGCAAGCGGTCGAACTCTTGCAGCCTCGCTGCCAGCATGCGAAAATCCAGCTGGATTGGCAGTCACCTGGTTCCTGTCGGGCGGTGGTAGATGCGGGCCAATGGGATCAGGTCATTCTCAACCTTTTGACCAATGCCATTGAGGCAGCCGGTCCCGGCGGTCTGATTCGCGTTTCCTTGCACCCGCCGTTACCTCCTGCCAAGCTACTCGTCCTGGAAGTGGCCGACAATGGCCCCGGCCCTCAGGAGGCGATCGTAACCCGTCTGTTTGAGCCGTTTGTGACCACCAAGCCCGAGGGGGTGGGATTGGGGTTGGCCGTGGCTCGGCAGATTGTCGAGGCTCACGGCGGTCGATTGACCTGGCGACGTGAAGCTGGCTGGACCATCTTCCGCGCGCAATGGGAGAACGAAGGGTGAGTGCGTCCCTCTTGATCGTTGACGATGAACAGGCCGTCTGCTGGGCTTTGTCGCGTGCTTTAAGCCGCAAGGGCCATCGCGTGGCTACTGCAGCAACTGCGGAAGAAGGGCTGAAGCTGGCTGGCCAACAGGCCCCGGACATTATTGTCCTGGATGTCCGCCTGCCGCATCTGGACGGCCTGAGCGCGTTGCCCCAGTTTCGCCAACTAGCTCCAAACGCCGCTATCATCGTCATCACTGCTTTTGGCACACTGCCCACGGCGGTGCAAGCGGTGGCCGGTGGCGCATTTGATTATCTGGCCAAGCCATTCGATCTGGATCAAGCGTTGGCGGTGATCGAGCGAGCCTTGCAGCGACGGCCAATGACAAGCGACTCGAGCCGAGAGGCTGCCGGGCCTTTGCCGACGGAAGAGTTAGTTGGGTCTAGCCCGGCGATGCAACAAGTATTCAAGCGTATTGCCCTAGTGGCCCCAAAAGATGCTTGTGTGCTCATCACCGGTGAGAGTGGCACCGGCAAAGAGCTTGTCGCTCGTGCCATCCACCGCTACAGCACACGCCGCGACCAGCCGTTTCTCCCGGTGCATATTGCCGCTCTCAACCCCAACCTAGTCGAAAGTGAACTATTCGGCCATGCACGCGGGGCCTTCACCGGCGCGACCCAGGCCCGCCCCGGCCTCTTAGCTCTGGCCGATGCTGGCACGGTTTTTCTGGATGAGTTGGCCGAGATTCCC
>JBDNDE010000349.1:0-4660 GCA_046719305.1 Gemmataceae bacterium | reverse complement strand
AATCATTTGCCTGTTCGAGCATTAATCTTAAAATCTCTTGATAAGCCTTGTATTCACCCCATCTGGGAATTACTCCCCGGTCACGGTCTACTACGACTATCAGGGCGAACGCTACGAACTCAACCTCGTCGACACCCCTGGGCATGTCGACTTCTCCTATGAAGTGTCACGCTCGTTGGCCGCCTGCGAAGGCGCGGTTTTACTTGTCGATTCCACCCAGGGCGTTCAGGCTCAGACCGTGGCCAACGCCTACCTGGCCATCGAAAACGATCTCACCATCGTGCCGGCTCTGAATAAGGTGGACATGGCTATCTCACGCCCGGACGAGGTAGCGGCCGAGATGAACTCCGCCCTGGGCATCAAGCCCGAAGAGATCTTGAAGGTGTCGGGCAAGACCGGCGTGGGGGTGGATGAGCTAATTCAGGCTGTTATCGAGCGAGTGCCCAGTCCAGCGGGCGACCCCAACGGCCCGCTGCGCGCCTTGATCTACAATAGCCATTTCGACACCTATAAAGGCGTGGTGGTGTACATTCGCGTCAAGGAAGGCAGCATCCGCAAGGGGATGCGCGTCCGCCTCATGCGGGGCGGCACCGAACACGAGGTCGTCGAGATCGGTCAATTCCGTCCCGCACCGACGCCTTGTGATGAACTAGGCACCGGTCAAGTCGGCTTCTTCACCGCCAACATCAAAAACATCAGCGATGCCAACATCGGCGACACCGTCACCGATGCACACCGGCCGGCTAGTGAGCCGTTGCCCGGCTACAAGGAACCCAAGCCGATGGTGTTCTCGGGGTTGTACCCGACCAACAACAACGACTTCGAGAACCTGCGCGAAGCATTAGCCAAGTTGCGACTCAACGACAGTAGTTTTGTGTATCAACCGGAGGTTTCCGAGGGGCTAGGTTTCGGCTTTCGGTGCGGCTTTTTGGGGATGTTGCACCGCGAGATCATCCAGCAGCGTTTGGAACGCGATAGCGACCTAGACCTGGTGCAAACCGCGCCCAACGTCACCTATGAAATCCTGACGCGCAGTGGCGAAATCCTGACCATTGATAATCCGCAGAAGGTCCCCGACGCTGGCCAGATTCAAGAATTTCGCGAGCCGATCGTGCGGATCAACTTCCTGATTCCCACAGAGAATATCGGCACCATTATGACGCTGTGCCACGATCGCCGCGGTAACTACATCCGAACGGAATACCTTAGTCAGAGCCGGGCAATTCTGGTCTTCGAGATGCCGCTTGCCGAGATCATCTACGATCTATACGACAAGCTCAAGAGCGTGACGCATGGATATGGGACGATGGATTACGAATTAATCGGCTATCGCCCCGCGGATCTGGTCCGATTGGATATTCTGGTCCATCATAAGCGCGTCGATGCTCTCTCGACGATCGTTCACCGCAGTACTGCCGAGCGACGGGGCCGGGCCATGCTCAAAAAACTCCGCGAGGAGATCGATCGCCATCTCTTCGAGATCGCCTTGCAGGCGGCTATCGGCTCACGGGTAGTAGCCCGCGAAAACATCGCCGCTATGAAAAAGAACGTCACTGCCAAATGCTACGGCGGCGACATCACTCGCAAGCGCAAACTCTGGGCCAAGCAGGCCGCTGGCAAGAAACGCATGAAAATGGTCGGCCAAGTGGAACTGCCCCAAGAGGCGTTCCTGGCCGTCCTGGAGACCGATGAGTAATCGCCTGAGCAATCGCCCCAGCTAACAACGGCATTACCGACGCGACAACACAGAAGGGTATGTCGCCGCTGCCGAGGGAGAGGCCGAGATGACCGAAGAACGCATGCCGCCAGTCACTGAGTCGATTACTTCGGTTCCCGTGAACAAAGCCGACCTCAGCTGCCTGCCTCAGCCCCCTTCTCGTTTGGCCCAGTTGATCCACGCCCTGGCCGGACAACTGGTCAACGGTTTGCTCATTCTTCTGTTCTGGGCTTTGTTGGCTGGTGTGCTGCTGGTGCTGGGAACCGAGTGGCCCGACGCCATCGGCTATGGCTTCTTGCTGGCGTTTTTCGGCAGTTTTGTCTTTCGCTCGCTGGTCATTCACACCTTAGGGCCGAAGTTCGCCTCGCGAGTACCCGGCCTAGCGAGCTATGCCCCAAGCGTCGAACATCCGGTCACGAGCACCGAGAGCTTCCGCGAAGTGGTCGAAACGGTCGTCTTTGTGGTGGTGTTGGTGCTGTTGCTGAAGTCGTTCGTCGCCGAGGCGTTTGTCATCCCCACCGGGTCGATGGCCGAGACGCTTCTGGGTTATCAGAAGATGATTACCTGCCCCAGTTGTCGGCATCGCTTTCCAGTCAATTCGTCGCGTGAAGTGGAACGCTCACGCAATGGGCAAATCACTTTTATCCACGGTTGCACCTGCCCCAACTGTCGGCTGCGGATCAACTTATTGCGGCCCGACGAGGCCGAACGCCGTCCCCCGCAAGACCTCGCGAGCATTCTGGACCCCGGGTTTGTCTTGCCCGAATGGGTACCGGGGGCCATCCGTTTTTTCACCAACGGTCCGCGGAGTGGCGATCGGGTGCTGGTATCTAAATATCCTTATGACTTGCCGGGCATGAAACCACAGCGTCTGGATGTAGTGGTCTTCAAGTTTCCCGGCGACGATCAAGATGGCCCGTTCCCGCTCACTGGACCGTTCAAGGAACAGGTGCCGATCAACTACATCAAACGACTGGTAGGGCTGCCGGGCGAAACCATCGCCATTCATCGGGGCAAGCTGTTTGTACTTCCGCCGGAGTTGTCGCCGAAATATCCCGAAGACGACGAAGCTCGAAAAGACCCCAGCAAGGCCATCCAAATGTGGCGGAGCCGGGGCAAAGACTGGCTGCACCACAACGATGAACGCGCTCGCACCCTTTTCGACGAGGGCAAGTTCCAGATTCTTCGCAAACCCGCTCATGTGGTTTTGGCCATGAAACGCCTCGTTTATGATAACGATCACCCAGCCAAGGATCTGCCAGGGCCCAACCATGTGCGATGGCAGCCGACACGAGAGAGCGCGTGGAGCGAAAATGCGGAGCAACGCGCCTTCATCTGTTCAGGTGGCCCGGATATGACTTGGGTGCGGTATCAGCATGTGTTACGCGACGCGGGCGGCAAGCCTCAACTGATCACCGATTTCATGGGCTACAACTCCAATGTGCCCAACGACAGCGGCGAGCCGGGCGAAAACTGGGCGACCGACTTGATTCTCGAATGCCAAGCTCAGGCCGAAAAACCTGCAGGGAAGCTGGTACTCGAGTTGTCACGCGGCCCGTCACGCTTCCAAGCCGAGTTTGATTTCGCTGCCAACTCCTGTAGCTTGTTCCGGCTGCGGGACGGCCAGAAGCCGCAGCAACTTGGCTCGGCCCCGACCCCGGCTCTGAGCCGTGGCCCGGTCACGCTTCGCTTCGCTAATGTCGACGACCGGTTACTCGTTTGGGTCAACGAGCAACTCCCCTTCGGCCAAGGGGTCGAATACACGGTTTCGCCGCGCTTGACTCCAACCGCACACAATGACCTGGATCGACCGGCGAGCATCGGTGCCAGCGGGGGTCGATTCACCGTGCGGCATTTGAAGCTCTATCGCGACACCTACTACACGGTCAATAGTTCGCTTCCTGATTTGCCTGCCCACGGACAAGATGGCTTCAACTTCGGGAATCCGGCCACGTTTGCTGCCTGGTCGCGTGCGCCGGTCGGCACCTACTACGTTCAACCGGGTCATTATCTGTGTCTGGGGGATAACAGTGTGGCCAGTTCTGACGGCCGAACCTGGGGCTTGGTGCCTGAGCGACTGATGCTAGGCCGAGCGGTGATGGTGTATTTTCCGTTCACGCGATTCGGCCCGATACGCTAGAGGAGGTGACAGCCCGGACAACTAGCCCCAGACCAACCTACAGGAAGCAAGTGACCACAGAAAGTGGCCCGCACCAAGGGGCCCAGACAAGTGCAGAAGGCCCAGTCTGGCTGGGTACGGTTTTAGGAAGGGGTACCGGTCGTCGCTCAAGGTGTTCGCTTACTTCGAGCCGATGCACCACAGCGTTTGCCGAGCGCGAAGGTAGAGCCGACCATCGACTACCGCGGGCGAAGCTCCATAGTCCAACGACTCACCCGGTAGTTTATTGCGGCCGACGATTTTAGGGGTATCGCCGGGTTCGACGACAACGGTGGTGCCCTCGCCGAGCGTCCAGAGCAGTTTGCCGCGAACATAAATCGGCGAGGCCATCGCATTAGCACCGCGTTTGAGGTCAAGGGTGGCAGTTTTCTTGCCAGTTTTCATATCAAAGACGGTCAATTGTGCCCCTTTGTCGACACAATAAACGCGTCCACCGACGAGGATTGGCGAGCAGACATCGCGTTTGCCACGGGTAGCAGTGTGGACGACGTGAGTTGTGGTGCAGTCGCCCTTGTCCGGCAGGCGAGCAATTTGCCACGGCCCCGTTCGGCCTGAAAGAATGAACAACTGTTGCCCATCACTGACAGGCAGCGGCTCACCGAACTGGTGCTGATCTTTGGGGTCGCTGCGGGTGATGCGCCACAACTCTTTGCCCGTTGCTGGGTCATAGCCCCATAGCCCCGCCGGACCGTTGAGCAGTAGGTCCGTCCGGCCCGTGGCCGTCTTCATCAGCACCGGGGTGCTGAAGCCGCGGCCCTGATCAC
>JBDNDE010000348.1:0-4683 GCA_046719305.1 Gemmataceae bacterium | reverse complement strand
CATCTGCAGTCTGCTGTGCTTCAGATGCAACTGTCGCTTGCGCGATGGCAGTCGCAGTCTGAACTTCTCGTGTCCGCAGGGTAGCACGGTCGGTGATGATCTTGCCGCCCAGAGGAAAGTCGGGACCTTTGAGCTTCTCCATCAGCTGCGCGGTGGTTGCCTCGGGGTTGTCGATCAGCAGCATGGCCGCCCGACAGGTCTCACCCAGATTGTGCGGCGGGATGTTGGTTGCCAAGCCGACCGCGATTCCCGAGGAGCCGTTTACCAACAAATGCGGAAATTGGGCCGGCAGCACCACCGGTTCTTCGCGGGTGTTGTCGTAATTGGGACGCATGGCTACGGTTCGCTGCCCCAGTTCGCCCATCAGGGCCTCCCCCACCGCCGTTAGCCGTGCCTCGGTGTAACGATCGGCCGCGGGCGGGTCGCCGCTGACGCTGCCAAAGTTGCCCTGACCCAAGACCAGCGGCACGCGCATGACCCAGTTTTGCGCCATGCGAGCCAGCGCCTCATAGGCTGCCTGGGTGCCATGCGGGTGATAATTGCCAATCACGTCGCCGCAGATTTTGGCACATTTGCGCGGCTTGGCGTCCACGGTCAGGCGTAGATCCTGATACATGGCATACAGGATGCGGCGTTGCACCGGTTTCAGGCCGTCCCGCACATCGGGCAACGCCCGAGAGGTGATAACAGACATGGCATAGGTCAGGTAGCGTTCTTCGGTCTCCTGACGCAGGGAAACAGGGGTGATCGTCTCGGCCATGAAAGAACCTCAAGGGTGCAAGGAAGCAATAGCAGGGGGCATTGTAACAAACCCGCTGAGTAACCGGAGAAGCGGATCAAGCAGATGATCGCCCCCGGCGGGCAGGACGGTAGCTAATGATAGTGATTTTTTGTCCAGATTTCGAGATGAGTTGTTTAGCTGCTAGAAGCAGGTCATCCGATCCCCTCACGGAGCCACCACCTCTAATAACTCCACTGCCGGTGCTTCATCACAATGAATAATCGCTAACCGCCCATACGTCGGCTGCTCGCTCGCAAACCACTCTCGCAATCGAGGACTTGGCGGCAAATACAACAACGCTGTCAACTCGATACGCCGCAGGACGTTGTGGTTGATCAGCACCCGGCCCAGAGGCGTATCGCCGCGTAGGATGGCCTCGGCTACCTCGGGAGTGACTTGGCGGAGATCCAGTCGGACGATACCGGATTGAACGACCTGGCCGCTAGCCTGATGGATCAGCAGAATTTCGCGTGAATACCAGGGCGGATCGTGCCGCTCGCGCAACACCCGCACAGCAACCGGCCCGCCATGATAGGCCTCCACAGTCACCGTCATATGATGCTCATGTACCAGCAGACGGTGATACGGCTCAGGTACCGCTTGGGCATCGATCAGCTGAGCCTCCAGAGCGCTGCCAGGAAACAGAGCCAGCAGTTCAGCAAGGTCAGGTTGGGTCATCACACGGTCTTGACGAGGCCCAACTGCAAAGGTGCCGGTTCCACGGCAGTCGTCTCGGTCGGTTGATCGCTCAACACCGTATCGACGAGATAGTATAACAGTTCGCGCAGTTCAACCGGTTCGACTTCGTCGGCAATCGCTTCGCTTTTGACCCGGTACTTGTCGATCAGGGTGTTGGCTTTGACGAACACCCCGGCCCGAGAGAACAAACTGCGGACCCGCTCTACGAGTTGCTCCGGCGAGAGGCCGTGTTCCCCGTGCAATAATTCGGCCAACTCGTCGCGCTCCTTGCTTTCCAACGCCAAGGCCAGCAAGAGAGTCGGCCGAGCCGCTAGCACATCCTGACCGGCCAAGAGTTTGTTGTCGCCGTCGCCTTGCCAGTCTTTGAGGTCATTAAGAATCTGGAACGCCACCCCGAGATTTTTGCAAAACTCGTGGATCGTCTTCTCCAACGGCTCCGCCTCGCCTGCTAAACGCACCCCAGCGTACAGGGCCGCCTCGAAAGCCGGGGACGTTTTCAGCGCGTATATCTTCAACGCCTCCAGGGCGGTGATGCTCTTGTCCTTGGCATCGCGCCACAGCAATTCGGCCCCCTGGCCCTCGGCCAAACGCAGGTGGGCCTCGGACAGCTTGGCCGCAATGTCGGCCGCTACGTCTGCGCCGATCTCCTTGCGGTCACGGGTCACCAGTTTGTAGCCTAGCCCCAGCAGGTAGTCGCCGATGTTGATGGCCGTCCCCACGCCGTGGATGCGATGCAAGGTTTCGCGGCCATAGCGGAAGGTGTCATCATCTTCGATGTCGTCGTGAACCAGGGAAGCTTTATGGAACGCCTCGATAGCCAACGCGACCCGTTTGACCGCATCGGGCAGTTGCACGCCGTCGGCATCACGGGTGCCGGGCGCGCCCTTCATCGCGTCGTAAGCCGCCAGGGTGATAAACGGCCGCGAGCGTTTGCCACCCTGGCCCATCCAGTCGTAGGCAATCGCCTCATGCTGGGTAAGCGGCTCTTCGGGTTTGCCGGTGGCTCGGCTACGCGGCGCCAGACGGGAAAGTTCCGGCTCCTCGCAAGCGGAGTAGGCAGCCCGCATCAGATGCACATAGCTGCGTGATTTAGCTCCTTGCAGTGGGGTTTGCAGGTTAATGAGTTCAAAAACCCAGTCATTATCGACACTGGTACTTTTGCAGTTGCTCGACAGCAGAGGTGCCGCCACGCAGGGAATGCCCGCCAGCAGAATCTTGTCGATTGCTTTCTCCAAAACATTCAGACACGCCACCCCCACAATCGCATCGACATGCCCCGAGACGATGATCTTCAGCACGATCGGCGTGCCTTCGCTCACCAACACCTTGTAACCCAGATCTTCGGCCCGCGTCTTGAAATCGGCCACCGAGCAGGCCCCGCACACACGGCAATCCAAGCCAAACTCGTCGTAGTCGGCTGGGCAGCCCTCGGCATTCTTCAAACAATGCGGCAGCAACATGAGCCGGCGGTTGAAGGGAACGGCCATGACCTGCTCGCGCCAGAATTCGTTAGCAATGCAAACCATACTGAAGCCGAGATAATCCTCAGGCTGGCCGAGCTGACGAAGCAGTTCTTCGCCGAGTTGTTGAAGCAAGGGACGAGTAATACCGGCGGCTCGATCTAACGGACGAGCGAATTGGGCGGCGGCGGCTCGTATCTGATCGCGCAGTTCGCGCGTCTGGGGGACCACTTTGAACGCCGCCGAGTTAGCGCGGCGATCTTTACGAGGCTGTTCAACGGCGGGGACCACGAATCAGCTCCTAATTAGGGAGTGCGCAGGTAGGCCCTTCCGGGAGAAGAGAGGCCGATCTACCAACATTGCGACGCCTAGGGCATCGCAGTTATTCAGGATGGAGAAACCATTTTTAAGATAAGAACAGCGTTCCATTCGGACAGGGGGATCGTCTCAAATCGCCATCGCGCCTCGCAAGAAGCCCCCTTTGAGTCCGCAAACAGTCAACCCCATCTGCTCGCGCACCCAGGGGATAAGCGGCAAAAGGGGCAAAACCCGATCCCGTCCCCAACCGAGAAAGCTCCAGTCGGATTGGAAGAAAGGCGAAAGCAAGTATGTCAGGATCGAGTAATAATGCAACGAAACCCGCCGAGCGCGGCCATAGTGAGCAAAGGCTTCCTGAGGCGAGGCACTACGAGCCAGACTGCGAGCGAACTGCCAGGCATCCAGAAGCGCCAGATTGATCCCCTGCCCCAGGTGTGGACTCATGGCGTGGCAGGCATCGCCCAGAAACAGCGTATGCGTGTCGTACCAGCGTCGCTGATAAACATGCTGATAGCTTGTAAACAGCAGCTGCTCCCAGTCCAGCACATGCTCCAACACCGGAGCCGCCTCCGGAGCAAACGCGACTATCTCCTCACGCAGCGGTTCCACTCCGCGTTGCTGCAACGACGGCAGTTCCTCGACCCGCACCCCCCAATACAGCGTCACCAACTCATCGCCCAACGGTAACAGCCCAAACAAGTATCGGTTGCCGCGCACCACTTGCAGCAGCTGTCCAGGCACCCCCGTCCCCGGTGCGATGATCCACAACGTACCGTGGTTATACGGCGTGACCCAGGCCGTCAACCCACACGCCTTACGCAGCCGCGAACGCGAGCCATCGGCCGCCAGCACAAAATCAAACGGCCCATGCTCCCTGTCGCAGGCATCGCGTAGCGTCACTCGGCCATCCGGGCGAACATGGCGTGAGCGGATCTCGCAGGCGAGGTGAATCGTGGCCGGGGTCTGCCGCAACAGCTGTAACAGGGCGTCGAACAACACGCCGCGATGCACCCCGTAGGCACACCAGTCCGGCCCGCAATCGGTGTAGCGGGTTTGGATCAGGGGCCGACCGTCCCAGTGCCGAGCGTTGAGAAGCGTGATCGGAGCGGCCCGGCGGCAGACGGCCTCGCGAATTCCCAGGTGTTGCAAGACCATTTGACCCGAGGGTTGTAGCAATACGCCCGCGCCAATGGGTCGCAGACGTTCGGCCTGTTCTAACACGCTAACGCGGTGGCCCTGACGGGCTAACAGGTAGGCAACGGTTGCACCAGCGACGCCACAACCGACGACGCCTATGTCATAATGGCGAGCATAATGGCGAGTCATCCGAGCGCACTCCGGATCGGGAGAAGGTAGAAAAGGCGATTCGTACAATCGGAACCGAACCTTGCCAGTCGATTGTCACCGTTGCCTATTCCCGAGATC
>JBDNDE010000347.1:0-4704 GCA_046719305.1 Gemmataceae bacterium | reverse complement strand
CCCGAGTTCTAGCAGCGCTCAAAGAACATTGGTCGGGTACCCTAGTGTTCATCGGACAACCCGCTGAGGAGATCGGCACCGGGGCACGCCAAATGCTAGAAGCCGGCCTATATGAAAAATTCCCTAAGCCGGACTACTGCCTGGCTCTGCATGCCGACGCCAGCCGCCCAGTGGGCACCCTGGCCTACACCGAGGGGCTAGCGATGGCCAACGTTGACAGCGTCGATATCCGCGTGCGCGGCAAAGGAGGCCACGGGGCCACTCCCCACCTTACGGTCGATCCGATCGTGCTGGCGGCCCGCATCGTTTTGGATCTGCAAACCCTTGTCAGCCGGGAGATCAACCCGCTTGATTCCGCGGTCGTCACGGTTGGTTCCATCCACGGTGGCACCAAACACAACATCATCCCGGATGAGGTGCGGTTGCAACTCACCGTCCGTAGCTTCAAAGACAGCGTCCGCAAACAGCTGCTCGATGGGATCAAACGTATCGCCGAGGGATGCGCCAAAGCCGCCAATGCCCCACCTCCGGAGGTCACGGTCGATCTTTCCGAGTTCACCCCCGCGTTGAATAATGACCCGGTCTTGACACGCAAAACCGTCGCTTTGTTCAAGCAGGTGCTGGGCGAAAAAAATGTTACCCCGCGTGAGCCGGTTATGGGTGGCGAGGATTTTTCACGCTACGCTCGCGGCAAAACGCCAGTGTTCATGTGGAATCTGGGTACAATTGACCGCGAACGCTTTGATCGGGCCCAGAGAGAAAATCAACCGCTGCCCTCGATGCATTCCCCTTTGTACTACCCTGCCCCCGAGCCGAGTCTCCGTCTGGGGGCTACCACCCTCAGCCTCGCCGTGTTGAATCTCACTCGGCCGGCTCGCTGAGGTCTGCTTCGCATACCGCGTCCAGGAACCGTCGCACTTTTTCGCCACATTTTCGCCCAGGGCACGATTCGACGCCGCTAGCCACATCTACGGCATAGGGCCGCAGCCGACGGATCGCTTGGCCGACGTTCTCGGGGGTTAGGCCACCGGCCAGAATCCACGGCACAGCTGGCTTCCAGCCCTCGAGCAATTCCCACGGGGCACACCGACCCGTCCCGCCGTGTAGCCCCGCCGCATGTCCATCGACCAGAACCGCCAGCGGCCGGCATTGTTCCAGATAGGCGTCGATACGCCGTAGATCGGCGGCAGTGCGTGGGGCAAACGCTGGGATGTACGCCCCGTTGATCGCTTCGATGTCGCCATGCATCTGCACCGTGATCAATCGCGGCCAGGGAGCCATTGCCACGCGGGCATCGAGGTATGTCCGGCTGACCCAGACGGCCACCGGCTCGACGAAGGGGGGCAGCTCGGCCATCAGGCGGGTCAGCTGCTCTGCAGTGACAAAGCGAGGCGAAGCAGGGTGGAAATTGAAGCCAACGGCATCGGCCCCAGCAGCACAAACCATCGCCAGATCGTCTAGTTCAGTGATTCCACAGATCTTGACACGTGTGGGCATCGACTAGCCTCGCAGGTCATACAGCAACGACCCCCACACCGCCTCGCCAGTTTGACGAGCAATTTCCTCGGCCGACTCTCTCGCCTCGACAAATTGCAAAGGGACCGGCCGTGGCTGCAATTCGCTTAGCAAGGCTTGGCGAAGCAATTCACGCAGTTCCGTCTCGTCTACAGGCGGCACATCCAAGGGCAAGCCCGCAGGCGGCCGGCGATGCTGGGCAACAAATTGCTCGATTTCGGCCGGTCGTTCCACAGGGCCAGGCGGTGTCAACCAGCCATGCAGCCTGCGTTGTGTCTCCTCACTTGTCAGTTGCCGTACTGCCTCGCGGGCCTCGTCGTCCCCCCGCTGCGTCAGGCGTGCGGCCGCTGCCATAATTTGCTCCAAGCTGGCATGTGCGGGCAGTTGGAGGACCTCGAAGGGGTTACGCTTCGTCATCGGTTTCTCCCTGCAAATCGGCCAGCAACTGCTGCACATTCTCATTATTCGGATTCAGCTTCAACGCCTCGCGATAAAGTGCGGCCTTGCTGTGCGTGTCGCTTTCGATAAAGCCCCGCGCTTTCCAAAAATCGCTCAGCACTGTTCGCGCCGTGATCTCCCCAGGCTGCTCGGCGATGAGCCGATTCAGATGTTCGGCAAAGGGTCGATGCCGCTGCACCAACTCGCGCAGCGAATTAACCTGCTCGGCGTTGTAGCAGTCTACGAACCAATCGTTGCAGATTTCTATCAGCGCGACAAGTAGACGGATGTTGTCGCGATCCAAACTCAACAGCCGTCGCAACAGCGTTAGACCTCGCTCGTAATCGGCCGAAAGACCAAGCGGCGCTTCTGCATGGCGCATCACCTCGCGAGTCTGAACGAGGAACTGCGTCGCTAATTGATCACGAAAGCTCACCAGACGTTCCGCCAACTCTGGCAACCCATGCAACAGATCCCAATGCTTCCGAGCCGCCTCAGGTTTGCCCCGCATCAAACATTCCACGATCGCTTCGCGGTGCCACTGTAGCAAGTGTTCAATCACCATCGCCGGTGGCTCACACGCCAACCAGTGCTCCCAGGCCCGTTGAGCCGTCACGACATCCAGCGATTCAGCCTTCAAGCTACGCCAGAACAAGATAGCTAAGGGATGCCGTAGTTCGACCGGCCCGTTGTCGATCTGCTCCAAGCTAGCTCGTGGGCAAGCACCTACGGTGTGACCTAGGCGTTGAAGGGTCTGCACCAACGGCAATAATCGCTCCGCTTCCAGCCCTGCCTCGGGAAAGGCCGCCGCAAGACGTTGGGCTTGTGCCAGTTGCTCCACCTGCGGCCGAAGCGGCTGATCCGTGAAAGCCAGAAAGGCCGCCGCCGCCTGATAATCCCGTAACGCCATAGCGCGAGCCGCGCGATGCAACCACCAGGCGGTCGGCGCTTCCCGCGGCATCTCTAAATCCAGTGCGTTGAGCAGTGCATCCGTGGGCCGATGCAGCCATAGCGCTTGCATGGCTCGGACCACAAACGCCGGCGGGGATTGCAAAGCGCTGAACCCTGCGACTGCCTCGGCCACATCCGCCCGTTGCACGGCCGCGTGTACCGCTAACGCTCTGGCCAAATCCGGGAACCGTTGAGTGAGCGAGAGCCAATCAGGACCGAAAAATGCTGCTGCCGGATGGTCCACCCCCTGGGCCAAACGTGCGTCATTAGCCTGAAGGGCTTGATACAGCTGCTGCCGATGGAGTTCAGACTGGACCACAGCGGGCACCGGCCCGGCAGGCAACGGTTGGCCCTGCTCCAAGCAGAACAACAGAGCGTTGTCGCGCATTGGTCCCTCAGGCCCCTCTGCATCGCGGTAATCTCCTTGGGCCAAACGCCGAAAATGCTCCAACGACGGCGCGGTATACTCAGCTCGTGCGGCAGCAGCCAGCGCTTCCAGCAACGCGGTTGCAGGGAGTTCTCGCCGAGCGAAGCGTTCGCAAGCCGCATGAGCGCGCAGTCGGATGCCCCAAAAAGGTGACGTTACCCTAGGCAACACCTCACAGGCTTGGTCTTCTCCCAGCATCACCAATCCGTAGCGGGCCAGCAGCGCGAGGGCTGGACAGTCGGCCGCCATTCGGTACGTCGCCACAGGGCGTTCACCCGCCGCACGGGCCTGTTGCGCCCGCAAGAATGCTTCCCAAGCCACAGGCAGATCACTTATCGACACATGCGGATGTTTCTGGATTGCCTCTCGCCAGCAACTCATTGCCGAAGACGGATAAGGGCATTGCTGGGCTTGTAGGAGTTCTTTCTCTGCCTCGCCCCTTTTGTTCTGACAGGTGTACAACCATGCCCGCAACAGATGCACCTCAGCAAGAAACGGGCCGCAACTCGTGGCGCAATCGTTGAGCCATTTTTCCGCCGCATTCCATTCGCCACGCGACAGATGTAGCCGTGCCTCCAACAGTTGTCCTTCGACACAAGCCGCGACGCGCTTGTTGCTGCGCACTGATTTCCACACTAGCTCGGCACGATCAGTACGACCAGCCCGCCACAGCAAGTCAACAAATGCTGCGGTGGCCTGCGGCGAGCCACCCAGCTTGCGTAGCACGCTCTCATAAGGCTGGATCGCTTCCTCACGCAGTCGCAGCCGCACACGTGCCTGCCAATAGGCCGCCAACGCTAGGGTCGGCTTGTCGTCCGTTTCAAGGCACGCCTGGACGGCGGCGGCCAACTGCTCGCTGGCCTCGCTGTAGCGTTCCAACCACCACAGCAACCAGCCGCGTAGGGCTTGCCGTTCGCGTTCGGCAAGCGGCTCGGTCAACGGCGTTTCCAATCGCTGCAACAGCACGGCCCGATCCGGGGCCATGCCAGGAACATACTCATTGAGCAGCACTCGAACCCGGGCCATGCCAGCCAAAGTGCGGTCGATGGCCTCGTTGCGAGGCGGCATGCCCAAGGTGTGATCAGCCCAACGTGGTTCCATGCGTGCCTCATACATGAATGTTTCCTCGCTGACGAGTGCTGTTCTTAGCAGAGGGCACGAGCTTCTGCTTGACAGGCATGCGCCAACTCATCTAAACCCAGTCCGCGGTAGCATTTACTCAAATCCGACAACGCCGCCGCATAATCGGCCCGTGCGAGAACCGCTTGCTCACGTTGGCCGCTACGCAACTGTTCCAGGCACTCCCGAGCGGCCTTGAGGTCCCCCCGACCCAAGTAAGCTTGACTCAAGCCACGAAGCGTTCGGGCAAGAGG
>JBDNDE010000346.1:0-4705 GCA_046719305.1 Gemmataceae bacterium | reverse complement strand
GATCTTCGACCAGGTGCTTGTAGGCGACAGCGACATTAGGCGACCCCGTGCGGGTGTAGGCATAGCCGACCCGTCCCTGGCCGAAGACGGTGTCGCCATCCCAACCGAGGTTGCGGACGACGAGATCCTTGCCTGGAAAGCGAGCAAGCAGGGCGGTTTCCCACCAGCCAAAGTGCTGCTCGCGTTCGATGAGCGTGTTGCCCAAAAAGACGACACGATCGCCATCCTTCAGCGAAAGCGGTTCAATGGCCACAACGGCGAGAATCAGGCAGGCGTACATGGAGAGGCTCCCGAGGATGCGGCAGGGGCGGTGTGCTTTGGTGATATTGTAGAAGACCGTGGGGCATGGAGAAAGGGAGAGCAAAGGGGCCGCCGTAGATATTATTTTTTTTATTGACCACTTCAAGTCTCTCGTGTAGCCTAGGACACATCGCCCGAACTCTTCTCTCAAGGATGAACTTATCTCTCAAGGATAAACTTATCTCTCAAGGATGAACTCATCTCTCAAAGATAAACTCATCTCTCAAAGATGAACTTATCTCAAGGATGTTTCATGTTTCCATGCGTCCGATGCGTTATACCGTTGCCCTGTCGTTCCTCCTACTGGTCGTCCCCGTCGTTCTGGTCCCTGGTCACGCCCGACGGCGGCGAGGTCCTCGGCTCGGATTGGTGAGCATCAGCCTGCCTCGCTAATTGAGTACCCCTCGCCCACTCACTCTGTAGGTCGGTCGGCGAGGACGTCCACCTCGCGCGTTGCCAGGTCGTCGAGGAACGCTTGCTTGCCCTGCGTGAGCAAAATCTCGTTCTCGCGGGCCGTAATGGGGATCAGGTAAAATAGCTTGATCGGCCCTGCGAGATCGTCTAGCGTGCTACGGTCCGGGTCAGCCGGGTCGGGGTGCAGCAGCAGATGCGGGCAGCTGGGGAAGTGCGGTAGCGGTCCGGGGTTGGCCAGCACCTGCCACCAGTCCAGCGCGAGGCCGTGTTGAAACGGATAGGTGCAAAAGTCCGCGATCCGCTGTGCTACCGCGTGTCGCTGTGCTTCGTCGAGATAGCCGCGGATGCCCCAGTGGATCTCGGCATAATAGCGCGTGCCTGGCATCAGGCGTTCTGACATGCCGATCGATTGAAACGTCGTCACATCGCAGTTGTCATCGGCCGGCCACACCATCACATGGGTCGGCCGCAGATACGGGGCGGGATTGGATACCTCCGCGGGGTCGAAGACCCACAGATCCTCCGGTTCGCCGAACTGCTCGGTGAAATAGGCATGCAACCGACGCATCTTGTCCGTGGGCGGTGTCATCGGTCGTTGGCTCATCGGCTTGCTCCCCACTACCTACCTAGTCATCTCATCTGCCTGGTACAGTCCTGACGACCATTAGGATTCTTCACTCGCTGGTCTGATCGCTGCGGATGGCCTTTGCTTTGAGCCATCGCCTGTCTGCCCCTTTCTGGTCGGCCGGGAAAATTGCATGATAACAAGATAGCAGAGTTGGCCGCTGCCCGCGAGGAGAACCTGTGCATGTACAGTCCGCTTCGGCTGCCCGTTTGGGAGAAATTGCAAGCGCACCGCGCTACGCTTGAAAAGGTGCATATGCGTGAGCTGTTTGCGGCCGATCCGTCACGCTTTAGCAGCTTTTCACGCAGCTTGGGCGACCTGCTGGTCGATTTCTCCAAACACCGCCTTACCGCCGAGACGTTTGCCCTGCTGCTGGATCTGGCTCGGCAGGCCGACGTGCCCGGTATGGCCCGAAGGATGTTTGCCGGCGAGAAGATCAACACCACCGAAAACCGCGCTGTGCTGCATGTGGCGCTGCGTAACCGGGCCAATCGGCCAATTCTGGTCGAGGGCAAAGACGTGATGCCCGAGGTCAACGCGGTGCTAGCGCAGATGCGACGCTTTTGCGACCGGGTGCGAGGCGGGGACTGGCGCGGCTACAGCGGCGACACCATCACCGACATCGTCAATATCGGCATCGGCGGTAGCGATCTGGGGCCGGTCATGGTCACCGAGGCGCTCAAGCCGTACAGCCGCCGCGACCTGCGGTTGCACTTCGTCAGCAATGTCGATGGCACGCATCTGGCCGAGACGCTGCGGGTCTGTCCGCCGGGCCGCACGCTGTTTCTCATTGCCAGCAAGACATTCACCACCCAAGAGACGATGACCAACGCGCATTCGGCCCGCGACTGGTTTTTGTCGCACGCCACGGACGCCGCCCAGGTCGCCAAACACTTCGTGGCCCTGTCCACCAATGAGGCCGAGGTACGCAAGTTTGGCATCGACCCGGAGAATATGTTCGCGTTTTGGGACTGGGTCGGTGGACGGTATTCGCTATGGAGCGCCATCGGGCTGAGCATTGCTTTAAGCATCGGAATGGAAAACTTCGACGAGTTGCTCACCGGTGCCTATGAGATGGATGAGCATTTCCTGAACGCCACGCCGGAGAACAACATCCCTCTGATTTTAGGCGTCTTGGGCGTGTGGTACAATAACTTCTGGGACGCCCAGAGTCACGCGATTCTCCCGTATGACCAGTACCTGCACCGCTTCGCCGCCTACTTCCAACAGGGCGACATGGAGAGCAACGGCAAGCGGGTCACCCGCGAGGGCCACCCCTGCACCTGGAGTACCGGCCCAGTGATTTGGGGTGAGCCGGGTACCAATGGTCAACATGCCTTTTATCAGCTGATCCATCAGGGTACGAAGCTGATCCCGTGCGATTTTCTGGCCCCGATCGAATCGCACAACCCCATCGGCGAACATCACGCTATCTTGCTCAGCAATTTCTTCGCCCAGACCGAGGCGCTGATGAGAGGCAAAACCGCCGACGAGGTGCGGGCCGAATTGGCTGCCAGCGGTATCACGGGGGAGGTCGCCGAAGCTCTGGTGCCCCACAAAATTTTCGAGGGTAATCGGCCGACGACTTCGATCTTGTTCCAGAAGCTGACGCCGCGAACGCTGGGGAAATTGATCGCCATGTATGAACATAAGATCTTCACCCAAGGGGTGATCTGGGGGGTCAACAGCTTCGATCAATGGGGCGTGGGACTGGGCAAGCAACTGGCCAAGGCGATCTTGCCGGAACTCCGCCAGCCTGGCGAAGTCACCAGCCACGATTGCTCGACTAATGGATTGATCAACTACTACAAAGCTCGGCGATAAATCCCATGATTGCTCCCTCTACCCCGGCCATTCAGCTGCGACCCGAAGACAACGTGGCCATCGCGACCCGGCCACTCGCTGCCGGTACGACGCTATCGCTGGCAACCTATCGCGTCAGGCTGGGCGAACCTATCGCTCAGGGCCATAAAATCGCCTTGGAAAAGATTCCCAAGGGCGAGCCGATCCGCAAATATGGCCAGATCATCGGCTTTGCCTCGGGTGACATTGCAGCGGGCAGTTGGGTTCACACGCATAACGTCTCGGCCGAGGCATTTGCACGCGATTACGCCTTCTGCACGGAGGTGCCACCGCCCCCCGAGCCGGTGCCGCCCCGTACTTGGATGGGCTACGACCGGGGCGATGGCCGCTACGGCACACGCAATTATGTAGCGATCATCAGCACGGTGAACTGTTCCGTTTCGACCAACAAATACATCGCTGAGAAGTTCAAAGATTCCGATTTGCTAAAACCTTATCCGAATATCGACGGCGTGCTGCCGATCACCCACAAGGCCGGTTGCGCGATGCAGTACGACGGGCCGGACCATCGGCAACTAGATCGCACCCTGGCGGGCTTCGCCCGGCATGCGAATGTGGCGGCCTATCTGATCGTCGGTTTGGGCTGCGAAACCGGAGCGGCTATGCACCTGATCGAGGGGGAACGCCTGCATCAGTTGGGCCGCACCAAAGCCCCGCCGCTCGTGCTTAACATCCAAGAATGCGGCGGCATCGCCAAGACCGTCGAAGCTGGCGTCCGCGCCGTGGCCGAACTTCTGCCTCGGGCCAACGATGTACGCCGCGTGCCGTTGACTGCCGACAAGCTTATCTTGGGTACGCAGTGTGGCGGCAGCGACGGCAATAGCGGGGTGACAGCCAACCCAGCGTTGGGAGTGTGCAGCGACTTACTGATTGCCCAGGGCGGCACCAGTATTTTGGCCGAAACCTCGGAGATTTACGGAGCGGAGCATCTGCTGACCCGACGGGCCATCACTCGGGAAGTAGGGGAAAAGCTGATCGAACGCATCCGTTGGTGGGAATGGTACACAGGCATTTTCGGGGCACAGATCAACAACAATCCCTCCCCTGGAAACAAAGAAGGCGGCCTGACCACCATCTATGAAAAATCGTTGGGAGCCATCGCCAAGGGCGGCAACACCGCTTTGATGGATGTCGTCCACTATGCCCAGCCGGTACGCTCGCGCGGCTTGGTGATCATGGATACACCCGGCTACGATCCGGTATCAATGACCGGCCTGGTGGCCGGCGGAGCCAATATCCTGGCATTCACCACTGGACGCGGCTCGGTGTTCGGCTGTAAGCCAGTGCCCTCGATCAAGATAGCGACCAATACCCCGCTGTTTGAGCGGATGCCCGACGATATGGACATCGATGCCGGGGTCATTCTCTCGGGTAGCTCGGTGCAAGAAGTCGGCCGGATCATCTTCGAGTTTTTGCTCGAAGTCGCTAGCGGCCGCAAGACCAAGAGCGAGTTAGCCGGGGTGGGGGAGGAAGAGTTTGCCCCGTGGAGTATTGGTCCGACAT
>JBDNDE010000345.1:0-4713 GCA_046719305.1 Gemmataceae bacterium | reverse complement strand
CCATTCTCTTTGTTCTCTTTTTGATCGTGGTGCCGGCTGTGCTGCTTTTGGCCCGACGCCATCGCCGGCCCCTCCCCCGAGAAGAACTGTCTCCAATCAGCCGGCAACATATTGAACTGTTGCAAGGGGGCCAACTCAACGAGGCAGCCCTGGAATCGACCAAGGCTCGCTTCCGCGAACTGCTCGAACGCGGTGAAATTGCCACCATTGAATCCAGCATACGCCCCGGGATGCAATTCGTCGTCCAAGTTCGCGCTTTGGCCGAACTGGGCACCGAAGATGCTGGCCGGATTCTCGAACGCCAATTAGGGCGTCGCCTGACCGACGACCAGATCGAACAATCCTGGTACTGGATCGACCTGGCCAACGGCTTACGGGTACTGAATCGCTCCCAGAGCCTGCCCCACCTCCTGCGGACGGCAGAACAGGCCGGCGAGGTACCGTTGAGCCAGTTCTTCGCCGCCGAGACGATTTGCTTTTTGGGTTTTGCAGGCTATGTCCGGCAGGCGACCACGCCGCTGGGGCGTAGCGCCCTGAGGGTGCTGTGGCGAGCCATGCAGGGGCTGCGTTCGGGAGTGCCAGCTGTGGTGATCAGCGAGGCCCGATTAGGCGAACTGGTGGAGACCCTCTGGGACCATCGCCCGGAGATCATCGACCCGCTGGTCGTCTGCATCTTTCAGGAGACGCTCCGGTTACTCCGCCGAGCCGACCACCTCAGCCAGTCTCAAAGCGATGAGAGCGGCGAACGCGAATCGTTCGATTGGCAAATCTCACGCCTCAGAGCCATTGAACCTTCGCTGGAAGACTACCTCAGCGATGCCCCCGTGGCCCTGTGCCGCCAACTCTCACGAGTTTCGTCGGCCGAACAGAAAGAGATTCTGCTGGCCTTGGCCGACCTGCGAGCCGAAGCGGCTGAAACGGTTCTGCCGTTGCTAGCGCAGCCGCGCTACCCCCATGCCGAGGCAGCTCTGGAGGTGCTGCTGTGGTCGCGCGACTCACGCGTTGGCCCTGCCCTGCGAGAGATGGTGTTGGCCAAGGTGCCGCTGGTCCGTCGCACGCAGAGCCGACCCCGCTCGCACCCGCCGCGTCGCCCGTCGGTTGGTCCCGACATCCCTTATCGCGGCATCTTACGCACCCTTCGCAACCATGGGTCACCTCCTACCGAGGCCCTGTTGCTGCTTGCAGCACGAGATTGGGACCCGACCTACCGTCTTGCCGCCATCTCCAGCCTCGGTTGGTGGGAACCGCTGCAACGCCGCGATGTCCTGCTCACTCTGCAGGAGGCTGTCCAGCGTGACGGCAACCCCGAGGTACGGCAAGCCGCCCGCGCTGCCTTGGCACGCCTGGGCGAACGTCAAGCCCTCACCTGGTATCGCCACCGTCTGACCAATGAAAACCCTCAGGTGGTCTACGAAGCCATTCAATCCATCGTCAGCGAGGGGCTGACCCTGCTGTGGCCTGATTTGGACAAACTTGCCGATGCCGAGGATAGCGATGTGGCCCATCATGCCCGAGAAGGGCTTACCCGGCTAGGTGAAGACCTGCGTCTAGGGTGATCCGTAGCTGCTCTGCTGCCTGAGCAACTCTGTTGTTCGGTGAGCATCCCTCCCCTACCATCCCCTAGTTACCCTGGTAGCCGCTATCGGCTTTACTTACAATACATCTCACGCTCGCCCTCTCTCCTTCCTGCCGCCGCGAGACCACACACATGCGATGGTTTGCTCTGATCAGTTTGTTCCTGGGGACGCTATCCTCTTTGTTGTTCTATCGACCCGAGGAGCCGGCCTCGGCCGCTGCTCCCTTCACTCTCAATAAAAATGATCATATTTGCGTGATCGGCAACACGCTTGCAGAGCGTTTGCAGCACGATGGCTGGTTTGATACCCTGCTGCATGCCCGCTTCCCGCATCACGATCTGGTCATTCGCCATCTGGGCTACTCCGGCGATGAAATCGACTTACGCCTACGCTCGGCCAACTTTGGCACGCCGGATCAATGGCTAGCTGGTTTCGCCCCGCCGCCGCAGCACGTCCCCGGAGCCGACGACAATCGCTTCGAGTTAACCCAGACCAAGGCCGACGTAATCTTCGCTTTCTTCGGCTACGGCGAATCGCACGCCGGCAAAGAGGGATTGCCCGATTTCAAACGCAAGCTCGATGGTTGGATCAAGTCTACTCTGGGCAAGAAGTACAACGGCCGTTCGGCTCCGCGGCTGGTGCTGTGTTCACCCATCGCGCACGAAGACCACCGCTCGCCTCATCTGCCGGACGGCAAAGAGAACAACGAACGCCTGGCCCTGTATACTGCAGCGATGAGAGAAGTAGCCGAGGCAAACAAAATTACATTTGTGGATCTGTTTACGCCTACGCTGGCTTACTACCCCAAGGCCAAGAATCGCCTGACCATCAACGGTATCCACCTGAACGAAGAGGGCAACCGGTTCGTCTCGCAACTCATCACCGATGCCCTGTTCGGCCGGCAGGAACTCAAGCCATTGGCCAGCTACGACAAGTTGCGGGCAGCGGTCAAGGATCGCAACTGGTATTGGTTTCATCGCTACCGTGTGACGGATGGTTACTCGACGTATGGCGGCCGGGCCTTTCTCACCTTTGCTCCGGATAAGCAGAGCAACTATGTGGTCGGTCAGCGCGAACTTCGCATTTTAGACATCTTGACGGCCAACCGCGACAAGGCAGTCTGGGCCGCCGCCAAAGGCCAGGCATACACAGTCAAAGACGACAACCTACCACCGCATCTGGAGGTGAAAACAAATAAGCCCGGTCCTCTGCCAGGAGGGAAACATATCTTCCTCGATGCCGAGAAAGCCATTGACAAGATGAAAGTCCACCCGGACATGAAGGTCGAACTGTTCGCCAGCGAAAAGGATTTCCCCGGCCTGTTCGTCAACCCGGTGCAGATGGCTTTCGATCCCAAGGGCCGGCTGTGGGTCGCGGTCTGGCCGACCTATCCCCATTGGAAGCCGGGCGAAGCGATGGACGACAAAATCCTTATCCTGGAAGACACCACCGGCGACGGCCGCGCCGACAAATGTACTGTCTTTGCCGACAAACTGCACTGCCCCACAGGCTTCGAGTTTTATAACGGCGGCGTGTTGGTAGCCCAGTGCCCCGACTTGTGGTTCCTCAAAGACACCACCGGTGACGGCAAGGCCGACCTGCGTGAACGCGTGCTACATGGCTTAGATTCGGCCGACACCCACCATGCCAGCAACAGTTTTGTGATGGACCCCGGCGGGTCGATTTATTTCCAGGAGGGGACTTTCCACCATACCCAGGTCGAGACGCCCTATGGCCCGACGGAGCGATGTGTCAATGCGGGGGTCTTCCGCTACCATCCTCGCACGCAGAAGTTTGACGTGTATGTCAGCTTTGGTTTCGCCAATCCGCATGGCCACATCTTCGATCGCTGGGGCCGTGACATCGTCATTGATGGCACCGGGGCCAACCCCTATGATGCTGCCCTGTTTAGCGGCCGGGTCGAATTTCCCAACAAGCACAACCGCCCGCCGCAGGTGTGGACGCCGCCGAGCCGACCGTGCCCCGGCATGGAGATTCTCTCCAGCAAGCATTTCCCCCAGAAAATGCAGGGCAACCTCCTCGTGCCCAACGTCATCGGCTTCCAGGGTATCTTCCAAATCAAACTCGAAGAGGACGGGGCCAGCATGAAAGGCAGCCGCGTGGAAGACATCCTCTCCAGCACCGACCCTAACTTCCGTCCTAGCGATGTCAAAATCGGTCCCGACGGGGCCATCTACTTCATTGACTGGCACAACCCGATCATCGGCCACATGCAACATAACCTGCGCGACCCCAGCCGAGATCGCGACCATGGCCGGGTCTATCGAGTCCGCATGAAGGACAAACCGCTGGGCAAGCCGGTGAATTTAGCGGACGATACTACCGAAGCGTTGGTGAAGCGGCTGGGAGAACCCGAGGATCGCGTGCGTTATCGGGCTCGACTCGAACTGACTGCCCGCCCAACCGAACAAGTCCTCGCCGCCACCCAAAAATGGGTTGCCTCTCTGGATCCCCAATCAGCCGATTATGAACATGCCTTGCTCGAAGCGTTGTGGCTACACCAATCGCACAACGTTCCTGAGCCGAAACTGCTAGCCAAGGTGCTGTCGGCCCAGGAACCCAAGGCCCGCGCTGCCGCTGTGCGGGTGGTGGTCGCCTGGAAGGACAAGCTGCCTGATGCGCTAGATCTGCTTCGCAGAGCTGCCGCCGACGAACACCCACGAGTTCGCCTGGAGGCGGTTCGCGCGGCCAGCTTCTTCACCGAAGCCGAAGCCCTGGAGGTAGTTCTCATCGCCGAGGGCCTGCCCACCGATCGCTATCTCGACTTCGTCAAAGCCGAGACGATGAAAACCTTGCAACCCTATGTTCGCAAAGCGATCGCCCAGGGCCGCACAATCGCCTTCAAAACGCCAGCGGGGGCACGATACTTCCTTCGCACCGTCACCACCGAAGACCTCCTGAAAATGCAACGCAATCAGGGGGTCTATCTTGAACTGCTCTTCCGCCCTGGTGTCCGCGAAGAGTACCGCCGCGAGGCCGTTTCCGCTCTGGCCAAGCTGCAAAAACAAGACGAATTGCCTTTCTTGCTCGAAGCCATCCAAGCTCATGACGCGGATCACGCTGCCGATTCAGGCGTGTCTTTTGATCTTGCTCGCATGATTACGGCTCGTAGCGA
>JBDNDE010000344.1:0-4730 GCA_046719305.1 Gemmataceae bacterium | reverse complement strand
TGCACGCCCCGGGTTCGTTGGTGACCTACGAGCCGCAATGGGGTAGCGACGTATTCGCGATGTACCAGTCGATGGTCGAAGGCCGTGCGGTGCCCTGGAACTTGCTAGTCAAGGACATGCCCAAGGGGAAACACAAAGATCTGGACTTCATCGTCGATCAGCTCGACTGGGAAGCCAACGTCAACCCGCATTTCAAAAAATCGCATTTCTTGATGCCCGTCAACATTGGGGACACCGCCAAAGAAGGCTATCAAGATCGCTGGATCGTCTATGGCAAGGTGGCCGGCGAGCAACTTTTCACTGCTAAGGAACTGACGGTCCACCCCGGTGCCAGTGTGACCATCAAGGACAAAGGCGCATATGGCCTGGTTGCCGTTCAGGGCATGGGTACGATCAACGGCTATCCGTTGCATACGCCGGCCATGATCCGATACGGGCAGTTGACCGAGGATGAGTATTTTGTGACGCATGAAGCGGCCAACAACGGCGTCACGTTTGTGAATAAAGGGGTCGAACCGCTTGTGACGTTGCGTTACTTTGGCCCCGAAGTGAACCCAGACGCCCCGAACCTAGGTTGATCGCAGCAAGGGCCAGCACACGCGCGCTCCTAATCTCCACACTCTCAGGGAGTTTTCTTATGGCTAGTGGCAAACAACTCTCCATCGGCACCTGGGCATATCTATTCAACCAAGAGAAGCCCACGACCGATTTTCACGAGATTCTGCACAAGTTGCAGCATCTGGGGTATACCGGCGTCGAACTGGGAAGCTTCGGTCCCCATCCTTCACCTTGGACGCACCCTACCAAGGCCGACCGTGTCGCGCTGCGGAAAGAAATCGCCGATCACGGTATGGAGCTTTCGGGCATCGCTGTCGATCTATGGTCGTTCAAGACGCCCGGGGTGTCGATTCTCGACGAGATCCCCTCGGCCTATCTGACGGCGTTCCTGGGCTGGTGCCACTTCGCGGCCGATGTCGGGGCCAAGACCATCCGTGTAGATACGGTGCTGGCCCCGGATTATTTCGCGAGCGACGAGGGCAAGAAGCTGGGCTACCAAGCCGGCATGGACCGCATCATTGAGGTCTGGGATCGAGCCAGCAAGATGGCGGCCGATTTTGGCTTAACTATCTGTTGGGAGTTTGAGCCAGGTTTTGTGTTTAACAAGCCCTCGGAGATTATCACGATTGTCGATCGGGTTCGTGAGCGAGGCAACGCCAACTTCGGCGTGCTTTACGACACCTGTCATGCGCATATGTGTGCCGCTGTGGGAGCCAACCAACAAGGTGACAAGGAGTTGCTGCCTGGTGGTGAGTTGGAACTGCTGGAGAAACTTAAGGGCAAGATCACCCATCTGCACCTCATCGACAGCGATGGCTCGCTTAACGAACATAACACCAGCACCCACAACCCCTTCGGAACCGGACGTCTCGATTTCGACAAACTGGTCCCGGCTCTAAATGCTGCCGGTGTACCCAATGAATGGTGGGTCGTGGACCTGTGCTTCTGGCCCAACGCCTGGGAAGTCACCGCGCAGAGCAAGACGTACTTGGACGCTCTGAAGCGTAAGTACGCCTGTTGAGGGTTGCCGTTGTCTTGTGAATCGCCCCTTAAAATAGGGTTGTTGCGTCATGGGCCTCGGTACGGCGGAACTGATCTTTCTCGCGATTGTAGCGACGATCCTCCTCGGGGTTCTGGGACTCATCATTACCGTCGCCCTAGTGGCGGCCTACTCGAAAAAGGACGACGACGAATGATACCCCCCGAACAACCTACCTATTGGCTCGATTTCCGACTTGTCGTCACTTTGGCGTTGCTGAGTGCCGCGACGATCGTCGTGTGCATTCTGATCTATCTCTTGTTGTTGCCCAAGCGCTACGAGGACTAGGTTTTTGGCTGCTCTGCTCCCTAGCACTTGGGCGACCATCCTGATGACGGCCGACACCTTGGCTGATCTCTGCGCCTTGGGTGATGTTCCGCCTGAATGCTCCGCTAAGACCGTCTGACCTTCTCAGTAGGATCCGTAACTATGATCGCATGGTTGCTTCTTCTCCCCTCGGCGGAACCAGTCCCTGCCCTGGCCCAACGGCTGCGGCCGATCGTGGCCGAACACCAAGGGACGATCGCGGTAGGGGTGAAGCATCTGGACAGCGGGGAGTGCTTCTTGCATGAGCCGGATCGAGTGATGCCAACGGCCAGTCTGATCAAGTTTCCCGTGCTGATCGAGGCGTACCTGCAGGCCGACGCAGGCCGGATCACGTTGCGTGACGAACTGGTGCTTCGGGAGCGCGACAAGGTGCCCGGCAGTGGTCTGCTCACGTTGCATTTCAGCGAAGGGGCTAAGTTTCCGCTCCGCGATGCCTTGCGTCTCATGACCGCCGTCAGCGACAACACCGCTACCAATCTAGTTTTGGAGCGTGTTAGCCTGAAGGCAGTCAACGACCGGATGGCGGCTTGGGGGCTGAAGGAGACACGCATCAATGCACAAGTGTTTCGTGGCAGTACCACGAGTATCGACAAGGATCGCACAGCCAAGTATGGCCTGGGTAGCACGACAGCCCGCGAAATGCTGACATTGTGGGAGATCCTTCTGCTGGGTGACCAAATCCGCCCACCCCTCCAAGCTTGCATTCTCGGCCATCTGCGGGCCAATGATGATACGGCCAAGTTTAGCCGATTGTTGCCGCCGGGCACCCGGTTGGCCCACAAGGACGGAGCGGTGACGGCAGCGCGGACGGATGCAGGAGTGATCTACACAGCAGGCGGCACGCTGATTGTGGTGGTGCTGACAGACAACAACGCGGACAAGCGCTGGGTGCGGGACAATGCAGGCAACGTGGTCTGCGCCCGTGTGGCCAAGGCAGCTTACGATCAGTATAATGAAACGAAAAAGTGAACGGGTAACTCAGGTATCGGAAAATAAGAGGCTAGATAGGTACTGATTTGAGAACAATTTCAACTGTTCTTACAGCTCATTCATAATTTCTCATTTTCTTTACATCTGTTCTTCACAAAAGAATTATTTTCTCTACACAATTACCCTGCACAATACACTCGTCCTCTACACATCCCTTTCCCTGTGTGGAAAGGGGTGCTTGTTTGGTACGTTGCCTCCCTCCTACTGGAGTGTCTGTCGATGAACGTTTGCTCCCGCCGTCTCGCCTTCACTTTGATTGAATTACTTGTGGTAATTGCCATCATCGCAATCCTGATTGGTTTGCTCTTGCCGGCGGTACAAAAAGTTCGTGCCGCAGCCGCACGCATGCAGTGCAGCAACAACCTGAAGCAAATCGGCTTGGCTTTTCACACGCACAACGACACTTTCCAGTATCTGCCTTTCGCCGGTTCGGATGGTCCCAACCAGAGCTGCTGCAACGCTACGGTTCGCGCCGGTTGGACCTGGTTGTACCACATCACGCCGTTTATTGAGCAAGAAAATGTCTATCGCAACCCCTCTGATACGGCTGTGGCCCAAACGGCCATTCGCATTTACTACTGCCCGGCTCGCCGTCAGCCGACGGTCTACGGCTCGGGGATGACCGCTCGCTCCGACTATGCCGCCAACGGTGGGGTGAATATGGCCGGTGAGGGCCGCGAGGGTTTTGTGATCCGCCAGTGGTTTTCGCCGGGCCCGTCGTTGCCCATCACTACGCCGGTGCAGAACTTCCGCCGTTTAAGCGACATCGCCGACGGCCTGAGCAACACCGTGATGGCCGGCGACAAGCAGGTTCATCGCACGACCTTGGGCAGTTCCGGGGGCGACAACGAAGCGTGGAATAATTCCGGCTGGGATCAAGACCATGTGCGTTTCGGTGAAGCGGTGCCGCAACCAGACCACCTGCACCCCAGTTCGGCCTCGGGCACCTTCTGGAGCGTGCGATTTGGCAGCAGCCATGAAGGTGTGTTTAATGTGGTTATGGGTGATGGCTCAGTGCGTTCGCTGAGCTACAACATCGACTCGGCCAACTGGATGCGTTTGTGCCGAATAGCCGATGGCGAAGTGATCAGCAGCAACGCGTTCTGAACCTAACCGAACTATCCCACCTAAAACAAGAATGGCTGAGATTATGATGAATCGTAAAGGTTTTACTTTGATTGAATTGTTGGTGGTGATCGCTATCATCGCCATTCTCATCGGCCTGCTGTTGCCCGCTGTGCAAAAAGTGCGCGAAGCGGCTGCCCGCATGCAATGCCAGAACAACCTTAAGCAACTGGGCCTCGCCCTGCACAACCATCACGACCAGTTCGGATACTTCCCGCCAGGGGCCCTGCGTAGTCCGGCCTCGGGCACTATCGGGCCGATGTTTACCAAGTTTGGTGTCACCACGCACAGCGTACGTCACAGCTACGCGGTGTTCCTGTTGCCGTTTATCGAGCAAGGCAACGTGGCGGCGCTGTACAACCGCAACGCCGATTGGGCAGCCCCGGCCAACCAGCAGGCTCGCGAAACCCCTTTGAAGGTGATGGTCTGTCCCTCGGCTCCAGGTGGCATGACCCGCTTCAACGTGAAAACCGTCAACAGCTTGGCCATCCGCGCCGCGGCGGGTGATTACGCCCCGAATAATGGTTACAGCGCCAATCTCGAAGGGGCCGGCTTGGTCGATGTCCGGGTGGCCGCTGCTCGTCAAGGGATTCTGGCCGTCAATCAAACCTGGAGCATCCCGGAGATCGGCGATGGAACCTCCAATACGATTATTTTGTCCGAAGATGCCGGACGCCCCGATCGTCACCAA
>JBDNDE010000343.1:0-4734 GCA_046719305.1 Gemmataceae bacterium | reverse complement strand
GAAGCTGCTGGCAATGCGTCGCCGCTACGCCGCTGAGATTCCCTTTCTGATCATGACTAGTCCGGCCACACACCAGGCCACCGAAGCGTTTTTTGCCCGCCATGGTTTCTTCGGACTGCCGGCGGAGACAGTGTGGTTTTTCCAACAAGGAACGATGCCCGCTCTGGATGCGCAGACAGGTCGGCTGCTGCTCGAAACCCCCGGTTCGCTCTTTCTCAGTCCCGATGGGCATGGCGGTTGTCTGACGGCACTGGCCAAGAGCGGTTTGTTAGCCCAACTCAAGGAGCGTGGTGTTCGCAGCGTCTTTTATTTTCAGGTCGATAACCCCCTGGTTGCTCTGGCCGATCCGGTCTTCCTGGGTATGCACCGCCGACACAACGCCGAGGTGTCCAGCAAGTGCGTGGCCAAACGCGACGCCGGTGAACGGGCCGGCATCTTTGCCCAAAGGGCCGGCCGCTGCCGCATCGTCGAGTATTCCGACCTGCCCGCCGAGATGGCCGCCCAGAAGTTGCCCGACGGTCGGTTACGCTGGGGGGCGGCCTCACCGGCCATTCACCTGTTCGAGGTGGGGTTTTTGGAGCGGATGACGGCAGACGAGGGGCAGGGGATTCCATTTCATGTGGCCCGAAAAAAGGTGCCGCATCTCGACGATCCGACCCCGCTGGGTGAGAATGGCTTGAAGTTCGAGCGGTTTATCTTCGATGTCTTGCCCCAGGCCGAGCGTTGGCTGGTGGTCGAAACGTTACGCGAGGACGAATTCGCGCCGCTGAAAAATGCTCAAGGCGATGACTCGCCGGCTACGGTTCGCGCGGCGCTGCTGGCCCAGGCGACCCGTTGGCTCCAAGCCGCTGGGGCTAGGGTCGAGGGCGAAGTGGAACTGAGTCCCTTATTCGCACTCGATGAAGCCGAACTACGTCGCAAGCTAAGGCCCGGCAGTGTGGTTTCGGGTTATCTCCAGTAGGGTCCTGGCGGGTCAGGAGGAGTAACGCTGCTATGCTTCATGCAATGGTGATGGCCGGGGGCGGCGGAACGCGATTCTGGCCCCGCTCCCGCGTGGCGAGGCCCAAACAATTCTTGGCCCTGGGCAGCGACCGCACCCTGCTGCAACTGGCCTTCGACCGGCTGGAAGCCTGTGCTTTGCCCGTTTCACGCTGCTGGATCGTCACCGGGGCGGCCTACGTCGCCGAGACCCAACGCCAACTGCCCGTGCTACCCGCTTCGCACATTGTTGGCGAGCCGATCGGTCGCGACACCGCGCCTTGCGTCGCTCTGGGAGCGGCTTTGATCGCCCGTACCGACCCCGACGCCACTATCCTCGTCACGCCGGCCGACCACCTCATCGAACCGACTCGCGAGTTCGCCCGTGCCGTCAACGTCGCCGCTCAGATGGCCGACGAACACCCCGGTGCCCTGCTGACCTTCGGGATTTCGCCGACCTATCCTTCGGTGGGCTATGGCTACATTCACCGCGGCGAACGGCTGGACAACCGCCAGGGCATCGGGGTGTTTCGGGTGCAAAAGTTCGAGGAAAAACCGCCCCGTGAACGCGCCGAGCAGTTCTTCGGCTCTGGGGAATACTTCTGGAATGCAGGGATCTTTGTCTGGAAAGCGCACACCATCCTCGAAGCCATTCGTACCCATCGCCCGGCTCTGCATGCAGCTGTTGAACGTATCGCTGCTGCCTGGAAGACCCCCCAGCAGGCCGAAGTATTAGCCGCAGAGTATCCGAAACTGGACAAGATCAGCATCGACTTTGCTGTGATGGAAAAGCACCCTGAGGTACTCACCGTCCAGGCCCCATATCGCTGGGACGATGTCGGCTCGTGGCTGGCTTTGGAGCGCATCTTGCCCCAGGACGCCCACGATAATACCATCCAGGGCAATCATGTCGGCCTGAAGACCCGCAACTGCCTCATCGTCGGGGAGCCGAATACACTCGTCACCACCATCGGAGTTCAGGACTTGCTCATCATTCAAGATGGCGAATGTGTGCTGGTGGCTCATCGCTCTGAGGAGGCCACCGTCAAGAACTTGGTCGAAGAACTTCGCAAGCACGGTAAAGAGAAACATCTGTGAACGAAACGAGCATGCCCTCTCCGCCAGGTGCCATCTTAGCCATTGACTACGGGCGAGTTCGCATCGGCTTGGCGATCAGCGACCCCGAACGGCGTTTTGCCTTTCCGCTAGAGGTCTACACCCGGCAGAATCCCGCTAGCGATGCCACCTTCTTTGATCGTTTGCTACGCGAGGAAAAAATTACCCTGCTGCTCGTCGGTCTGCCGGTGCGCGGCGATGGTCGCGAAGACCAGATGGCCTGCGAGGTGCGACAGTTCTCGTCGCAGTTAAGGCAGCGAACCGGCTTACCGGTCGTCCACTACGACGAGCGTTACACGTCGGTTCTGGCAGAGAACCTACTGTGGGAGGCAGGGTTGACGCATGCCCAACGCAAAGCCCGCCGTGACAAGGTCGCAGCCCAGTTGCTCTTGCAAGCGTATCTAGAAGCTGGCTGCCCGGTCGAGACAGCACCTGGGCCGTTGGATGCACCGGAGGCGTTGCCGTGACCCCCCCGAACGCTCTGGAACGTATCGTTGCTTACAAACGCGACGAGATTGAGCAAGCCAAACACAAACGTTCCCCGGCTAGTCTGGAACGCCTCTGTGCCAGCTTGCCGCCGGTACGCGGGTTTCGCCAGGCACTAACCACCGGCGAGGGGACCCGCGTCATCGCCGAGGTCAAACGCGCCTCGCCCTCGGCCGGGGTTCTCGCCGAGGCGGTAGATCCCGTGGCGGTAGCCCAGGCTTACGCCCAGGCCGGGGCCGCTTGTATCAGCGTGCTGACTGATGGTCCCTCGTTCCATGGCAGCTTGGCCGACTTGGAACAAGTCCGTGCTGCCGTCGAACTACCACTGTTGCGTAAGGATTTCCTCCTTGATGCCTACCAACTGCTCGAAGCCCGAGCCGCTGGGGCCGATTGCGTCCTGCTGATCGCCGAAATTCTGCCTCAGGCTGCCTTGCCTCGCTTAATGCGAGAGGCCGAGGCCTTGGGCCTGGAAACCCTGGTGGAACTGTACGACCCGGACAACCTGCCGCGCGCCTTGGAGGCCGGTGCCACCCTCATCGGCGTGAACAACCGCGACTTACGTTCCTTTCGGGTCGATCTGGATCACACCCTTCGCCTGGCTCCGCTGGTGCCGCCTGGCGTCGTCCTCGTCAGCGAAAGCGGCATCCGCACCGGCCAGGATACCGCGCGGCTACGCGAACGAGGCATCCGTGCGGTACTGGTCGGTGAAACCCTGATGCGCAGCCGCGACATCCCCGCTACCCTGCGTGAGTTGATCGGATGAGCCGGCTGGTGCAAGTTGTGACCGCTTGGCGCCAAGCCCATCCCGGTGGGCTGCTGCTGGCCGTTAGCGGTGGACCTGATAGCGTGGCGCTGCTGCGAGCGCTGGCTCCGCTGGGCGAGGTGCAGGTCGCGCATCTGAACCATCGCCTGCGGGGGGCCGACTCCGACGCCGATGAAGCGTTCGTCCGCAACTTGTGTGAAACCTGGACAATCCCTTGTCACACCCACGCTCTGGACATCGCCGCCCTGGCTGAGGGGGACAACCTCGAAGCCGTCGCTCGCCGTGAACGCTACGCTTGGCTCGCCGCCCTGGCCCAGGCCTTGCAGCTGCCGATGGTTGCCACCGGACACACGGCCAGCGATCAGGCCGAGACTGTCCTGCATCGGCTGTTACGCGGCACCGGCTTGGAGGGATTACGCGGCATCGCGACGGCCCGCCCCCTTGCCGAGGGCGTTACGCTGGTGCGGCCGCTGCTGTCGGTGTCGCGTGGTGAGGTGTTGGAGTATTTGGCCCAGATCGGGCAGAGCGCGCGTCACGATGCGAGTAACGACGACCTTTCTTTGACGCGCAACCGCCTGCGTCAACTCTTGTTGCCCCTGTTGGCCCGCGACTACAACCCACGCATCGAGCAGATTCTCTGTCGCTTAGCCCGTCAGGCCGAGGAGTTGTTTGCCGACGAGCAATCGGCCGCCGCCGAGTTGTTATCACGGGCAGAACGACCTTCCACCCGAGCAGACGAAATCCAGTTGGACAGCGTCACACTAGCAGCGGCTCCAGGGCATCAGCTGCGGGCGGCGTTGCGATTACTCTGGCGTCGTCAGGGGTGGCCTTTAGCCGCTATGGATGCTACGCATTGGTACGCCCTAGAAGCGGTCTGCCGTGGTCAGGCGACCGCTCGCGATCTGCCCGGGAGCTTAAGGGTCCGGTATGCCGGATTCTTTGTACGACTCGGGCCGTATGGGTCTTGACGCGCCGGGTTAGACCAGATTTCCTGACTTGCCCGTGATGCCGTCTTGATGCCCTGTTGCTAGGATGGTTTTATGTTATCATCGTTTCTGGGATAGGTGCCGGTCCGGGAGTCGGCCACAATTGTTTGTCAGGTCCGTCCCATGATCGCATTGAAGGGGCTGTTCATGGAGAAGTGGTTGTGCCTCGGGTCGATGGGTGTGGCTGGACTGTTGGTCCTGCTGTTCCTGCTCGACATCCTAGCGGCTTTCCCCTTCGGTCGCTTAAGTGTCATGGTTGACGTTTTTGGCATTCTCATCGCCGGGTTAGTTGGTTACCTGGCCTGGGATGCGTTCAAAGATCTGCGTTGACGACTGCCTCAATTGCCTCTAGCACCCCTTGAGTGGTGTACGTCTTTGCTACAGCGGCAACAGGTAAGGTGCGCG
>JBDNDE010000342.1:0-4736 GCA_046719305.1 Gemmataceae bacterium | reverse complement strand
GGCGCCTCTTCTTGTTGTTGCCCTTGTGCCTGATGATGGCTCCTGATCGCTGCCCAGTGCCACTACCACGCTCCCCCGAACACCGACCACCGGACACCGCCTCACCGGCCGCTCCTGCTCGGGCCAACGACCGAATGGCCTATCTGGCTGCAAAGGATCCCGTGGCTTTCGTCGAAGCAGCGATTGCCCGCTATGATCGCGAAGTGAAGGGGTACACCTGCTTACTGATCAAACAAGAACGCCTCGGGGGAACGCTGATGCCTGAGGAGCAAATCCAATGCTGGTTCTGCGAGGAGCCGAGCTTCCGCGTGCTGATGGAGTGGACCCAAGGGGCACGGCTGGCCCATCGCGTGCTGTATGTCAAAGGGGCCAACGACGACAAACTCCTGGCCAAACTCAACGGGGTGCTGGCCCTGGGCGGCACTGCCCGACGGGACGCCGATGGCCCCGACGCCCGCAGTTCGGCCCGCTACCCAGCCACCGAATTTGGCCTGCGTATTGGCATGCAGAGGACACTCGATGCGTTCAAGGCGGCCCAGGCGCGCGGTGAACTGCGAACGGTCTTCAACGGCCTGAAAACCGTGCCCGAACTAGGTTATCCTTGGTGGGAGTTGGTGCGGCCGGACTATCCCCGCCCCGAAGACGACGGCATCTCGCACGCCGTCTACTACTACGACCCGCAGACCTGGCTCCAGGTCGGCTCGGTACTGCGTGATGCTCAGGGCAATCTCATTGGCCGCTATTTCTTCTGCGAAGTAAAGATCAACGAGCCGATCCCCGAGACGATGTTTGTCGAAAAGGCACTATGGCGTTAAGAAGCGGCCCAGTGCGATTGGGTCGCTGCGCGAAGTTCAGGAAAGAAGGCGTCGAAGTCGGCCTGGTAGTCGTCGATCTGTTCCAGCAGAGATACCAAAGCCTTTTCCAAGTGAAAGCAGCGACCCGTGCGAGCATGCAGACGGTGAGAGACACTGCGTAGCGCTATCTCGATACCCTCAATGCGGGCATACGACCCCAGACGATCCTCACGAATGATCCAGCTAATCGCCTCGTTGGCCTCGACGGGGAGTCGCAAGGCGTATTGACTGAGGTCGTCGTAAACCCTCTGCACAAACTGTTCGATCGTCTGGCTGTGATACTCCTGCCAACGCCGGGTCAACAGGTGATCGTAAAAAATGTCGACCAGGATGCCACCTACTAGCGGATAGGCTCCTTGTAGTCGGCCGATGCTGCGATGCACCAGCGGATGGCTATCCGTGAAGCGGTCGATAAACGAATGCAGAACTAATCCAGCTCGAAACAGGTCGCTAACCTGCTGCCGATCGCGTCCCTTGATCAAGTCCGCCAGCAGATTGCCTAAACGTACCTCCGGCTGATCTGGCGAGAGCAGAGCGTGAGCAAGCCAATTCATAACCTCATCATGAAGGGATCCACCTCTGCCGTCAAGTCGGCCTGAGCCTCTGCAGCCGCAGCAACAACTGGCTGTTGTTAGGACGCCTACCTAATTGGCTCGGGTGTCACGCGGGGTAACCTTCAGCCGACGCTTCAGTCCGCTCAACCGTCGTGCCGAGGACGGCCGTTGCGCATCAGGGCCGCTGGCCAAGGGCGTCGGGCCATACGCCGCTGCTGGTCGTGGCTCGGCCGAGCTTGGCGGCGGATCTTGACTGACCGACAGCTTCATCACCACCAGTACTAGCAGGCCAACCACAATACCCACCGTGATCGGCAACAAGGCACTCAGCGGCGCAAATCGCAGACCAATTCCGACGCCCACGGCCAACAAGGCGCAGCCAATAGCCATCCACAGCGGGAAGCCATTATTGGCTGGTTCGGGAACCGGTTCAGCGACAGGTGGAGCTACGGGGGTAGCTGCGGCCGAGTTCAGGGAGGCAGCGCGGACCACACGTGGGGGCGGCAGTTGCGAAGCTGGCACACGTGGCGGCGAAGGCGGGACAAATTCCGGTTCGGCGACTGGCTCGGGCCGACGTACCGAGGGCACTACTGGACGCGGAGCCAACGGCACCGGTGTATGACGCGGTCCACTGGGACGCGGACGCGGGGCCACGGTGGCCGACGGGGCCGGTGTCGGCGTGGCAGCAGGTGCCGTCGGTCGAGACAGTGCAGCCAATTTGCGTGTCGCCTTGCTCTGAGTCAAAGCCAATTGCAAGGCCGAGACTGTAGACACCCGTTCGACGTGATCGCGATTGACCGCCGCAAGTTCGAGTGTCTCAGCGACCGAGAGATAGGCTTCCGCGGCAACTCCTTTGACATTCGCGTGAGTAATGATCTGATAGGCCAAGCTCGCCTGGGTGACGGCGTCGTCGTGGGGCACCACTTGCGGCAACACCCGCGTTCCCAGACGGCCACGCAGTTCGCGTTCCCAGCGGCCACCGACTTCTTCGCCCTCAGGCAGGGTCAACAGGATGCCGCGCATCTTGATGGGGTGTTGGGTAGAATTTTTACTGCGTTGCATGAGCTCCAAAAAGGCTGGCAGGGTACGATAGGCCATCGCCTCGGCACGCATAACCAGCAAAAATTCGTCACAGGCCGAGATAAGTTGTCCGGGGTTTGGCCCCATGAATGGCGGACTGTCCACCACCACACAACCGTAATGTTCTTCCAAGGCTGGCGTACCCAGCAGCGCTAGAATGCTATCCAGATCGTCGTCCGAACAGCCGCCCGCATCATATGGGCTGAGTACATCGACTCCCGGTACCACATTGGTGACCAACACTCCGGGCAGGTCGATCCCAACATCTCGTAGCAACTGCCGCTGAAAATGCTCCGGCAGATTCAACGCCGAAGCGATATTCGACAGCGGGTCGGCGTCCAGCAGAAGTACCCGCGTACCGCTCAAAGCCGTCGCACCGGCCAGACTAATAGCTGTGGTCGTCTTGCCGACGCCACCTTTCTGGCTGCAGACCAACAATTTGCGCACGGTATTTGCCTCCACTTGCTGCTACGCCTGATCCGACCGCGGGCTATTCAGGAGAAAGCGTAGCACACGGATTGGCCTCGCGCCCGGTGAAAGTGGAAAAACCGTCTCAAATGTATTGTGCGTTAGCTGGGATAATTACTAGCTCTGGAATGCTCACATGGGCAGGTAGTCCCGCCACGAACAACACCGCGTTGGCCACATCCTCGGGTTGCAGCATGGTGGCCCGGCGGTCCGCGCTGACTTCTTCGGGTCGCTGATCCAGCAACGGCGTATTGACCTCTCCGGGAAAGATACTGGTCACGCGAATACCCGCTTCACGTTCCTCGGCAGCAAGACCGCTGGCCATTCCACGCAGAGCAAACTTCGCTGCGATGTAGCCGACTCCGGCTAATGGATTCGCTCGCTTTCCCGAGATACTGTTGATGTAGATGATCAGCCCCTGGCCTCGCTCGCGCATCTGCGGCAACACGGCTGTCGTCACCTGAAAGGCTGCCTCCAGGTTACCATCGAGCAACTGCCGCCAGGACTCGGTGGTCAGTTCACGAAATTGCCGTTGTTTGATGTTGACGCCGGCATTGGCGACCAGCAAATCAATTGGGCCCATCCAACCATTAACGGCTGTCACAAGCTGTTGTACCTGAACGGGATCGGCCAGATCGGCAGCATAAGTGAACAACGTCTCGGGGGAACGCAACTCCGCAGCGGCAGCTTCCAGCTTGGCCCGATTGCGTCCGGTGATGGCTACCTTGGCCCCCTGATCGAGCAGCAGTCGGGCCGTTGCCAGACCGATGCCACTGCCCCCGCCGGTGAGGAGAACGGCCTTATCCGTCAAGCGTGTCATGAAAGCCTCGCTGGTTGTCCGTGATCCGTAAGTCGGTTGGTCGGTGGTGTTAGAGATAGCCAGCCAGGTAAACCAGGACCAGAGGAACCGAGCAGACCACCAGAAGGACTCGCGTTACCTTTCATGAATTATTCATCGCATCAACCCAGATTTGACGCATTGGTTTCTTAGCATAAATGCAGGGGTACTCCGATTCGTTAATTGAAGGAGAGTTATTCTCATGATTTTTCATTTTCGCCGAGCATTTACGCTGATCGAACTGCTAGTGGTTATCGCGATCATTGCGATCTTGATCGGACTGCTGCTGCCGGCCGTGCAAAAAGTCCGCGAAGCCGCTGCTCGCATGCAGTGCAGCAACAACATGAAGCAAATCGGCTTGGCCGTGCTGAACTACGAAAACACCAATCGCATTCTGCCGCCCTCTTTCGTCGCCAACGTGCCCGATCTCAACCCGGCCAATCTACGGTTTCATTCCTTCCATATTCACATTTTGCCCTACATCGAACAAGAGAACATTTTCCGGCAGTACAACTTCAATGCCTCGTGGTACACGGCAGGCAACCTGACTGCGTTGCAGAACCCGATCAAGACCTTCATGTGTCCCTCGTCACCGGGCGGGGATGCACGCCGAGCCAACGGTAACTTTCGTTTGGGGGTGAATCTTGGCCCGATTCCGATCAACCTCGTCAACGTCAACTTCACCAACCTGGGCATCACCGATTACGCTACTTGCAACTCGATCCAAAACACTTCGATCACGTTCTTCGGCTACCCAGCAGGCACGCCGATTCCAGCGGTGACCAGTTCGTTGCGTCCTCTGGTGCGTACCGGTCCGATCACGGCTCCATTGGCCAACGCGGCCTTTGGCATTAGCCAGCTAGACCCGATGACGATCGAGTCGATCACCGACGGCACCAGCAACACGATATTGGTGTGTGAAGATGCCGGACGACCGGATAC
>JBDNDE010000341.1:0-4753 GCA_046719305.1 Gemmataceae bacterium | reverse complement strand
GGAGCGAAACTGCGGGACCTTCAGGGATTCCGGACCCTTGCCCATGAGCTGGTTCAGAATGCCGACGACGCTGAGACTGCAACCTGGATGGCGTTCTCGGTGGAGGACGATGCTCTCATTGTCGACAACGACGGGGTCTTTAGCGAATGCGCCGACGTGAATGCAGATGAGTGTGAATGGAAGGAAGATGGCATCCACAACCACCGCTGCGACTTTCATCGGTTCCGTAGGATCGCATCCGGAGACAAGCGGGGGCAAGAAGGCACCACGGGCGCATTCGGGATTGGTTTCATCGCGGTCTACCAGATCACTGACACGCCGGAACTGATCTCTGCAGGACGCCATTGGATATTGCACGAGAACCGAACAGAGGATCAGCGTATCGAAGTGTGCAGCGGTTGCGCCAGTTGCGGCAAAACAGATTTACCGGGTACTCGCTTCATCCTTCCCTGGGCGCGCGATCCGGAGTCGGATCTACGACGCGCACTTCGAGCAGAATCGATCTCGGCGGATGGTCCTGATCGGTTCTTAGCGGAACTGCGGTCCTCGCTGCCGACTGCAATGTTATTCCTCAAGCGTCTGCGGGTGCTTGAGGTGGCCCGCAACGGCAAGCGCGTTCAACGACTCGAACGCCTCGATGACGGCGATAGCCTCATCTTGAGCAACGGCGATCCGGAAGCTGACCAGGTGTGGCACATCATCGAAGGCGACTTCGGTGCCGCTGCTCAACGCCTGCGCACCTCCTACCCCGGCAAGATCGAACCAAAGCGGTCATCAATTGTCAAATTGGCAATTCCGGCCGGTGAATTAGCGACGGGACTCCTATGTGCCTGCCTCCCCACCGAGCAAGATCTTGACCTTCCCTTCCACTTGAACGCTGACTTCTATACGAGCAACGATCGCAAGCGGATCATCCTCGCGGAGGACTACCAGTCGCTCTGGAACCGCGAGGCCATCAGGGCTGCTGCACTGACTCTGGGCCGTCGCGTGGACCAGCTTCCGAATTTGATTGGAGCGAAGCCGCTTTGGGCCATGATGGAGCGGCTGAGCGCTCTCGCGACCAAAGCGGAGCAGGGACGTATCGAAGCTGTCCTGGGTGATTTCTGGAAGAGTTGCGCGCCGGCCCTTCGGAGTAGCCCAGTCGTCCTAACCAGCGCCAAGGAATGGACGACCGTGAGCGACTCCAGCCTGTTGCTTCAGAAGGAAGAAGCGGAGGCGCTTGATGTCCTGCAAGCTCTCGGTCTGCGGATTGTCCACGAGGATTTGCGGCCTTACCAGAGTCTCCTTCGGTCCAAGTCGGTTGGAATTGCGGTGCTGGATGTCCGGTGCATCTGCGACGCTCTTTCTAGTCAAGGCCTCGAATGCCGCAAAGAACTGGCGGAACTTCCCGACGCCTTAGCGACGGAGTCTCGGCGGAAGATGCTTTGGAAGGAGCTTGGGGTTTTGCTCGAAAGGCCTCTTAATGACGAGGCCAAAGCAGAAGACGAGCTGCGACTTCGCAGGATTGCCCTTGCTCCGGGCCGGGACGGCGCCCTTTGGCCATGTGCGAGCATCTTCACAGCAGATCCGGAGACGGTCGCCCTATTCGAGAAGTTGGAGCTCCAGATTCCGTTCCTGAAAGAGCATCCTGACTTCCCGGCCCAGTTGGCCCGGCTTTGTCCTCGGTTCGACGCGTCGGCCGCCATAGAAAGCTTAGCCGCCGGCGTCGAGGCGCTGAAGAAGCAGTGGGAGAGCAAGCATCTCCCCATCGCTGACCTGATGGCGTGGTTCGAGAATCGGCGCCAGCAGATTCTGGCGGATCCGACTCTCAAGCGGGCGCTCACCAATCTGCCGATCTTCCCCAGCGCGAGCCGGTTGCGGCCGCTCACGGAGCTGGCTCTGCCGGGCAACTTCGATGATCCGCTGGGCGTGGCTGAACTGGTCGACCTCTCTGTCCTCGGCGACCGCCGGAGCTTCCTCAGCGATCTTGGCGCTCCAGATCTTGATTTTCCGACCTATGCCGCGTCCATGCTCCCGAAGATACTTTCGGGCGCCGAGCTGCCTGCAGACAAGAGACGCGCGGCGGTGCTACTTCTTGCGAGTCGCCTCGGCGAAGTAAAAGACAACAGGGATGCACAACGTGCCCTGATCGGTTGTAGTCTTGTCGAGTGCTGTGACAAGGTTTTTCGCCCAGCCACAGAGTGCTATTTTGACAACGCGGCAGTGCGCGACTGCCTCGACGATTCAGCGCACTTCGCGATCCTTCCGAAATCGCAAGAAGCCGCGGTTCGCGATTTGTATGTATGGCTTGGGGTCGCGTCTCAACCGCGTCTGGATCATCTACTCACAAAGATCCAGGAACTGGCAGCAGGGTCCTACTCCTCCACAAGCTCCCAAGTTGTCGAGCGAATTTTCGCTCATCTCGGAAAGCGAATCGAAGCCGATGAAGATTTCAGCCTGCTCTCGTCATTGAAGAGCATACGGTGGCTGCCCGCACGCGGCAAGACCGACCGGTGGTATGCTCCGACAGAGCTGTACGCCGACTACCAGGCGTACTTGTTCGAATCGCAGGCGCTGATCCTGGACTTGCCCAATCGGGTTCAAACCTCCAGCAGACGGTTGCTTGAGTTTCTGGGTGTGCGCGTCACGCCGGAACCCTCGCTGGTGGTCAAGCACTTACTTTTCCAGGCTTCGCGGGGCGTCGCCGTCAACACAGGCGTGTACGACTTCCTCAACGACAAGGCCAGCGATCCCGCCCTCTCTCAGCTTCGCGGGAAGGCGTGCCTGTGGCTCGGCGATGCCTATCGCCGGCCCGACGAGGTGTTTTGGGGTGAGCACCCATTCGGACGGTATCGGTGGCGGTTGGGCGATCAACTGAAGACTTACTCGAAGTTTCTGACCGCCATTGATGTGCGCGAAGCGCCGGCGACCAGTGACTTCTTGAGGGTGCTTAAGGAAGTTTCGGCCGAGTTTGGCACTGCCAACACGACGTTGGACGACGAGGCTCATTCAGTCCTGCTGGAGTGCTGGCGGGCGCTCAGCCAAGCCCTTCGTGACGAGGTGATCTCCAGGAGCGAACTGGAAGAGCTTCGGATCCTCAAGTGCGTCCCCGACAAGACGCGGGTTCTGAATCGGCCGGACTGGATGTTCTTCGAGAATCGCGCAGGGCTCGCTGACAAGTTCGGGAGCTTCCTCAACAGAAATGTCATCCCCCGTCCACTGGATACCGGAGCTGCGCTGGCTGCCGCAGGCGTGAGGCCACTGGGAACGGCGGTGGTCGTCGAGCTCCTGGAGTGCCGCGGTGTTGCTAATGATCCGGAGCTGCACGCACATATCCTTGGACGTCGGAATGAGATCGCGCGGGTTCTGGATGCGCTGGGAGCTGCGGGTGGTACCAGCGATGTCTTGGAAAGGCTATCCGCGATTCAGTGCTACTTTGCTGAGTCTATCGAGATCCGGTACCGGCTCCACGCCTTCGAGCAGGAGCGGCAGAGCGACCCGGAACAGGTGCCCGCACTGTACCAGGTGGCGACGGGTGCCCTTGTGTATGCGCGACGTGATCACCTCATGCCCTGGGCGTCGATCGCGCGCGAGCTTGCCATTGCGCTCTACCCCGACGATGACCCAGGCCGCTTTGCCGCCGGCCTCAAAGAAGCCCTTGCAGCAGCGACACCGGAGGACGCCGCCGCAGTTCTGGATGAACTCGGTTTCGCACGGCTGGATATCAGCGTTGCTCCGCCAGTTGCGAACGGGAACACCGCGGACGGTTTGGGAACCGGTAACGATGCAGGTGGCAATCTAGACCAGGCCGGTTTGCCGTCAGAACAGCCAGGCAACGGGATGTCGCCAGAGGAGGCTTTAGGGAAGCTTCTGGGCCAGGATGCGCCAGATCCGACTCCGTCTCCTCAGCCCGAAGGCAGCCCTGAGCAGACCGGCGTCGGCGCGGGCGGCAGAACTGGTGGCAGCAGCAACGCCTCTGGGATGAGTGGTCACAGTGGATCTGGAAAGAGGACTGGCGACAAGCGAACACCTGGCAGCAAGGGCGGGCGTCGCTTCATCTCCTATCTCGCCGCTGAACTGGACGAGGAAGAGCCGGACCATGACGGTCTGGACTCGTTAAAGAGACAAGCGCTGGAGGAAGAGGCGATCCGGATCATTCTTGCCGGGGATCCGCGGTTGCACCGCACTCCGCGGCACAATCCGGGATACGACCTATTCGAACCCGACGAACACGGCGCACCGAAACGATTGGTGGAAGTCAAGGCCATGACAGGGAGTCTGCACGATCGGCCCGTCGGCATGTCCGACACGCAGTTCGAGTGCGCCCAGAAGCATGGGGAAGCCTTCTGGCTCTACGTCGTGGAGCAAGCGGGGACTCCGAACGCACGAATCGTTCGAATTCAAGATCCGGCTGGTAGGGCCCGGACGTTCACCTTCGATGAAGGATGGTTGGCGGTGGCGGAAATTGAGAGTAGCAAGAACGAGCATCAGGACAAAGTGCAAGATGGCGAAGATCGACATCGCCAAGACTGAGCTGGTATGGCCCGGCAAGTATGACGAGAACGGGAATCTCGTGGAAGTGCCGCGCGTCAGCCTTCCCTTCCAGGTCATCGCCGCTCTACAAGCTCCCTCCGCGTTTTCGGATCATCGTTTGCAGGGCGTCCCTGTCCAGCGACAAATCGGCGACCAGCTTCTTCAGTCGCGAGTTCTCCTGCTCCAGATCGCGCAACCGCCGGGCTTGGTTCACCTCCAGCCCGCCGTACTTCGACTTCCC
>JBDNDE010000340.1:0-4795 GCA_046719305.1 Gemmataceae bacterium | reverse complement strand
TTCCTCGGTGGATCGCTTGCCCCTGGCGCAAGCACAATGGTTGCCGCCCCTGGACGATCAAGAAGTCTGGGCCGCCGGCGTGACCTACATCCGCAGCAAGGTGGCCCGCGAGGAAGAAAGCGCCTCCAGCGGCGCGTCGCGTTTCTACGATGCCGTTTACACCGCCGAGCGACCAGAACTGTTTTTCAAGGCACCGGCCTGGCGAGTGGTCGGGCCGGGTCAGCCGGTCCGCATCCGCAAAGATGCTCGCTGGAGTGTCCCCGAGCCGGAACTGGCTCTGGTCGTCTCGCCTCGTCTACAGATCGTCGGCTACACGATTGGCAACGATATGTCCAGCCGCGACATCGAGGGCGAAAACCCGCTCTATCTGCCCCAAGCCAAATGTTACGACGGCTCATGCGCGATAGGTCCATGGATTACCCTGGCCGAGGCGATGCCCGCGGCGGTTGGCGTGCGTATCGTCTTGGAAATCGATCGCGCAGGGGACACGGTCTTTCAGGGCGATACCAGCCTAGCTCAGATGAAACGCCGACTGGACGAACTGGTCGCTTGGTTGGGCCGCGAACTGAGCTTCCCTCACGGCGTGGTTTTACTCACCGGCACCGGCATAGTCCCGCCGGATTCCTTCACCCTGGAGGTCGGCGATCACGTCGCTATCACTATTGCCGGCATCGGAACACTAGTGAATCCCGTAGCCTAAACCGTTGCTTGAACTCTTATAACTTTTGTTTGAACGCGTGAGGCGATTATGTACCCTCGACACTTTGGTGGTCTGCTTCTCTTTGCCGGTTTGCTCAGTGCTGCCGATCCACCAGTAGGGAAACGGCCTCTGAGCCATGCGGATTATGCAGGCTGGCAGTCGATCCAGTCACCTAGCCTATCGCCCGATGGCCGCTATGTGGCTTACGCCGTCGCACCCCAGGAAGGCGACGGGCTGTTCGTGCTGTTCGACCGACTCAGCAACAAGGAGTTGCGTCATGCACGCGGCAGTCGAGCAACGCTAGCAGTGCCTGCGGGCAGCAAGACCGGCCCGATCGGCCCACCGCCTCACCTATTCACGCCTGACAGTCGCTTTGTCCTGTTCCCGATCTATCCGACCAAGGCCCAGCGCGACAAGAACAAGACGCTGGCCAGCGACACGGCATTAGGAATTCTAGAAATTGCCAGCAACAACCTGACACGCATCGATCAGGTTCGCAATTATCAGGTCCCCGAGCAAGGCCCGGCCTTTGTGGCCTATCTCAAAGCGAGCAAGGCCGCTGCCGTGGCCCCGCCTCACTCCGATGCCAAGAAACAAACTCCCCCCCCCGATCAGAAAGGGATGGCCGAGAAGACCGAGAAAGCCAAGCGCCCCCCGTTACCCGGAGTGCCCCTCACCCCACCGCCCTCCTCCACAACCACAACCGGCGAACTGGTATTGCGAAACCTGGCCGACGGCTCCGAACGCACCTTTGCCGATGTCAGCGACTACAGCCTCAGCCGCGATGGCCGCTCGCTGGTGTATGTCGTGGCCGGGAGCAAAAAAGACAGCACGCCAGGTGTCTTTGCAGTGACACCGGGGCAAGTCGCCCCACCTGTGGTGCTGCGCAGCGGCCCAGGCAAATACAGCAAGCTAACCTGGGACGAAGACCAGATGCAGCTAGCGTTTTTCCACACGCCACCTCCTGAGGGGCCTACCAAGAAGCCGCCTGTTATCCTGCACTGGAAACGCGGCCAATCCGTGGACCCCATGCCGGCCGCTACAGGGATCAGTGCCGTGGGTCGGGCTGTGCCTCAAGCTGCCGAGTTGGTAGCGGCTAAACCGCAATGGAAGCCTAACTGGCAGATCAGCGAGGCCGGCGGTCTGAGTTGGTCTGTGGATGGCAAGCAACTGTTCTTCGGGTTGGTACCCCCGCCGGCACCAGCGGTTAAGGTCGATCCAAATAAACCGATAGTGGAGTTGTGGCACTACCGCGACGATTTCATCCAACCGATGCAAAAAGCCCGCTATGCTCAAACCTCGACCAAGAGCTATCGGACCGTCTTCCACCTGGAGGACAAGACCAGCCGGCAACTGGGCGAGGAATCGCTGCCCGAGATCACGCCGGCGCCGCGTGGCGACTACGCCCTGGCTCTAGATGATCGCGCTTATCGCCGGCTCGTGGGCGGCTCAGAAAGTACCCAGCGTGGTGATGCCTATCTATTAAACATGCGAACGGGTGAGAAAAAAGCAGTGGCTCAACGCATCGCCAGTGCCTTGTGGTCGCCGGGCGGCAACTACCTGCTCCGCTGGGATGGCAAACACTGGTACGCCCATGAGGCTGCCACTGCCAAGGCTCGCAACCTCACGGCCAAGCTCGGCGTATCGTTCGCCGATGAGCGCTTCGACATGCCCAACGAACCTTCCGCTTACGGAGTGGCCGGCTGGACCCCCAACGATGAAGCTGTGCTACTCTATGACCGCTATGATATTTGGCGTATCCAGCCAGCTACCGGCGAGGCTGTTAACCTCACTCAGGGACTCGGCCGCAAGGAACAGATCGGCTTTCGGGTGGTACGGCTCGATCCGCGTGCTCGTACCATTGACCTGAGCAAGCCGGTGTTGCTGCGTGCCGAGCAAGAGAGCAACTACGACAGCGGTTTTTATACCCTCGCACCGGGCAATGCTCCTAAACGTCTGGTGTTCGGGCCACGCGCCTACACCCTCATCAGCTTTAAAAAGAATACGCATCTGCTTAATATCTCGACTTTTTCCGATTATCCCGATCTGCATGTGACCGATGCAGAGTTCCACGAAATTAAAAAACTCTCAAATCTTGGCGAGCAAACCCGCAAATATATCTGGGGTACGGCCGAGCTTGTAAACTACAAAAATGCCGATGGCGTGCCGCTGCAAGGTATACTGCTCAAACCGGACAACTTTGATCCGGCCAAGAAGTACCCGATGATAGTGTACATCTATGAACGACTTTCGCAGAACCTGCACCGGTTTGTCGAGCCGCGCCCAGGCACTTCCATCAACCCCAGCTATTACGTCAGTAATGGCTATCTCGTGCTGATGCCCGACATTGTTTACACGGTCGGCTATCCCGGCCAGAGCGCTGTGAAGTGCGTATTACCGGCCATCGAGAGAGTGGTTGATCGCGGTTATGTGAACGAGAACGCGATCGGCCTTCAAGGGCATAGCTGGGGCGGCTATCAGACGGCTTATCTGATCACCCAGACCACACGGTTCAAGGCAGCCTCAGCCGGCGCTCCTGTCACCAACATGACCAGCGCCTACGGTGGCATTCGCTGGGGCACCGGCTTGCCGCGCCAGTTTCAGTATGAGCGAACCCAGAGTCGCATCGGCGGGAGTTTATGGGCTTATCCGACTCGCTTTATCGAAAATTCTCCGGTCTTTATGGCCGATCGCGTCCAGACACCGTTGTTGATGCTGCACAACGACAAAGACGAAGCGGTACCGTGGCAGGAGGGGATTCAGTTTTACTTGGCTTTACGTCGGTTGGACAAGGAGGTCTACCTGTTCAACTATCCGGGTGAGGCTCACGGCCTGCGGCAGCGGAAAAATCAGCTCGACTACACGATTCGGCTACAGCAGTTTTTCGACCACCATCTCAAGGGCGTACCGAAGCCTCTGTGGATGGTCAAAGGCGAGCCATACGCTCCTGCCCCCGGTCCGCGTCCCGTGACACCGATGAGCAACGAAGCTGAGGGGGAGGAGTAACATCTGGGGGTGGATTTGCGATAACTAAATTACATGCATCTTTTTCTATCGTTGATGCCTCTTGACTGATCACCCTCTTGACTGTTACGCATCTGCCTTTGACTTCAGGATCGGTATGATCAGGACGGCTGACTTCGAGCCAGGGAAGGTTACTCGCACAGCCATGAAAAGGTTATTATGCATTTCTCCGTATGCCGGTCTGTTGCTCGGCTTGGCGGTTCTGTGCGCTCAAACGCCCTCGGCACCTCTCGTTAAAAGGCCCTGCGTCCTGGTGCGGGAGAACGGCCGCACCAGGATTGGCGATCGCTATCGCATTCGACGGCTAACTAGGGAAACGATTGTACCGATCGGCCCAGTAGTGCACCCAGCCTCGTTGTTCATATCGCATTCGACGGCCAACCGGGGAAACGACCGTACCTGTGGTTGGAGTGTTACGTCTGTGCAACTCTTTGGACGAGACTCTCGCGTTCCTCCGCGTGGAGAATCCAATCGATTCCCAGTCTTGACGAACTACAGGACGACCGCCGCCGTTCGATTCGTCGTCTCGGGTTACTTCTCAAATCGGCCGATTTATAGTACGGTTGTTCACCTGGCTTCTGCTGCCGAGAGTGCGGCGGGTTATGGCCGGCGGAAACACGTCCATAAACCGGCCTGTCCGACCGGCGAAAAACGCCTGCAATCTCGCCGTCCTCCGCAGTCTCTTGAGTTTGATTTAGTCGGTCACACCCTTCGCGGACAACTCAAAATCGGACGGCATACATAACCGTCAGGTCACCCTTCATGGAGCCTGACGACCTGTCCGACGACGATCCCGCATGGACTCCCCAGCAGCGCATGGCCCAGGTCGCCGCCATCCTCGCGCGGGGCGTGCTGCGCCTCAAGCAGGCGGCCAGGCGCGTTCCGACCGAGTCAGACGAAGAAGTTCTCAAAACCCCGGAAGAAGGCCTTAAGTCGGGGTCGGATCCGAGGCTCACTGGGTCTCGGCGTTACGGGTTTTAACGCACTCCAACCGACGAGGTCTTTATGCCACTCGACATCGACAAAGAGCAGGCCGCGCTCGAACGCATGACCGCGGGCCAACTCGCCAAC
>JBDNDE010000034.1:0-20775 GCA_046719305.1 Gemmataceae bacterium | reverse complement strand
GAAGCCGTGCCGATGCCCGGTGCCTCTCTACAGGGGTTCATCTGGGACAAGACCTTCACGGCGGAGGATAGCGTGCTTGCACAGGCTTATTTCTTTTTCGCTCCTTTGGGCTGCATGCTGGGATCGGCTGCTCTCATCACCACCAGCAATTTGACCTGCTTGCTCTTGTCGTCGGCATCGTCACGCTCGTTGGCTGGCCCGCCTGTGGCCTTGGGTACTCTGACCAGGGTCACCTTAACCATCTGGCCCACCTGTAACTGCTCGACGGAAAACTCGTAGCCCGGCGCGCTTTTGTCTTTGCCCTTCAGTTCGGCCAACTCTTTGGGCGAGTAAGTTTTCAGGTTCCCCTTTTCGTCGAAGGTTTCCGGCAGCACCAGGGTACGAATCTTGGCTTTTTCGGTGAGTTGGAAATCGATGGCTAATTTGGTCTTTTCGACTTTGTAGCCCGGAGGAATGCCGCTGCCACCGGAACGCTGAGCCTGGACCATCGCGCGTTGCAATTGCAATTGAGCCTGGCGGAGTTGGTTCATGGCCTGCTGACGCTGTTGGGGCGTACGGGCGTTATTGAGTCGCACCTGAGCTTGCTGGAGTTGCAGCTGCGCTCGCAGGGCCGCGTTTTGCTGGTTGGCCATGCCGCCCAGTCTTCCGCCACCGCCACTGGGCACCAGGCGAGCCGATTCAATCTCCAGGGTGAAATGGCGATCGCTCCCTGGGATGGACTTAAGTATGCCGACGAATTCTCCGGGGGCCAACTGTTCCGAATCGGCGGGCAACTTGGTAGCCTGATCCGGTTTTTTGGGTTGGCCCTGAGCATTTTCAGTCAAGAGGGTGAGGCAGAAAGCGAGCAACAACAGACCACCGAGCAATCGCGTATGTTTCATTTCGCCATCTCCTTCCACAGCTGGATGCTTCTCGACCCGGCCAGGCGATTTTTGAGATTCGATTATTATACCCCAGAACTAGACGCTTCGGACCGCGCTGCTTGCGCAGCTTTCAGGCCCGCTAGCCAACCCGTACTCCAGGCCGCCTGAAAGTTATATCCGCCGATCGGCCCATCGAGGTCCAGCAACTCCCCGGCAATATACAATCCCGGCACCTTGCGGCTTTGCATATCGCGGGAATCGACTTCCTTCAGTTCGACTCCTCCGGCCGTTACTTCGGCTCGGCCAAAGCCTAAGGTGCCGGTTAAACCCATCTGGAGGTGTTTGACCGTGCGGGTCAATTGAAGACGCTCAGACTTAGTTAGCCCTGCTCCCCGACGCTCCCAATCCAAACCGGCAAGTTTCAGCACATCCTCACACAACCGTCGCGGTAGCCAAATCGATAAAAGGACGCTCAGCTGTTTTTTGCCCGCGGCGGCGGCCTCCAAACGTAACCGTTCGTCCAAGGCGTTCTCGTCCACCTCGGGCAACAAGTCGATCTCCAAGATTAGTCGTCGCGGTTCCGGATGGCCGCTGACGACCCGGCTGATATCCAGGGCCACCGGACCCGACAAACCAAAATGAGCGAACAGCAGCGAACCACGTCGGGAAATGAGCGGTTTAGGTTGGTCTGGATCGCGAATCGTCAACCGCACGTCTGGCAGGGTCAGCCCACGCAATGGCGGCACCCAGGTAGCATCCACAGTCAAAGGCACTAATGCGGGGCGAGGTGGCACAATCGTGTGGCCCAGACGAGCCAAGATAGGATAGCCATCGCCGGTGGTGCCACTGCCCGGATACGATTTGCCGCCCGTGGTAAGAATGAGTTTGCGAGCCCGGCGCTGGCCACGCGAGGTGAGGACACAGAACCCCGAAGGTTCGACGACCACATCCAGCAGAGCTTCTTCAGGAACGAGCCGTGCGCCGCTACGGCCCAAGCGACGCACTAAGGCATCGAGGACATCGCTTGCCTTGTTGCTCACAGGGAACACCTTGCCCGTTTCTTCCACCTTAGTCGCTACGCCTTCGGCCTGGAATAACGCGATGGTCTCCCGCACCCCGAGAGCCGCCAACGCGGAATGCAGGAAACGTCCTGGTGGGCCGTATGCCTCGACGATGCCGCGGTTATCGGTGTGGTGAGTGATGTTGCACCGCGTGCCGCCGGACATCAGGATCTTGGTGCCGGCTCGTGGCATCTTCTCTATCAACAGGGTGTCAGCGCCTTCCTCAGCGGCCTTGATGGCAGCGACCAGTCCGGCAGCACCGGCCCCGACGATTAGAACCTCCGCGTCCATGATGCAACACCTCAACAATCGCGGATCCGATCACGAAAGTGCGTCTGCAGACGTTCCAATCCACGGCGGCTAAAGGTGTGCTGGTCCCCACTGAGCAACCACAAGTTTTGCAGGTAGGGCGATTGGATAAACGCCATAGCTCCCTTTGCCCCCAGGGAATTACCGGAAAGCCACAAGACTCGCAAATGCTGAAGTTCGGGGGTCTCCGCTAATTTCTGTGCGCCAGTTGCAGTCAATTCACACGATCGCAGATCTAAGGCAATCAGATTGGAGAGATTCGACGTTTTGAGAAAGTTTTCCAACCCCTGATCGCCGATCGAGTTATAGTGTAGGGCCAACACACGTAACTGATGCAGCAACGGCGAACAGGCCAGATGCCGGCCCATAATCTGTGTTCCTTCGCTATGGCTGATATTGAGTTGCCGCAGCTTAGTCAACCGCGACGAATTTAAGATCGCTTGAATTCCCTGATTGGTGATTTCGTTGAAACCGATTTCCAACCGTTCAACATGATCGAGGATCGATGACTCGGCAATGGCCGTGGCTCCCTCGCGATGTAGGGTACTAAAGTGGAGATTGAGAAACGCTAATTGATTAAACGGTGGAAACTGAGCCAACCGTTGACCTGCTCGCTCGTCGAGTTGACAGTAAGACAGATCGAGTTCGGTCAGATTCCTTAACCCAGGCAAATCCGCCAGAATATCCACTCCTGCCGGCCCTAGATCATGCCCGCGAAGCGACAAGCGGCGAAAGGTGCGCTCATTAAAATGCCGAAGATACCTCAATCCGTTAGGAGGGGCAAATCGGGAAACGATTTCCAACGACTCCAACTGGTGGAACACCGGTGCGTCGGCAATCTCTTGGTAATGAGAAGCCTGCAACTCACATTGAATAAACCCCAATTGACGCAGACCGCATAGATGCGGCGAACGTAGGAATTCTCTCCACTGTTGTGGTGAGCTTCTACACTTTTGGATCTCTAAATGACGCACGCGTTGCAGCGCGGGGCATTGGGCCAACGCGTTCAACTTCGATTGGACATTCGTCAACCGCAGGCCCGGAAAGAGCCTCACGAGTTCCTCGGCCCGGGAGAGAAATTTGTTCGCAGAGGTATGGAGAGTAGCAGGGAAACCCCTCTCCCAGGTCACCGAACCAATCGAGGGGGGCAGCTTCAGCCATTTACGACTATGAGAAGTGATCAACTGATCGATGCGTTTTTCGATCGCGGGATTACGTTCCGCTGGAATCAAGCGAGACTGAGCCACCTGCAACCGAATCAGTTCAGCCCGTTCTTGCTGGCCGGCATCCTCGAACCAATCGGCGGCCACGAGTCGCGGGGTATCATCTTCGGGATTCTGGCGGATGTCATCAAGCAGCCCCTCGAGATCATTCACAACATCACCCCCTGCCGCGCATGGTACGCGGCAAGCAACCTGATGACAAGACCGGCAGGCGACCAGTGGGCGATCCAGTCCAACTCGTACAGGGGAAGGGGGTTAACTGCACACCAGCCCAACAGCAGTGGGGTTTGACTCTACCAAAGCAATCACCTGACCGGGGCGACAGTGTGGCGTCGGCAGCTGTTTCTCTTTGTAACCAGGCGATTGGCCAACGAGAGAAAAGCCCGCGAGAGGGCAACCCTTGACAGTTGCTCTCGCAGTATTGAGACTAAGGCCTTCGCCGAAGGTCAGATGGAATTCCACCGGGCAGTCCCCCCTTCCTTGCAGAGGCTGGTTGCCCGGGTGATTGGAACGGTGCCGCCTCAGACTAACCCAGCGATGGGGCGACCTTCGGGTAACATTGGGATTGGCCGCCCGGTGTGATCGTTAAAACTGGTACGTTCGTAGTCGATGCCCAAATGCGTGAACATCGTCGCCCACAGGTCGCCCACTTTCAACGGTTGATCCTTCGGATGTTCGCCCTTGGCATTTGTCGAGCCAATCACTTGACCCATACGCAGCCCGCCACCCGACACCAACAAACTCATCGACTGCGGCCAGTGGTCCCGTCCAGGGCGATCTTTGGCCGTGTTCAGACGCGGCGTACGTCCGAACTCGCCGGTGACGATCAGCAGCACTTTCTTATCCAGGCCGCGATCATATAAGTCATTGATGAGAGCAGTAACAGCACGATCATAAATCGGTAAGCGAACCTTGGCATCATTGAAGATGTGACAGTTGACGGCGTGGCTGTCCCAGTTGTAGGTGCCATCAGACGAGAATGCAATGCCAGATTGATAGGGGTTTTCTAACACCATGGTCACAAAGCTGGCTCCAGCCTCAACCAGCCGACGCGCCATCAAGGCGCGTTGCCCCCAGGCATGCATACCGTAACGCTCCCGCACCCGCGGGGATTCCTTGCTCAGGTCGAAGGCCTGCCGGGTAGCATCGCTATTCATTAGCCGCAATGCGGTGGTTCGGTGGTCGCGGGCGGCTTGGGCCGAAGCTGGCAAACCGGGTACGTCACCTTCCAGGCGATCCAGCAACTTCACCCGTTCGCGGAGCTTGGCGAGCCGTTCGGCGGGTGCCTCCAAATTGCGGACGCGGAAATTGGGTTTGCTCGGGTCGCCGGCCACTACGAACGGATGGGTCGCCGGCCCCAGATAAGCCGAGCCAAAGCTGTACACGTCTATCCCATCGCGGCCGGGATCGGCTCCCATCACGTAATCGGGCACAGCCGCTTTTCCCTGCCGCAGCTTGGCCACCATCGAGCCGACCATCGGGTGATCGTTCACGAAGCCCGTCGGCTGAAAGGGATCGCGACCGGTAAGGAATTTCTTGTGCCCGCCCCCGTGATCGGAAAAGGTATGACTGATGGAGCGAATGATGCTATAGCGATGGGCACACTGAGCATGCAACGGCAGCTGTTCGCACACGTCCAAGCCGGGTACGTTGGTCTTGATCGGGCGGAATTCACCGCGATATTCGGCTGGAGCATCCGGCTTCATATCATACATATCCAAATGAGGCGGCCCCCCGGGTAGCCACAGCAAAATCACCGAAGTATCGTTGCTGGGTTTGTTGTCGCCGAACGCATAAGGAGTGATCGCCCCCGTGGCGAATGCCAGGGAACCTAATTGTAAGAAACGGCGGCGGGATAGATTCATCGGCGGGACTCCGGATGAGGGATGGCAGGGAATGCAACTTTAGCTTACCTTCTCAGTAGAAGCTTGTCTATGCGGGGGCGAGTTACTACACCCACCCCTAGCCTCTCGGAAGGAACTTTCTCTCACCTTCAGGAATCTTGCACCATGATTCGCACTCCGCTGCTTGCCCTGACGCTTCTGGCGATTGGCCTGACTTCCTCTTCCATCATCGGCCAGGGGTCCAAGCCCCCCGTGCCACCAGCCGACAAACCCGCGGAGCGTCTGAAGATCGAGTTTTGGAAAAAACGCCACGAAAAGTTTCTGGAGCAAACCAAGAAGGGCGGCATCGAGGTGGTTTTCCTAGGTGACTCCATCACTCAAGGCTGGGAAGGCAAAAATGGGGCAGCAGCCTGGAAAACCCACTTCGAGGCGTTCAAGCCGGGCAACTATGGCATTAGCGGCGATCAGACCAGCCATGTGCTGTGGCGCCTCACCCAGGGCAAGGAACTCGACGGCCTGAACCCGAAGCTGGCAGTCATCATGATCGGCACAAACAACACGGCTGCCCACACGGCCGATCAGATTGCTGACGGTATCAAAGCGATCGTGGAACAGCTACGCAAGGACAAGCCCCAGATGAAGATTTTGCTGCTGGGGGTGTTTCCGCGAGCGACTGCCCCCAAGGAGGCCAAGGTCGCTACCAAAGAGCAGTTGAACAAGAAGATTCCCGAGATCAACAAGTTGATCAGCAAGCTCGACGATGGCAAGATGGTGTTTTTTAAGGACATCGGCGAGAAGTTCCTGACCAGTGACGGTGGCTTGTCACGCGAGGTCATGCCCGATCTGCTGCACCTCAGCGCCAAGGGCTACGAAATCTGGGCCGAAGCCATCAAGGAAGATATTGCCAAGCTAGTGAAGTGAGTTGCCCCGATCGGCCATAGGTGATAAATAAGTCCATCAGTCGTCGATATTCGCTATTTCACCGCTTTGGGTTCGTCGTGGCTCGCAGTCTACGTCGATCGACCAAGAACGAGCCGCCTTGGCTTCCCCTCTGTGTCTTCGCCAATGCCTTGCAGGGGCCAACAGACGCTCCGGCCACCAGCCGCGTGACCCTTCTCTGGGGGAGATGGCGAGCGGTGAAACAGCCTCCCGGCGCGATTGGGGCCGAATCACCCGTCGCGCACCATTAGGCCATTTCAGCGTATCCCCGTCCCTCGCCTGATAGCCGATAGCCGATGTTGGATCCCCTGCAGCTCATCCAGCGATTTCCTCCATCGTCTCAAGCGATGGAGCGGCCAATTGCCGCACTTTAGCAGGTTGAACGACAGGACCAGCGGGGGCTTGTCGATCTCGAACTTGGCATAATCAGGGGCAGCCTTGGCCGGCTCCAGGCCGAACAGGATGGGGGAGAGGGTGAGGAAGCCAAGGCGGCGTGAGGCAGATGTTGGACAGTAAGCGAAGGATGAAACTTGACCCTGCTGCATGCTGGAGCCACATGCTGGAGTGCGAGTTACTGGGAGTGAGGCAAAGATGCAGGAAAGGGAGTCTGGAATCGCGCATTCCGTAGAAATGCTGATATCATTTGATCTCGATAAAGTAATCCTTTAGTCCATCCTCCGGTATCTCCAGGGTCAACGGCGTCTGCTGAGGGTCGCCCCAGTTGGGCCGGCCAATGCGATTGGCCAACGCGGGCGAAAAGGTTACTTTCCACACTCCTGACGGGGCACCAGCACCATGAGGGGGCGTGCGGAGCTCGAAACGTCCATCAATCTGCAATACCGAACTAGGGTTGTCGCCTTTCCAGTCGTTGCCTTCGCCCGGGTGCAGGTAGATCGCCCCGGCAGTGAGCGGTTGGCCTTTAAAGCTGGCCTTGCCCGTGACCGCAACCAGCTTCGGTCCGCCACTACAACCGCACAGGCTGAGGATGACAATCAAATAGCTGGCACCTATGCCGATATATCGCCCCCCCTTGCTCATGGCAGATTCACCACCTGGCCATCGGCTGGCCGGATGAGCAACTGCACCACCCGATGGGCCGTGCTGAAGCTCAGGCCACGGACTGAACCATCGCCAAAGGCGAACTGCGCGCCGCCGGCCGTGGGTGAACCCCAGGTGCCGCCACCACAGGATTCGTTGCCGATGCTCCAGGCGCGGCTCTCCGGCAAATTGGGCGACTGCACTAGCAGCGAATCGGGATAAATCGCATCACCACAACGGCCTGTGCCGCCCGTGCCGCCCAAAACGTAAGGCTCGTCCCAGTACCAAGCTCCGCTGGCATACGAACGCGGATTCATGGCCTTTTCGCCGAAGAAAATTGTGTTCGACAAGCCATCGCTGATGCTGGCCACGGTGGAGATGCGGCCCCAATTACTGCCGTAGGTGGTGTAGAAGACCTGATCGTTGGCGGCATAATCGGTGCGAGCGCTGGGGCCAAGACCGGCATCGCTGTAGCCCCATCCGGGGTTGACGTGATCGGTGGTTGGCACTGCCTGAGCAACAGGGGCGCGACGAGCAGGCATGTAGAAGATCTTAACCGGGGTGCGGAAACAGGCCAACGGATCGCGGAACAACGCCTCCTGCTCGACGAACGGCAACAGCGAGTAAAACGCTGAGCCAAGTTGGAAGCGAGGCGTGAAGCTCGGGTCGCCCCAGAAAGGGCGAAAGGTTCCCCAACCAGGGATAAAGGTGTACGCATTCGGGGTCGTAGGGGTGTAGAACGGCGTCGGATAGCCGCCCCCATTGGGGTAATGGGTGTGGAGGTTCTCGAAGTTGGCAGCAGCCAGTCCGAGTTGTTTAAGGTGGTTGGCCGATTGCATACGGGCGGCGGCTTGGCGGACTTTCTGCACCGCAGGGAGTAACAGACCTATCAGAAGGGCGATGATGGCGATGACGACTAGCAGTTCAATGAGCGTGAAGGCCCGGCGGAGCATAATGATGTTGTTTCCTCAGCAGAGGTCGAATTTGCACTAAAACTCAAACGAACGTTCGAAGGATCCTGTGTCAGCAGAGACGCGATTCTCGAACCCAAAATTCCACTCCATCCTCCTTAGTCTTGCCCTCTCGGCTCACCAATTCAACTCCTGGCCGCGTCCTTTGGCACGCGCTTGCTGCAGCACACGCCCCGCGACCGCGACGTCTTCGATGGCGATGCCCAGCGATTTGAACAGCGTGATCCCCTCGGGTCGCTTGCGGCCCGGGTAACGCCCCAACAATACCAGCCCCAGTTCCTGAATCTCCGGCCAATGCAACACTCCTTGTTCGATGGCCTGTTGGAAATCGCCTGCTTCGGTACGGGCTTGATCTTTGCTATCCACAATCACCACCTCACAGCGGCGGAAGGTTTCCACGTCCAACTCGCTACGGCCAAGCATGTTTGAGCCGATGGCATTGATATGCGTGCCAGGTGCCAACCATTCCCCCTTGAGTACCGGGTCGCGGCTGGTAGTCGCCGTTACCACGATCGGTTTGCCACGTACCGCCTCTTCGGCCGAGGACACCGGCACAACCTCGATGCCCAGTTGAGCCGATAGCTCGCGGGCAAAAGCTTCGCGATGTTCTGTATTGGGACTATAAACGCTGACCCGGCGGATCGGCCGGACTTTGCAAATGGCCTCGACCTGGGTGCGAGCCTGTTTACCAGAACCGATGATTCCGATCTCGGCGGCCTGGGGATCGGCCATCACTCGGGTGGCGATCCCCGAGGCGGCCCCAGTACGCATCTGACCGAGAAAGTCGGCCTGGATCAGCGCCACCAAGTGGCCGGTCTTGCCATCAAAGAGCGTGACGAGAAATTGCGCGTGGCCTTTGCGGGTGGTAGAATATATTTTGGTGCCCATTACCCCCAGCGATTTCGCCGCTGCTCCCATGCTGTGCAGGACAGCATGATCGGTGACGACTCGTTGGCGCGGGATCAGATGCGCCTCGTCCAGGGCCATTTTGCGTAAGCCGGCCTCGACTGCTTCTAGGGCAAGGTCCATCGAGAGCAGATCACGAACGTCGTCCTCGGTCAGATACAGAAACGGACCAGGAGTAACAGCAGTTGTGGATGCCATAATCGACGGCACTCCGAGGGATCGAGCAACGGTTTACCCAGAGTCCTATTGTATCTATTCTAAGCGATGCGTCTTTATTCTAAGCGATGCGTCTCGCGACTATGTGACAGAGGCGTTGAACCTGTGGTCGGCTCCTGGTTTAGGGGCCTCCGAAACGCCTAAGCGCTTGCCGAAGCCGCTCGTCTAGCGGGCTGTTTTCGTCGGCAAAGACAAGACCTCGGCGTAGCTGTTGCTCACGCCAGCGGGGGTAATCGAGTTCCTCGCGAAGGCGATGAACGATTGTAGCCGGACGTACCGACTCATCAAGCGGTGGCTGGGTGCGTAAGACTTCATTGAGAAACTGTCGTAGCGTCTGGCTAACCTGCGGGAGGGTGTCGTAGGTTTGCCCCGCCTGATATGGGTCGCGCGGCAAACGGGCCAGAAAGACATTACCAGAGTGATCGAATTCTTCACGCGGTGGCAAGCCGCTGGGCCGGGTCAGCATCTCGAAGAGGGCTTCGATTTCTTCGATAGGGGCAGATCGGGCAGCGGCAGCAGGTTCCAGTTCGCGGCGCAGTTCGCCCAGGCGAAGGCACAGGGCGTGCAGTTCAGCGGGCAGTTCGCGCCAGCGGGCTACGCGTTCACGCAGTTGGCGTGGCAGGGGATGCTCGGCCGCCCCGAAGGTTCGAGGTTGTTTGGCCCGCCAGGTGTCATAGCGAAGTTCCCCAGGCCGGGGCGAACGGCTCAAGGCTTCGGGATGACATAGCAAAAAATGCACATGCGGGTGATCCACTGTTTCATACCGCCGCAACACCGCTCGCAGCTTCTCGGTCGTGGCCTGACTTTGCTCGCTGTTGTTCGGCCCAGACGCGGAGGCTTCGACGCTGGGTCTGGCCTGTTGGAAACCCATCCAGGTCGACAGCAGTAGGCCGCAGATCGCCAAACCAGCTGCGAGAAGCCCAACGAGCGGCCACCGGAGTAGGTTGGTTGGTTGCCCTTCTGAGACAGAGATTCGCGACGGCGGGACAGCTTGGGGATCAAGGTCCACGTCGGTGCAGACGATCAACCCTTGATCGAGTCCCGGCGAGACGGGCAACGGCACCCCCCGCAAAGCATCGAGAAACCGTTCGTGCTGCTGAGGTCCGATGGGGCCTGGTACTTGGGCCAGGCGAATGATCACCGGCTGGCGTGTCTGTGCCCGAGCATCCAAACAATGCGGATCGTCGAGCAACTCACCGAGAATTTCACTCCCCGACATTCGCAGATGAAATGGGCCGCGCTGCCGGCTTTTGAGCCGACTATCCAGCAGGCCAACGATGAGCGGTAATTGGTCGGCTAGTTGGGGATGGACGGCCCAATCCTCGCCGCGGGCAAACCAGCGGTGGACAGCCACGGGATATTGGCCCGGTGCCAGAGAGGGGAACATGGCTCAGGGCCTCCGGTAGGGGGGCAGTTCCGGGGGCAAGAGTTCCTTGCACGACAGACGAACGTGGACTTCGCCGTTTTTGTCGCAACGGGCGACGAGGGTGCTGTTGACGCGGGCGGCGATGTGGCGTGGGTCGCTATACTCGCCCAGCGCCCAGGGATTGCGGACCAGATTTCGCTTGGCCTCGACCCCGAGTTGCAGCAACCCCGGTTCTCCATATTTCACGGGAAACGGCCCCAGCCTTTGCCCCGGCGTCGTGTTGGACATCCCCAGCCAGCCGGATTGATGGGTCACCTTGTTGATCGTTAACCGCACCCGAGGGTTGGTGTAGCCCACGGTCGGCCGAAGGCTGCAATCGGGCCGAACATCGACCCTTTCGAGGATCACATAGACATTCATGCCGGCCCGGAGGCGTTCAAACCAGTCCAGAAAACGGCTGACCTCGGCTCGCATTGCTCGAACGGGGTGACGGCTCTCCAAATAAGCGATCGCTTTGCGGCCGGCTTCCTCTAGGCTAGTGCCGCCGCCATCCTGAACCAGTTGACGCAAGGTGTTGTAATCGTCGGCATCGCGTTCGAGGTGGCTAGCTTGGCGAGCGAGATCCTCGAATTCTTCACGCCACGGCGAATCCGGCTGCTCGTGGAGATAGCGGCGATAAACCTGCTCGGCCTGGGCGAAGCGGCCCTGGCGTTCCAGACTTTGCGCGGACTGCAAGGCCTGTTGCCGATCCCGCTGCCGGTGAGCTTGTTCGCTACGCGGCTGCAGTTCCCGGCACAGGGGACAATCGGGGTAGCGTTGCAGGTAGTCGTCGATCCGCTCGCAGGCTTGTTGCCAGTTTTGCGTTTGCTCGCAGGCGGCTAACTCGCTGAGAAAGGCTTCGCGTTCCTGCTGTTCGGCCACGGCGCGGCGGTCGGCCTGGGCCAAGGTAGCGATTTCGCTTCGCAAGCCAGGCACCAGCCAAGACGACCAGCGATTCAGAAACGCCTCCTGCTGGACTAGGCGTTCCGCAGCCCGATCGTAGCCGGTCGCTGATTCGGCAAAGGCTAAGGTGATCTGAGCCTGTTGATGAGCCTGCTGACGGGCATACAACCCCCCTAGGGCCAACAGTCCCGCCAGACAGGCCAACGGCACAAGCATCTGCCCGCGTTGCCGTTGCTGGCGCAGCTTCAGTTTGTGCAGTTCGACCTCGACACTCTCACGCAGAGGCTCGGCCTCGCGCAATAATCGTTCCCATTCCCGTTCGGCCGCCGGGAAGTCGGGCCACCAGTTCTTCAGGTGTTGCTCGGCCCGTTGACGTGTTTGTTCCAAAAGCACCCGATCGCTTACTTCGGCAGCCCAGAGCAGAGGTGCATACAGGTGACAGGGCCGATATTCGCCCAGAAGAGGTGGCTGGGTTCCACAAGCAGAATTGCCAAACGAGGAGAGCGGGAAGAGGCGGACCTGGTTGCCCTGAGCATCGCTCAGTTTCATCATAATTTGCATAAATACGTGATGATCTCTTAGAAAATACTGCGCGCGTTGCCGCTCTCGTTCCAGATCGTCTCCAATGGTGCCCTGCTGGTCCCACTTGGTCAACACAATCGCCATGGGCCGATTCAGCCCCAGCAACGCATCACGCCGTAGCTCGGTCAGCAATAAATCCAGGGCATCGAGCTGCTCCATCTCCGGCTGGGTGCTGTCGAGAAACAGCAAAATCGCATGGCAGCCACGCAGCCAGTCCCGCAGCACCTCCGAGAGTTCCTCTGCCGTGGGGCTGGCGTCTTGTTCCTTGGCCTGCACCAACGCCCCCGCATAATCGCAGATCTCCAACGGCTTAGTCACCTCCTGGACCGTTAGGTCCAGACGTAACGTTTCCGGAAAGCTCAACACCGTGGCTCCGGGCGTGCGGCCTTCGCTTAGTTCTTTCCACACCCCGGCCAGGTAGCGACACGAGGCGTCGTCGGCCACGTCGATCTTGATGCCCGGCGTGCTACGAAAGCCATACAGCGTACCAAACCAACTGGTTTTGCCCGCACCGCGAATGGCATGGACACCGATTCGTCGGGGCCGTTGTGCTGTCATACCGCAACCTCAACTCAAACAGACGCGTAGCCGTCCGCAACTAGCTGTTCGCTCATTTCGCTAGCTATAATTTCGCTAATTCTAATTTCGCTAGCTAACTGGGGATTCGCTCGATGCGACGATTTCTTGTCACGAAGAGTATTGTACCATCGGCCAATCAGCAGGACATGGCGCAGAGCAAACGGCTCAGAAGACACGAACAGCGGACAACATCGAGTCAAGCACCGGACCAAAGGAGCAATGTATGGAGCTAACTAGCTAGCTAAAACAAGCATACTGGGGCAGCGATACCAGGACCGCCACCGAGGACGCAGCCCGCAGCCATGCCGGAAGCGATTTTTTGCTCTGCCCTGTTCAACGCTCCATAGTGTTGCTAGGATAGATGTTTTGGATGTGTTCACAACGGATCGGGCCTACCATGTACGCAATTTTTGAGGATGGTTCTCGGCAATATCGGGTGGAAGTCGGAGAGTTGGTCACTGTCGATTATCGGGGCGGCGAAAATGGCGAAGGCGTCGCTGAAGGGACGACGCTGGAGTTTGCCAACGTTCTGCTCATTGCCAACGGAAGCGAAGTGAAAATCGGCCAACCCCGCGTCGCTGGGGCCAAGATCTTGGGCGAAGTAGTCGATCATCCGTCGGTCAAGACCTATATCGGCAAGTTTCGTCGTCGCAAAAACTACCGCCGGCTGCGAGGCCATCGTCAGCATTCGACGCGGGTCAAGATCAAGGAAATCGTCGTCGCCTAAGCCCGGCAGCTTGCGTCGTCCATGTCTACAGGCTGTGGAATCCGATTTCCATCGAAGCGGCGATCAACTGGTGTCACATCAACTGGTGTCACATTGCTGTGCCGCGAAGCCATCACGTAAGCGCATGACCCGAGTGGCCGCTCCTCAGAGTTGGCCAAAGCAAGCAACCTCAGGGATGGCCAAAGCAAGCAACCTCCCGTTCCCGTTAGACTTGGGAGGTTGCAATCATCGGTCTGTCTGGCAGCGACGCTTTGGATTAGCGGGCTACGGCGTGTAAGCCGCTGTCTAGCCTCAATCTACCCCTGGAAACGCGGGGCGGGGCTACTCCTCGACGAGTAGTTCCAAACCACTCAGCAGCATTGGCCCCTTGAAGGTCAGCACCATCTCGGTGCTAGCCGGCACCCCTTTGAACTCCTTAACAAGCGGTTTGCCGGGGCCGCCGGCTTCCTTGGCAATGTCGAGCGTTTCGAGGACGGGGTCGTCCTGCAAGGCGACCTGGAAGACACGTTCGCCGGGCTTCTTCGCCTCAGGCTCCAGGAAGTGGAGTCGTACCGTGTAGGTGCGTTGGCGATTGTCGAGGCCCAAAGGCAAGCGAATCTGTTGCACCTCCTTGATGCCCGAGGCATAGACCCACGGCAGCGTAGTGGCGTTTACCTGTGAGGCGTGCAATCGGAATGTGGCGATCTCGTCGGCCGATTCAGGCTCAGGGAAGGTTGTCAGCCCCAGACGCGGCGAGGGACCGCCTACACGCGGATATTCCACCCACAGCGTCCCTTTGTCGTCTTTACGGCTGCCCGGAGCACCAAAGTTGACCCCCAACTTCCGCACTGGGGCCGTGATGGTCCGAGCCGTGGTGAATGTCCACAACTCATTGTCCGGCCAGTGGATAAACGCGATCGAGGTCTGATTCTGATAGTTGCAAACACAGGTGCGGGTGTAATCAGGTGCCACCAGCACGCCGTTGGCCGGGATCAGGTTGAGCGTACATGAGGAGCGGAAGCCGCCCAAATTGCCGGTGCCGCCTTCGCCACACAGATCGTAAAAGCCTGCCGCCCCCGAGCGAAACAGAATCAGATGCTCCGAAGCCGCGGGCGTGTTACAGCCGTAGGTGCGCTCCCATTTCCACAGCACAGGCTTACCAGTGATCGGGTCGGGCACGTTAATCTCCTCGCCCGTGCGAATATCACAGGCCGTGCCACCGTTGCCGCGGCTCTCCGTCTTCAGCACCCAATCGCCGCGTACCATAGCCGGGCCGGTATAGGCCGGTTTGTTCCACAGCACCTGGCCGTCCTTGGCGTTGAGGGCGCGAATGCCCTTGGCCTCGTCTCGCAGAGTGTCGCGGGTGATCAGTCCTGATTCCAGCAAAATGTCGTGGGCCTGCGAGTAGCTCAAAAACGTGCCGAAGGTGCCCTTGGCGTTCTTCCACACTTCCTTGCCGCTCTTGAGGTCGTAAGCTGCGATCGAGCCGACCACCGAACCACGCGTCCCAGTGATGGCTAACAGGCCGCTGCTGTCCTTATCGGTACGATCCAGCAAGTAGAGCCGCCCGCCGCCCAACACGATGCCGTTGTGGCGGTAGCCATGCTCGGCGTGAATCGTGGCGATCAACTCGCCGGTGCGCCAGTGGAAGATGCAGACACGTTTGCTAGCCTCCAGGCCAGTGAAATCGCCTTTTTTGCGTTTGATTTCCTTCTTCGGGGCGGGGCTAGCGGCTCCGATCAGGTAGTCGCCCTCGACGTTGAGAAAAGCCCAACGCGGCGGCTGGTTCTCGCCCTCGAAGAGCGGCAAGCGATACGTCTGCACCTCGCGGCCTGTCTCGGGATCGAGCCGCACCGCGCGGTTTTCGTGGGCAACGAAGATCCCTTCGGGCAGTGAGACGTAGTTGCTGCCGATGCCGTTGGCCCCGGCCTGGTGGGCGGTGTTGTCATACAGTTGTCCCAGCCCCGGCAGCTTGGCCGTCCAGAGCAGCCGCCCCGTGTACACATCAATCGCCCGAAGCATGTCCATCCCTTCGACAATACATCGGCCATCGACCACTTGAGGGCTGGGGCCGTGACCGTGGCGTGGCAGAATATCTTGGTTGCCCGGGCCACCGAACCACAGCACCCCCAGCGGTGCCTTGACGAGAGTATCTCCGCCCACGCGAGTGTTGGCGGCATTGGCGTTCTGATGGGTCCAGTTGGCCGAGCCAGGCAACGGACCCTCACGGCGGACGAGATCCCACTGATTTTCGCCGCTGCGGACACACAACGTGCCACCATAGGGACGCAGAGCGTCGATCAATCGCTTCCGCGTCGCTTCGCTGGGAGCCTGAGCCAACACAATCCGCGTGGCCAGATAGGGCGGTAATTTCGCCTCATCCAGCGAGATGGCCCGCACCGCCCATCGACGGGTATCGAGATTGGCCTCTCGCAACAGCGTTCGCAACGCCTGGGCCTTGGCGGCGTCCGGCTCAAAGACCAACAGGTTCAAACGGGTGTTTTTGTACAAACTGATCAGGTGGTCTTGTTCCAAGCCGCTGACGATCGCGTACCCCTCTCGCACCTCACCAGTGGTAGCCAGCAGTTCGCGGACGAAATTTTCCGCTTCGAGCGAAGTCGCTGGCAGTGCAGCCGGCTCAGGTGGCGTCGTTCGGGGGCCGGCTTCTGGACCAAAGGCGTGAACGTAGCCCTCTTGCGTGCTGACGAAAAGGGTGCCCTCGGCATACGCCAGCCGCAATGCTTTGCCGGCAAACGTCTTCTTCCAGGCCAGCTTCGGCTCGGTGGTGGCCTGCTCGACACAGAAGAGTAACCCATCGCCTGCGCCATACAGCCGATCTCCCGTCGCCAGCAGCACCTTAGCAGTGGGCACCTCGACAGTGACCTTGGGCTTGCCGATCCAGGCTTCCGGCGAACGCTTGCTCTTGCTTTTGCTACTCTTGCTGCTGGATTTGTCGCTCGCCTTGTCGGCTGCCTTGGCTTGCTTCTCCAAACGAGCCGCCTTGGCGTCTTTGGCGTCTTTGGCCGCTTCCTTAGCCCCCGAGTCGCTGTCTTTGGTTGGCTCTTTTGCGGCGGGTTCGGTGTCGGGTGATGCTTTGATTTCCTTGGCTTCCTTCTCCAAGGCCGGCTTCTTCCGCAGGTCGAAGACCCGGCACACCCCCGCTTGGATGCTGAATAAATGCGTGCCGTTGGTCGCTACCGGGCCGCTGATGCTGCCGATCGGCCGACCGGATTGCATCGAAAAGACCCCGCTGCCATTGATGTAGGTGTCACCCAGGACCAGAATGTCCGGCCCACCACCGATCTTGCCGCTCTCGGCCAAACGGTAGTGCAGGCGAACCCCGCTGTGACGATCATAGATGGCCGGCACCGAGCGGCCGCCGGGCACCAGCAGATAGGGACCGTGGACCTGAAGCTGGCCCTGAGGAGCGACCCCAGCAAAGGCATCGGTGTTATGTGGTTGCTTGATAAAGGTGGCCCCGTCGCCGGAATTAGTCCAAATCACTTGGCCGGTCTGAGCGTCCAACGCGTGCAAGAAGATGCCCATGAACGGCCAGATGCCCGCCGCGAAGTACACCGTTGCCTTGCCCGTTGGTTGGCCATTCTCGGTTTCTTCGGCAATGACGGGTCCACCACGAGCCGGCCACAGGTTGATGAGCCGTTCGTTACCAAGGACGAGTTGTTCCGAGGGGCCGCCGCGAACTTTCCAGCGCAGCGAGCCGTCCTCTAGAGCAAGGCAATACAAATAACCGTCGTCACTGCTGACATAAACGTAATCTTTCCACACTGCCGGCGCAAAGCGGATGGGACCCTCGGCCTGAAAGCGCCACACCGTCTTTCCCGTGGAGGCATCGGCCGCCGTCAAATCATCGTGCCGCGACGAGGTCAGCAGCACCTTGCCGTCGGCAATAACCGGTTGGCGCACGGCATCGGTGGTGAAGTTGGGTTGATCAGGCCAGGTCGGTTCCAAGGCCGGCTCGTAGCGTGTCCAGGTCGGACCATCTGTGGGCGATTGTGCCTTGAGATCGGACTTGTCATCGTCGACATGGGAGTTGTTCAAACGACTGGTGTAAAGGTACACGACAACTGCCACCACTCCCAACAGGAGGGACAGACCGATCAACAGACGAGGTAGCAAACGGTTCATCGTGTTGGCTCGCACAACTCGGTGGTCGGGTAAATACTTTAATCTACCGAGATGCCGATGCTACCGGACAAAGAATATGGGAAGAATCCGTGAAGAGTTGCAACGTCGCTCAGGGCGTCTGGCTGTGCTGCCTCGGCTGCCCGCGACGTGCCAACGTCTCCTCTGAACTGAGCCGTCGGCCGACGATCACCACATTATCCGGCGTGGGTCGATGGGTGCGATCCATCGACAGCCGGGCCACCTCTTCCCAGACAAACGGCAAAGGCGGATAGACGCCGCGAAAGGCATCGAAGCAAAAATAATCTCCCGGATCTGGTTGGGGGTCTTGCCCCTGATGCGGCCAAGGAAGCCGCTCGATCGGTTGTCGATAAAGCAATAAGAACAAATGATTGACCGGGCCAAAACTCACCAAACGCGCTTGGCACCCTAGCCGCTCCTTCAGGGCTGCAACTGCTGCCACGCTGTCCAGCTGCAATCTCAGGTTTCGATTGGTCAGTAGGCCGGTCACACAAACGCTCGCCAGTAGACCAATCAGCAGTAGCCACGGCCAGAGGCTCCCTTGCACCGGTTGTGCGGCCTGACGAAGCAGTGCAACCCCGATACCCCCGGCCAGTAGGGCAAAGGCGGCCGCCACGGGCCAAGGCTCCTGCCAATCCTCTAGCCGCCCCGGTGGAGCCGGCAGCAGCGACACAGCCAACAGAGCCAGGCCGCCAACTATCGCAGCAACTCCCCAACAGGCCAGGAAACCGCGCCACAGCCAGCGCAACGACGAGGAGACCGAGTCCGTCAGCGTCAGCAGATGCAGCAGCGTCGCAACCAGCACCGCCACACACGGCAGCACTGGCCGGAGATAGCGTTCCTCACCGCCGGGTGGCAACCAGCAGGTCGGAAACGCCAAGCCAAGCGCCAACCCGGCAAAGCAAGTTGATGCATAAGAATATTTCACTTGTTGTCGAGCCCAGGGCAGTAGATACCCCAGCAGCAACGGCGACCAGGGTAAAAGTGACCCAAACCACTTGGCCGGAAACATCCACAGATGATAAACAAAACGTGGCCAGTCGCCCCCCACGGCACGGCTCACCGACTCGCTGAGAAAGACGGCCCGCAGGCTCTGGCTGCCTTGCTGGGCGGCAAAGGGAAGCATCCAGGCCAACGCCATGAGCGTGAAAAGCAGCAGCCCCAGGAGATGCCCCGGGTGCAGTAGCTGACGCCCTCGTCCCGTCAGCAGTAGCCAGCCATAAGCTGCTGCAGCGAAGTAGACCGGTCCTTGCAACCCCTTGCTTAAAAAGGCCAACGCGGTGAAACCGTAACCCAGCATCCAACACAACGTAGGTGACCAGCCGCGCTTCAGGCCGCCATGCCAGAACCATAAGGCCGCCGTCACCCACAAGGTGAAGGTGGCGTCTATTTCGGCATCGCACCCCGAATCGAGAATATCGCCAAAGCTGAGAAAGACAAAACCTGTAGCAAAAGCTGTCCAGCGTCCCAGCGTCGGTCGCACATACCACGCCAGCAGAGCCGAGGTCAACAAGGTAGCCAGTGCCGAGGGCATGCGTAACACCCACGGTTCAAGGCTGCCCGTTGTGGCGATGACGCCGGCCAGCAGCCAATAATAGAGCGGCGGCTTGGTAGGCCAGGGATGGCCCTGCAAACGGGGGACGACAAAGTCGCCCGAGTGCAGCATTTCGCGAGCGATTTGCACCCGACGGGATTCTTCGCCATGATACGGCAGTGTACCGAGTCGGACAACCAGCATCAGTCCGCCCAGAAGCATTAACGCCAGTGGTGGCCAAGCCTCCGACCAGTCCCAGCGAGAGGAGTAGGGCTGTTCCACCATCGATTTGGCTCCTGAGAAATCGGCTGGTCTGTACTTTCGACCTGATCCGACGGCAGCAAGCATACCCAACCATCGGATTTTTACCAGCGATTCTTAGAGCACTCTTGCGCGTTGTTCTCTGGGCAGTCGTTTGCTCCTTAAGTACACACGCTCAACCCTGCCATCATCTTTCGGCAAACGTCTGGAATCTCCTCGCTGCCACGGCCGCTGATCAACGCTCCATCGACCACAACCGGCTCATCCCGGTAGATGCCCCCAGCTGCTCGGATATCATCGCGAATTTCCCGCGAGGCCGTCACACGTCGGCAACTGATCGAGCCTGCGGTGATGAGCAGTTGGGCCGCATGACCAATAATTACGACTCGGCGTTCTTCATCCATGAAAGTGCGGGTGACATTGACAGCTTCTTCGCGCAGACGGAGTTTTTCAGGAGAATATCCACCGGGAATGACCAAAAGATCGTACTCGGAAGGGTTTACCTCGCGGATCGGGGTGTGAGTCGCTACCGTGTACTGACGCAATCCTGTCACCGTGGTTCCTTGGGGACTGGCCAGGGTGACACGTACTCCCTCTTCGCGAAGGCGGTTCCACAAGCAGAAAAACTGTACATCCTCGAAACCATCGGCAATTAGGAACAAAGCGTTCATAAAGGGACAACTCCAGACGACCGGGGCAGCCACTCCTGCCTTTTCGAATCATACCCCAGAAGTGGTCACGAAGAAACCCCGCCCGAATCGTTTACCCCGCTTAGCTTGTTGCCTAGGCGGCAAACTCAGATCGTGAAGCCACCATGCTGTTCAACGGATTGGGGGTTGCGATCCCCTAGGAGAGCCAAAACGGTTGCCATCAGCAGATAGGCAAGCGACCAGTGATAGGGGGTTTGGGTACGAACCGCGTTCAGGAACGCCTCGGGGACCAGCGGCAGAATCTGCCAGGGCAGGCCCAGTTGCTCGTCGGGCAGCGGCGAGTGGATCAACCCACAAAAGGCACACCCCGCGGCAACCAGAAAGTAGATGCTTGCTGCCCGCATCCGCCCATCGAGCATCATAGCCAGGGCAGCCGTCCAAAGCATACCCGTGATCAAGAAGCCATTAGACATGCAACGCAGTGTTTGAAGGATGAATAATTCCCGCTCTCCGGCGGGGACAAACAAAGGGCCAGCCACACTTTTCAATACCAACACGCTCATCGTGGCCAGGGCGGGCAGGATAGCGAAAGCCAGGGCAGGATAGTGCCGCTCAGGCGTG
>JBDNDE010000339.1:0-4796 GCA_046719305.1 Gemmataceae bacterium | reverse complement strand
ATCTTGCACCGATTGATTGTTGACGTAGGTTCCGTTGGCGCTGCCGACATCGCGGATACGGTAGCCCTCAGGAGTGCGGGCGAGTTCGACATGCCGGCGGGATACCTCGGTATCGGTCAAACGAATCTTACTGGTGGAGTCGCGCCCCACCCCCAACAGGTCGGCCTCTAGGGGAAATTGTCGGCCTTCGTCCGCACCTTTGATGACGATGAGTCGCGGCACGCTGTCGATCCTCGTGGGCGGATCATCGGATTAGGATTACTGAAAACCATAGCGAGATCCGAGCCTTGGGGCAAGAGATCAGCCAGAGAGCGACCCGCGTGCGGTTGCCTGGCCCTCAAGGCAACTGGCTAGGACTACCAGGGCCCTGGTTAGCTGCAAGAACGCTTCCTCGCCCCGAAACGCTCACGCTCGCTCGATGGCAACCATCGAAATATCATCGTGCGGAGGGTTATTTGAGCCGATCCAGTTCGTTACCTGTTCGGCGAGATCTTCCAGCGATCGTTGCAGGCTTTCCCCTTGCATCCCGTTGCGAATCGCCGCACACTGCCCAGAGCCGCTCGGGCTGCTGTGCTGATCGTGGGCCTCGATCAAGCCATCGCTGAACAGATAAAGCCGATCGCTCGGTGCGAGATGCAGACGGTGTTCCTCGTAACCGCCCTCGCTTAGGCCGATAAGCGAACTCTCGATTCGGTAAACCTCGACCCGACCGTTGGCACGGAGCAGAATGGGGCCGGGATGTCCCGCCGTGACGAAGGAGTAGTCGCCGACTTCGGGCTGCAAGAATCCCACTTACTTGAAGGGAAAAAATTGCTCCGTGCGGTCGATCCAGGGAAACTCCTGGTTTAGGGCTTCGGCCACCTCCACGGGCGAGGCGGCGACGGCCAAAAAGTCCGGCCACGGCGTGACTGTCGATTATTTCGTGGATATCGAAACCATGACGGCCCAGCCACAGGCGCAGCAGTTCGGCGCAGGCGTTCTCGTCGTCATCAACCACCAACAGGGAAGGGGTGGACGATGGTTCGACACGGGGGGATCAGCCTCAACCTCCTGCCACGGCCTGAGCCATAGCTTGAGCCGTTCGCATAGCCTGGCAAAACCGTCTGTCTCGCTCGCGATCGTTGAGTTGTCGGCCGATCATGTCGGCCATCGAGAGGGCAGGTACAGTGACCGTCCGGGGAGTGGAGTCGCCGTGTTGGTGTTGCACGCTCAGACGTTGCGGGCTTTCACGGCTAACGATCAAAGGATGCGGTAGGCACCCCAGACGAACACACTGAACGGTGGCTGGACCTTGTTCACGGCGGCGGATGTGGACCTGCATTTCGCCACGTGGACCGCGGAATTGCCAGGTCATCTCGACGCCTGGGGTAACGCGTCCGCCCTGGGGCGTGGCCTGGAGCGAGTCAGCCAGCCACGAGGCGAGCAACCAGGCCTGAATGCTGGCATGCGGTCCGTGTTCGATCGCGATTTCGCACAACGAGGCGTCGGAGGGAGCGGCGGCCTGGTAGGCCAGCAAGGTTTGCGAAAGCAAGCGCCGCCAGAACTTCAACCGCCGCCAATTCAGATCACTGGCAACCCGCCATCGGACACCGGTCCGTTCGATCTTCTCTAGCCAGGCGGCGGTGGCGAGGACACCGCGAATCGGATCGGGCCAACCGATTGAATCGTAAATAATCTGTTGGGCCGGCTCGGCTAGTTCGTGCATCAGCACCCCGGCCAAGGGGGGCGCGATGGTGCTGGCCCAAAGCAGGTTGACAGGCAAATCGCCGATCAGCAGCGAACGTACGGCAAAAGGTAGGCGTTCGACGATACAGCCGCCCCCATGCAGAGTGACCATCTCAACGCAGGCCCCGGTGGAGGAGCCTTGCCGGGGCAACGGCCGTACGATCACCCGAGCAGTCAAGGGACGATCGGCTCCCGGCTCGCCGACGAGTAAGAGGGTCCGGGCGGGATGCACAGAAGAGAGGGCCGGCACGTCATCATTCAGTTCGATGGAGCGCTGCAACGAATCGCAAAAGACAATGAGATTGGACATGCGAGCGCGTTGGAAAGCAGCACCACTTTCGCCTTGAAGTGCCTGCATGCGTTGCTTCAACTCCCGCTCGATCTCTCGCAACGGCACCAGTCCGCTCATAGTGTCCTCCAATAGCGGCCATCGGGTTCGATGAGGCGGTTGGCCTCGACCGGCCCCCAGGTGCCACATGGATACTCCGGTAGATCGCGTTGCCGCGAGGTAGACCAAAAGTCCAGCACGGGCATAACAAACTGCCAGGCCAGCTCGACAGCGTCCTTGCGTAGGAACAGGGTGGCATCGCCAGCCATGACATCCAACAGCAGGCGTTCGTAGGCTTCGGGGGGGACGCCACCCAGCCCGGTGGCATAGTTGAACTCCATCTGCACCGGGTAGATGCGGACCTTGGGGCCGGGCAGTTTGCTGGCGATGCGCATGGCCATGCCTTCTTCGGGTTGTACACGCAAGCTCAGCACGGTCGGTTCCAGGGGCACATCGGGATCGACGTTAAACAGCACCGAGGGCACATCTTTGAACTGGATGGCCACCTCGCTCGCTCGGCGGGGCAACCGCTTGCCCGTGCGTAGGTAAAACGGCACCCCGCTCCAGCGCCAGTTGTCGATATACAGCTTCATCGCCACGAACGTCTCGGTTGTCGAGTTGACGCTCTCGGCCGGCAGCGGACGGTTGGCCGAGAGGAAAAAGTCGCGGACTTCTTTGCGGTAGCCGGGAACCCGGCGGCCGTACATGTCGCCCTCGATGTATTGAGCGCGTACCACTTGTCGTTGGATGGTTTGGGGGGTCATGGGGCGCAGACAGGTCAACACCCCAGACTTGGCATCGCGGACTAGATCCGGGGCCAGCGAATAGGGCGGCTCCATGGCAACGAGGCACAGCACCTGCAAGATGTGGTTCTGCACCATGTCACGCAGGGCACCGACGCCCTCGTAGTAGCCGATCCGCGACCCCGTGATGGCTCCCTGATCGTCGTACTGGACCAGCCCCTCTTCCTCGGCTACGGTGATTTGCACGTGGTCGATGTACTTGTTGTTCCACAGCGGCTCGAAGATGGAGTTGGCGAAACGCAGCACGAGCAAGTTTTGGACCGTCTCTTTGCCCAGGTAGTGGTCGATGCGGTAGGTTTGCGATTCCTCGAAGGCCTGAGCCACCGTGCGGATCACCTCCTGGGCGCTGGCTAGGTCGTGGCCGATGGGCTTCTCGACGATCACGCGGGAAAAAGCAACACGTTCCGAGGGGGCCGCGATCATGCCGGCATCCCGCAGATGAGCTACACATGTGTCTACTAGAGACGGAGGCACGGCTAAATAATATACTCGCGCCTTTGGGATGCCAAATTGTTGATCGACCGTTCCGAGCTTGGCTTTGAGTTGCTCATAGGCCTTGGTATCGTTAAAGCTTCCCGGCACGAAAAACAACGCCCGGGAGAAATCCTGCCAGTGCCCCTCCTCGAGCGGCTGGCGGCTAAATTTCTCAATCCCGCTGCGCGCTCGATTCCGCAGATACTCGTCGGCCTCGCCTGTCACGCTGCCCTCGGCCGGCAGGCCAAAGCCGGTCACGGCAAAATGCGATGGAAGCACCCCGTCGACGTTGAGGTTATAGATGGCCGGTAGCAGTTTGCGCCAGGCGAGATCGCCCGGGGCGCCAAAGATGACCAGTTGACACGATTGCGGCAGCAATCCCCGTGCGGGCATAGGGTCGGTAAGCATCTAGACGGTCCCTCGGTCGAAGGTTGATTCCTGGACCAGTTCAAAGTCGCGAGCTTCGTCGCCAAACAGTACTACCGAGGCCAGTTGCAAAAAGAGACCAGTTCCTACCACACCCGGTACAGCGCGAAGCTGCTGCTCCAGTTCGGCTGCATTCTCCAACGGGCCGATAAGCAAATCACCGGCGATGTTGCCGTTTTCAGTACGCGAGTTGTCCACAGTGAAGCGGTGGCCGTGCTGCTCGGCCCAGCGACGAAACAAAGGCAAACCAAACGGGATGATCTCGACAGGGAGTCGCCCCCGGCTGCCCAGGCGATCGACACGCTTGGTGGTGCCGGCCACCAAGATGAGGCGTTGCGAGACGCAGGCGACAATTTTCTCGCGAATGAGGGCCCGGCCGTATCCCTTGATGGCATTGCCCAAGGGGTCGATTTCGTCGGCCCCATCGACCGTTAGGGCTAGCGGTATGGCCGATTCCAGATCGACCAACGACAACCCCACCGATTCGGCCAAGGTGGCCGTGGCCGTGCTGGTGGCCACACAACGAACCGAAAGCCCACTAGCAGCCAAGACGCGAACAAACGCCGAGGCCGCCCGACCAGACCCTAGGCCGATGGAATCCCCAGGCCGAACCCATTGCAAGGCGCGCTCGAAAATCGTCATTTGCAAGTCCTCCTCGCTAGGGCTTTTCTATCAGAAAAAAACCGGCTTGTCGGCCCGAGAGGCAACCATAACAGCCCGACGACCTCGATTCAGCTGGGCGAGGTCGTCGGGCGGGTGAACTGAGGCGGCAGATGCAATCCGCCTAGGCAAGCGGATGCAGTTGGAATAGAACGGGCAATCGGTTGCTTACGGGCGAGGCATCGGGGGTGGGGAAGGCATCGGCAACGGTGGATTCATCACCGGTCCATTGGAGATTGGCCCGGAAGCAGTAGGCGAATAAATCACCGCACTACTCACATAGGGATAGGGATAACCGATCTCGACCGGACCCGCGTAACCAGCTGAATCACAGCAGACCGGAGCAGCTACCACGGCATGATGATGCTTAAACGGACGAA
>JBDNDE010000338.1:0-4819 GCA_046719305.1 Gemmataceae bacterium | reverse complement strand
CCCCGGAAGTTCTGGACCACGGCGGTACCTAGCAAGGTGACCCCAAGCACCCGCTCCACCGGGGCCAAGATCTTGGCCAAGAAGTTATCGGTGCGGATGAGCGGATCGGAGCCAACGTAGACGCGGTCGCCGGGAAACAATTGATAATTGGTGTTGGTCGCCCCGCCCTCGGTGATGGCTCGCCAATCGACCGGCAACACCTGCAAACACGCATGGTGCGCCGGAGCCGGCCGAGCTACCCAAATATGCTTCTTGCTGGCCACCTGCGATAGCCCCTGCACCTGGCTGATGGCGTCTAAGACCGTGTCTTTGCCGGTGATCGGCAGCCGAACCACTGTCTGACCATAGCCGGCCCCGTCGTAAATCACATAGTAGACTTTGGAGTTGTAGCCCAGCACATCGACACTGATTTCCGGCTCATCGACAAATTGCGACAGATGCCGCTCGATGGCCACCTTGACTTCATTCAGGCACAAGCCAGCGACATAGACACAGCCGTAGCCGCCCAGGTGAATGGTGCCATCCGGGCGCACCAAGTGAGTGCCGCGCACCTGTTGCACCCCACGATACTGAGCCAGACTCACGCCGATCTTGGGTGATTCGATCACCTTATTAAGTTGGTTACGCAGGGCAGCCTCGACTTGTTCCAGGGTCAGGCCGCCGACTCGCACCGCACCGTAGGAGTAGCCGAGATTGATGACCCCTTCAGGCGACACCACATACACGCCATCGATCGGTTGATTGGGCAGCGTGTTGGCCACCCGGATCAACAGCGTGTCCAGAGCCGAGACGGTGTAGGGGCCTTTGGGTATCAAGCGGATGGTGTCGATCAGCAGAATATCCGGCGGTTCGACGCGATAAGGCGGCAGCGAACGCATAGCCAGTTCCGTGGGCACGGGGCCACCCATCGGCGGGGCAGATGCCAGAATCGCCGGCGCAGCGGTCTGCACTGGCCCTTGGACTACCGGTCCCGGAGCGGCTCCGGTTACCATTCCCGGGACTGCCGATGTGCCAGGCAGCACCGCATGGGCCGGTTCCACGCGTTGCACCCGAGCCGGCAAATCTGTCGGTGCTATGGTTTGATAGGCAGCCTGTTCGACGCTCGATGAATTCGGTCGATTAGCCGACACCAACGCTTGCGAGGTTTCTGCCGGTGGGAGAGTACCTGCTGGACGTTGGATCTGAATGGTGACGCAGCCGACAGCGCCTAGCAGGACACTGCACAAACCGCAAGCGGCCCACAAGCCCCGCCAAGAGATGGCCATGAGACTTTCCCCCAAGAAAAGAGCGAGTGCGCAAGGCGGACCCCTCGTCCGACTGTCCCCCGACAGCAGGCAGACCGTCGGCCAAAGGCCTGCGGTGCCCGTCCTAGCGCCAATAGATCTGTCTGAGATGGCGAGCCTGATACTCGGAAAAAAAATAAAGATCAACCCCAAAGAACTGTCTGGGGGAATCACCCAAACCAGGAACTAGCTAGCGGTGTACAAAGGGAGAAGTGGCCGGCACAGCGGCGAACCACTGATGGGTCTGCTAAGGCTCGCCAGATCAATAAGAGATTATCCCGAGCCTCGGGAGACCAGTTTGTTCGAGTCAGCTGGAATTTACCAAGCATTCCATCTGGAATTTACCAAGCATTCCATCGAAGGGTGCTGGCGAAGAAAGAGTGTTGGCAAGAAGGAACGAGCGGCCAGGAGAGTGAACCACTCGGATGGTGGCAGATAAGGGAGTCGAGAATCCTTTAGTAGCGTCCTTTGGTAGCGACAGAAACCCTAGCAGTCTCTCCTCCACTTGACCCGCCGACGTGCCTCTCTCGGACGAAAGAGAAACACCCAATCTACGCAACAATACTTCCCATTGCGTTTTGCACGTCAGGAGTTAGAGATACCTTCCCGGGATGGTTGCCAACGGGTTGCTGTTGGATTTAGCGACGGATCGCTACCCCCACTCCCACAATCGGGGGTGGCGGCGGCGCTGGACGCATGATCATCACCGGGGCAGGCTCGTGGATCACTACCGGGGCGGGCACGACAACCCGACGCCGTCCGGCTTCTTGCATCTCCTGAATCACCGACGGCGCGACACCGCTTTGCTGCAATACTTTGAGATCGTGCGCCGTGAGCGTGTAGACACTACCAGTTGTGCGGATCTGATTGATGATGATGTTCGGAGGCGTGCCGCTGGCCGTTAGATCAATCACATCCTGGATGCTCAACGCACGGGCGGCGTAGGCTTCCGCTTCGCGACGGGCAGCTCGTTCCTCACTCGCACCGATGGCAGTGCCTACCAAGGCCCCCGCACCGGCTCCGATGGCCGCCCCTTGAAGGCCCTTGCCGCGTCCCGCCAGGGCGGCTCCTGCAATGCCGCCGATCAACGCTCCGGTGCCCGCGCCTGCCTGGGTGTGCGTACAGCCCACTTGCATTAGTCCCGCACAAGCCGCCGACACCATCAACGCCATCCGCCATGTACGGTTCATCATCCAGCCCTCTTTGACAGGAATGCGTTCATATCCCGACCGCAAGCCTCAGTCAAGATCGAGCATGCCGTTGCGCAGCGGGCGACGCAAGCACAACCAGCACGAACATCCCCCACACCGCGGGGTGGTTCTAACACCTCACGGGAATACCACGATCAGAGCGCCGATGATGGCCAACTCCGCTGCCGTACCCGTCACCGTTGCAATCTCCGGCGGATAGAGCATGTAAGGCACAGGATCGCCAGGTAAGCAGTGGCCCGCGCTGCTCTCATGTAGTCGGAACGGATCACTGAACGCTTTGGCTGGGAACAACGCCACATCGCTGGCAAACTTGGTCAGGGCCACCGGAATGGATAGCGGACCAAGATCCCAGCCGTAGCGTTCGGCATTTTTGTCCTCGAAGAACGGTTGCAACTTGCCGAAGTTCACGTAATTGGGTTCGACCGTCATCTGCCGACGCTGCCAGAGTTGGCCCCTGCCGGCGTAACGATCGCGAGAAAGGATGGGAGGCTCAGGAAACACATGCACAGCCGTAGGATCGAGTTGTTCGATTCGCCGTTGCAAGCGTTCATCGGAATCAAGGCGGGAGAGCCGGCCCAGACCGGGTGTTTCCAACTGGATGATGGGTGCGGTATCGGTTTCACTTGGGCCGCGCCCTTGGTAATAGACCGGCTGCACTGATTGCACTGGCTGGGCAGGTTGGCCAAACTGACTAGAAGCCCCCGAGGTCACCATGCGGACTGCCGGGGACACCTGGGCGGTCACGTGGGCTGGTGCGACGACCGCCCATCCCAGCAACGCCAGACTAGCCCACGTCTTGATTCGCCACATCGGCGCGAGTTGAGTAATTCGGGGCTTCCTGCGTAATGGCAATGTCATGAGGATGGCTCTCCTGCACGCTCGCCGCACTCACCTGAATAAAGCGAGTGCGGGTGCGAAGTTCCTCGATCGAACGAGTCCCGCAGTAGCCCATACCAGCCCGCAATCCACCGACCAATTGGTAGATGAACGGAGCCAGTGGACCTTTGTACGGCACCCGCCCCTCGACGCCCTCGGGTACCAGCTTGTCGCGTCCCCCGCCATCTTGGCGGTAGCGATCTTTAGAGCCGGCCATCATGGCACCGAGTGAACCCATACCGCGGTAGGTTTTGAAGGTGCGTCCTTTGTAGATGATCGTCTGACCCGGACTTTCCGCCAGGCCAGCCAGTAAACTCCCCAGCATGACACAATGGGCCCCCGCAGCCAAGGCCTTGGTAATGTCGCCGGAGTAGCGGATGCCACCGTCGGCAATGATGGGTACTTGCCCCTCCACGCCTTTGGCTGCTTCGTAAACCGCCGTAATTTGCGGTACCCCGACACCCGAGATCACCCGCGTAGTGCAGATCGACCCCGGACCGATACCCACTTTCACGGCGTCGGCTCCTGCCTTCAGAAGCGCTCGGGCTCCTTCGGCCGTTGCCACATTACCGGCGATCACGTCAATCTCAAAACGACGCTTAAGTTCGGCCACCGTTTCGAGGACGTTGGCCGAGTGTCCGTGGGCCGAATCGACCACCAGGACATCGACACCAGCCCGGATCAGCGAATCTGCCCGTTCATAATCATGAACTCCGATTGCCGCTCCAGCCCGAAGCCGGCCACGGGGGTCTTTACACGCATGGGGGAACTTCGACAGTTTGTCGATGTCCTTGATGGTGATTAACCCCTTCAGACGATATTTATCGTCCACCAGGAGAAGTTTCTCCACCTTATTCGCCGTCAAGATGCGTTCGGCCTCCTCCAAGGTGGTGTTTTCCGGCGCGGTGACGAGGTTGTCCTTAGTCATCACGTCGCTAATCGCCAATGAAGGATCGGTGAGGAAGCGAAGATCCCGACGGGTAAGGATGCCTTTGAGATAACCGTTGATGGTGATGGGCACGCCACTGATCTGATGCTCCTGCATAATTTTCCGGGCGGTTCCGACGCTTTCTTCGGGCGGCAGGGTAATCGGATCGGTGATGATGCCATTTTCCGAGCGTTTGACTTTATCGACTTCACGCGTCTGTTCAACAATCGACATATTCTTATGAATAATCCCCAAACCACCTTCCTGGGCCAAGGCAATCGCTAGGTCGCTTTCGGTCACGGTGTCCATGGGGGAGGAAAGAATCGGTAGATTCAGACGTATTGAGCGAGTCAACTGGGTGCGAACGTCCACATCGCGCGGCACGACCTCCGAATAGCCTGGCTCCAACAATACGTCATCAAAGGTGATGCCCTTGTAGGCAATGCGGTCCTGCATAGATAGCCCTCGTGGTTTGGCTGTCATTATAGGCGTCCAAACGGCATCTGGCTGAACCAGGAGAT
>JBDNDE010000337.1:0-4842 GCA_046719305.1 Gemmataceae bacterium | reverse complement strand
CTCCGTCCACCTCGGGCTGCCGTTGGCCATCAGCTATCGGCCCAACGACGAGTGGGACTTCGAGGCTAGTTATCTGGTGCTAACACTGATTCGGACGCGGGCGATCTGGAATTTTACCCCCACACTGAAGGTTTATGGTGGTTTTGAGTGGCTCAATCAGGGGTTTCACCTGGCGGGTCAACCGTTCGACCAGCGGTTTTTTTACGATGACAAACGGCTGCTAATGGGCGTGCAGGTGCTGGCAGTCGAACACATGAGCTTGGACATTTCGACCGGCTACGCCTGGGACCGGGTCTTTCGCGAGGGGGAAGGATTGGGGGGCGCTGGGGGGACCCGCGTCGATGTCGAGCCTGGCCCCTTTGTCGCCGCGCGATTAGCTCTTCGTTGGTAGACCGATCCATCAAGCCCCGGCTTTCGTAGAATCAAGCAGAGCTTTGACACTCCGGGGAAAGGGCGTCATGAAAGATCTTCAGTGGTTTGTCGCCGTCGGCGTGTTGGCGGTGGTGGTCTTCGTGGTGGTGTTCACGGGGCAGTTTCTGGGCGTGGGCAACACGCCAAGCGGTTCCCGAACGGTCGAACCGGATCGCAAGAAATCTCGCAACGATCAGGAGATCACCTTCCTGTATCGCAGCCTGCCCCACACCGAGACCCCTTTCGAGATCGAACACCACGACCTGGGCGAAGCCTCTTTCCTCTTTGTCAATGAATCCGGCTCGCGCGTTGTTGTCGGCTTGGAACGCTCTAGCTGCAAATGCACCGAAGCGGAAATCTATATCCTGGCCGACGCCCCGCGTTGGATCAGCGGCTTAATGGTTCAGCAGATCGGCCTAGGCATCCAAGGAGGCTTTCCGCTGGCCATCGCTCACCGGGCCGCCGAACTCGCGTTGAAGAAAGCAGCCGAGCCACACGAACTCAAACGTGATAAAGAATTGGTGGAAGTGCCCCCAGGGGCCGGTGGCTGGGTCCGTCTGGCCTGGAAAGGTGACAAGCTCGGAAGCATGACCCAGTACGCCACCTTGTTTATGAATAACATCCTGATCGGTCGTAAAGTCACACTCGATATTCGCAGTTTCATTCATGAGCCGATCCGCTATCGCCCTTCGGAGAACCTCGGCGTGCTTCGCGAAAGCGACCTGGCCAAGGGAGTCACGCGGGAGGTGATCGTTTGGTCGTCGACCCGGCCGAGCTTTCGCGTCACTGCTCGGATGGATTCGCTACGCAGCGATGCCAAGGCCGACCCCATCGAGGTCGGCGAACCGGTGCCCCTGACAAGTGCCGAACGCGCTGAGCTCGAGCGGCTCAACAACGCTCCCAGCGAATTCGCCAAACCTGGCAGGGTTCTCAGCGCCTACCGCATCCCGTTGACCCTCCGCTCGATGGCTGCCGACGGCAAAACACCGTTCCCCATCGGACCATTTCGTCGCAAGCTACTGATTACCTCGCCGGACCTTCCCACGATGGACACCGGAGCGATTTCGCTCAACGGCCAGGTACGCGGCTTGGTAGAAATCGGTAGTGAAGAGATTCAAGGGATGGTCACCTTTGGAAGTTTTCCCAGCAAACGGGGCCGGTCTGAAGTAGTAAACCTGAGCAGCGATGTAGCGGGGATCGAATTATCCGTCGATACCTCGAGGACTGCACCGTTTCTGGTGGCTTCCTTGAGCGAACCGCAAAAGGCTGGGGAAACGCGGCAGTTGTGGAAACTGCGCCTGGAAATCAAGCCGGGCGCGGCCGTGGGGTCATTCCCTCGTCGCGACGATCCTCGCTACGAAGACAGCGCCGTGTATCTGCTGGCCAAGCCTCCGGGACAGCCGGTCCGGCCGATTCGCATTGCCATTCAGGGCACGGCGACCGGGTCCTGAAGTTGCTTGCTTGGAGAGAGAGGGGCTGCTGCAAAGCTTACAATCCCTCTCCAGCAGTCCTCAGAGATAATTCTCTGGATGGAGCAGGCGATCAAGCGTCTCTTCCGATGCCTTGCGATAGTCGTGCGGTTCGATGTTGTAGGCTGCACGCCCCTGTGTTAAGCTGCGGGCCTTATCCGCGTAATCGAACAACTGTTGCAGCGGCACCATAGCCACAATGGTTCCCTGGCCGGGTTCGGCTTCGGTGTCGATGCTGTCTACCTCTCCCCGCCGCTTGCTGATATCGTTGGTGATCGCCCCGACATACTCCGCTGGCACCTGCACCGTCAGCTTCATCCACGGCTCAAGCAAATCGGTGTTGTCACGCATGGCGTCGGCCACAGCCATCGAACCGGCCATGTGGAAGGCGACCTCCGTGGAGAGTTGTTCATCGCGGACGGCCTCGAGCAGGGTGGCCTTGACGTTCATCAGCGGGTAGCCGAGGTTCCCCGATTCTAAGGCCCCACGAACGCCTTGCTCGGCGGCGGCAAGCAGTTCGGGCGTCAAGGTGTCCGGTTTGAGTTTGTTGACCACCAGTACCGATTGTTCGCCCTGGTAGGGTTCCAGTTGGATCACCAGTTTGGCGAACTGGCCGGGGCCGCTTCCGGGAGCAGTTCGGTTGCATTCGCCTTCCCCTCGACGAGGCGAGCGAATCGTCTCGCGGTAGCTGACCCGCGGTTGGCCGACGCGAATTTTCAGCCGAAAGTCACGTTCCATCCGATGCTGCATGATTTCCAGATGCAGCATCCCCATGCCGGTCATCAGCGTCTGACCGGTTTCTTTGTCTTTGCCCCAATGAAAGGTCGGGTCGGTCTTCTTCAACAAATTCAACACATCAATCAACTTCTGCTGGTCTGCCGACGACTGCGGCTCAATGGTTCGGCTGACTACCGCCTGGGCGAATTGGATTGGTTCGAGCAGAATCGGATGCTGGGTGTCACACAAGGTGTCACCGGTGATGGAATCCTTCAGCCCGATCAGCGCTACAATGTCGCCTGCATACGCTTCGGGTAACTCTTCACGCTGGGTGGGGTCGGCTAGGGTGTGATAGAGCTTGCTGATGAGTTCTTTGGTGCCCTTGCCTGCGTTGCTGACCCGACTTTGGGCTTTAAGCATTCCCGAATAAATCCTCACATAATACAACTCATTATGTGTATCGGCCACTACTTTGAACACCAGCCCACAGAATGGCTCCTTAGGGTCTGGTTTGCGTCGTTCCTGCTTCTCGGGTTTCTTGGGGTTCTGCCCCACCACCGGGGGCTTGTCCAGTGGCGAGGGTAAATAGTAGGTCACGGCATCGAGCAGCGGCTGAATGCCGATATGTTCCCGTCCCGAGCCACAAAGCACTGGCTGGATCAGCCCGGCTAGCGTCTGCTCACGGAGCAGCGACCGCATCTCCTCCAACGGTATTTCTCGGCCTTCCAGATACGCCGTAGTGATGCGGTCCTTCTCATCATGAGCCGTCAACGCATCAAAGAGTTTTTCACGCCATTGTTCCGCTTCTTGTTGATAGTCTGCGGGGATTTCTGCTTCGCTGATGGTTTGCCCGGCATCATTGGGATCAAAATAGAGTGCCTTCATGCGTAACAAGTCGATGGTACCGGCAAATGGGCGGTCAGAATCTTTGGGCGAGCCAGCCCCGATGGGAATAGCCACGGCTACCGGGTTGCCGCGGAGGCGGCGTCGGATGGCCTCCAGGGTGTTGCGGAAGTTGGCCCCGACGACATCCATTTTGTTAATGAACACCAAGCGTGGCACGCCATATTTGTTGGCCTGACGCCAGACCGTTTCGGACTGGGCCTCGACGCCTTTCTGGGCATCGAACACGACAATTGCCCCGTCTAAGACGCGTAGGCTGCGCTCCACTTCGGCGGTGAAGTCGACGTGGCCAGGCGTGTCGATGAGGTTGATCGTGCAATCACGCCACTGAAACGGGATGCATGCCGAATAGATGGTGATGCCACGCTCCTGCTCCTCGACGTTCCAGTCGGTGGTGGTATTACCATCATCAACCCGGCCGAGGTGGTGCGTGGCCCCGCTGTAAAACAGGAGGTGTTCGGTGGTGGTGGTTTTGCCGGCGTCGATGTGGGCAATCACGCCCAGATTACGGATCTTGCTCAGATCAACCTGGGTTTTGGCGGCCATCGCAGCATCTCCCCCACGTGGTTATGAGACAAACAGACACGCAACCCCACCGTGACGAACCGCTTAGCGAACCAATCGAAGCGAAAGACAGAAAAGCATGCCTTCGTTCGAGCCTGGTCTGTCTTCGCGGAGTCCTCGGTGTGCTGCGTGTACGCTTTTGCGTTGCCGCCCGGCTTACCACGCAAAGTGCGAAAAGGCCCGGTTGGCATCAGCCATCTTGATCGTGTTCTCTCGTTTGGTCACTGCTTCGCCTTCGCGACGGTAGGCTGCCATCAACTCATCCGCCAATCGCAGATACATGGGTCGGCCTGATTTATTGCGGCTAGCGGCGATGATCCAGCGGATGGCCAAGCTTTGCTGGCGTTTTTTACCCACTTGCATCGGCACTTGATAGTTGGCCCCGCCGACCCGTTTGGAACGCACTTCCACGGTCGGTTTGACGTTTTCCACCGCCTGGTGAAAGACCTCAATCGGGTTGACATCACCCATGCGTTTCTTGATCTGGTCCATCGCACCATAGAAGATGCGCATGGCGGTCGACTTTTTGCCGTCGAGCATCAGGCAGTTGATAAACTTACTGGCCAACTCGGAGCCATAGACTGCGTCCGGGACCAGGAAATCAGCACTAGCGGTTCGCTTTCCCATTGCTTGCTATCGGGTGCCTCGGGTTAGGGACCGACCAGGTGCTGGTGCTGCGTCGCTTGGGGTCGGTGTTGCGTTCGATGCCTGCTCCCCCTGAACTCGTGATTCGCCGCGGTGCCCTGTATGCCGGCCAACTAGCTGGCTGACAAAAGCA
>JBDNDE010000336.1:0-4855 GCA_046719305.1 Gemmataceae bacterium | reverse complement strand
CTTGATCGCAGTCGAGCCACCGGAGAAACCTGCCACGGTCGATTTAGCAGCAGATCGAGAGATGTTTAGATATTTGGAGAATGATCCTGAGTTCAAGAATGAGGAGGGGGCTTGGTGAACGCTCAGCTCGATGCCTACCGTACCTCTGATGGATATAAGGTATTTGTTCATCGATACACACCTTCTGACACCCCTCGGGGTCGAGTCGTGTATCTGCATGGTATCCAAAGCCATGCGGGATGGTATGAACAATCGTGCCGAGCATTGACGCAGGCGGGGTTTGGGGTCGAATTTCTCGAACGGCGAGGTTCGGGTAGGAATACCCAGGCTCGGGGCGATACCCCCTCATGGCGGCGTTTAGTGGAGGACATCGTCGAGTTACTCGACCAAGGGCCGCCTGCCGTGCTGTTGTCGGTATCGTGGGGGTGCAAACTAGCGGTGGCATTGGAGCAATGCTATCCGGGTCGCACCCAGGGTCTGGGACTAATCACGCCGGGTATCTGTACGCAGTTGAGGCCGCCGCTGGTGACCCGTCTGCGGATCGGGGGCGCTTGGTGGTTTGCTCCGTCTCGGACTGAACGGGTTGGGGCTGATGATCCGGCCCTGTTCACTTCCAATCCTCAACGGCAAGCATTTATCCGTGACGATCCGTTGTCATTGCGACGCGCTACGGCACGTTTTTTTATTGAGAGCGTGCGGCTAGATGCGGCTATCGCTCAGGCACGGCTGAGGGTGCCGGTGTTGCTGATGCTAGCTGGGCAGGATCGCATCACGGATAACGAGCGGACGAAACAGTATGTGTCACGGTTGCAAGCACCAGAGGTACAGGTCATCGAATACCCCCAGGCAAGCCATACCTTGGAGTTTGAGCCGGACCCCACGGCGGTATTTAGGGATCTGGTGACGTGGGTGGAAAAACAGTGTGTTCAGCCGGCCTAGGGCCGAGCTTCTAGGGTGAAACAGATCAAGAAGCTGAGCGAACAAGAGGGAAGCCCCGGGTCGATACTACCCGAGGCTTCAGGAAAAAATAGGCTGCGGTCCAACGGCAGCCCGTCGGCGCGTTTTAACGCAGCCTCACCTGGGTGCTACTACAACTCAAAGGACCACCTCCTTTACGCTAGAGCCTCCCGCATCCCGACCGGCCCACCAGGCATTCGGACAGTAGCGGCCACTAGCCCATCGCACCACGTTAGCGCGATAGCGAGAGGAACACATCTCCTTCGCCGCTATCATGCTAACTGCGTGGAAGAAATCGTCAAGGCAAGCGTTGGAGAAAAAAACTCTCGAAAGGCCAAGGCTCTTGCTACATCGGATAGCAACCAAGCTATGAGGAAAATCCTACAACAAGCTCCGTCTGGGTGGGGTGGGCGGTAGCCTGTGCGGTGGACTTGCGGGGAGCATCGGATGATTCGCGTTCTGGTTTTAGGCAATGCCCATCGCGCGGGCGTCCTAGATGAGGCGGCCCGGTTGCTGCCCTTCATTCGCCGTCATGCAGAGGTGGTCCATGAGGATCTTTATCAGAAAACTGACCTGAGCAACATCGAAGCCGAGCTTACCTTGGTGTTAGGCGGCGATGGCGCGATTTTGCGGGCGGCCCGGCAGATGGGCTACCGGCAAATCCCAGTGCTGGGCATCAACCTGGGGCGGCTCGGCTTCCTAGCGGATTTCACTGCTGAAGAGTTTGAGACGCACTTTGCAGCCATAGCCGCCGGGGACTACCGGATCACAGAACACATAATGTTTGAGGCGAGTCAGCCGGGCGGACCAACCTGGCTGGGGTTGAACGATATAGCAGTGCAGACGGGTCCACCCTTTCATATGTTGGATCTGGAACTTTTCGTCGACGGGGAAAATGTTGCCAGCTATTCGGGCGATGGCCTGTTGATCTCGACGCCGATTGGCTCGACGGCGCATTCGCTATCGGCAGGGGGGTCGATTTTGGGCCAGGAGTTGGAGGTTTTTGCCATCACACCGATCTGTCCGCACGGGCTAACCAGCCGACCCGTAGTGGACGATGCCAACAAGATGTACACCATCGAGGTGAGCCGGGGCGGCTCTCATGCACACTTAATCATAGATGGCCAAGAAAGTGTTTTGCTGGGGGAGAAAGGGCAGGTACAAGTACGCCGCGCACCTGTGCGGTTCAAGCTAGCCCGAGCGACTGGACGTGGCTTTTACCGCACCCTGAATGACAAACTGGCCTGGGGGACGCAACCGAACTATCGAAGCGAACCACTCCGCTCGCCGGGGCGTACAGTAAACACAGCAACCGATTCACCAGCCACGGGACAAGGGCCGAGATGAACGCGACCATCATGAGTATTTTGACCGGAACAGGGTTGATGCTGCTGCAACTGCTGTTCGCGCTGCCCTGGATGTATGTACTGTTGCTCACCCATCAAGATCGTATCCAGCTTCGCAGTAACCCTCTGCAACCCTGGCTGATACAGCGACTTTGGCCCACTCTGTTCTTGTGTGTCGGCTTACCCGCGGCTCTGTTCCTGACCGTCACGGATCGCGAGACGCTCGAAAACCTTGGCCGGGCCTACGCTGCCATCTTGCAACTGCAGATAACGGCCGACTTGTTCGTGCTGATCTTTGCGTTTCTGCTAGTGGCATGGCCCAAGGGGGGAGCAGTGGCCTTGTCGGCGTTTCGCGAAGGGACCCGCCAGCCGACTTTCTGGTTGCTGGTGATCGGCTCGTTATTTGCGATGGCGGTGTGGATCATCATCCCCTATTTCACCTTGGGCGAAGATTATCTGATGGTCAAGCAACTCGGCTATGATACGATCATGCTAGCCGCGGTCATCTTCGGCACCCTAGCAGCGAGCCTGTCGATCAGCGAAGAAATCGAAGGGCGTACTGCGATCACGGTGATGAGCAAGCCGGTGTCGAGGCGGCAGTTTATGCTAGGTAAATTTCTCGGGATAACCCTGGCAGGGCTGTTGATGTTCGGCTTTTTGGGGGTCTATTTTGAAGGCGTGTTGATGGTCAAGCATTGGTGGGACAAGCTAGAAACTCCCACCGAGAGTGCTACCAACCAGGCGATCATTGGCGTGATTCCGACGCCAGCCTGGGTCACCGAACTGCTCTCACGATGGGATCTGCCGGCCGGTTCCACCGATATGTTGCGTGGGGCCTTCGGATGGGTGGCCCACGCGGCGGACACCCTTCCAGGCTTAGTGTTGTGCTTTTCGCAGGTGATGGTGTTGGTAGCAGTGTCGGTCACCCTGGCGACCCGGTTGCCTGTGGTTGTGAATCTTGTCTGCATTCTGGCGTTGTTTCTGCTAGCCAACCTGACGCCGACACTGCTAGCAGTGGCCCGGCAGACAGCGAACGAGCAACCGGACTCGACGGTGGCACGGTTGTTAGGTTTCGTCGCGCGAGTGTTTGATACCTTTTTACCGGACTTGGGAGCCTTTACGATTGATCCGGCTCTGCTGAGTGATGCGGCCCCACCGGCTAATCTGTTCTTCCGATACGTCGGGTCGGTCACCCTGTATGGAGTGATTTATACCGGAATTGTCCTTCTTTTCGGCCTGATCTTGTTCGAAGACAAAGATCTGGCCTGAGCGGCACTTCTTCCGTACCGACCGCTGCGATAAGATAGATCTCCTAGAGGGAAAATAAAAAACGAAGCGGCAGGTACGGGAGAGTCATCGTGGCGCGGGGCGGGAATCAATCTCCGGAATCGGCGTTCAATAAGGCACTTGCCTACCTGAACTATGCCAGCAGCTACAAATGGATTGCCTACATCACGGCGGTTCTATCAGCTGTCATGATCGTCGGCTTGCTGGGAGTACTATGGCTGTTCGTGGACTACATGGTCTCGCGAGGTCATGTGCCTAGTTGGAACGAATTGGGTTTTGGGCAACGCCAAACTGTTCGGGACCGCTGGGACGCTGCCAGCGAGGAAAAACGCGAGTTGTGGTTGAAGGACGCGGGTTACTCGGCGGGTGAGCGTAAAGATCTGTTGAAGCTGAACGGGAAAAAACTTCAGACCGCGACGCTCGAACGCATTTGGGAAGAGATGGTCTGGGATACTCTGGACCATCGCTGTGGCCGCTCTGCCGCCTATGAGGTGTTTGACGAGGATAAAAGCAGCCCCTCAGAATGGCGACTGATCCGCGAAGACCATGGCATTTTGAGCCTAGTGGTACGTAGCGAGTTGAGGCGTTTGCCTAGCATTGTGCCGTGGCTAGCTTCGTGGAACCCGTGGATGTGGAACTCCGGCAAGGATGAACTGATGTTCTTTCCACCCTATCTGACTGGGCTTACCCTGCTGACAATTATCCTCGGCCTGGCTGCGGTCATGCTGGTGATCATAAACCGTGAATCTGCTGCCTACGTAGCCACAGAAGCGTCAAGTCGGCTGCGGCGAGGAGTTTATCATCAGACGTTTCGCCTGGGTACGCTTGCCATTAAAGCTCTGGGGCCTTCCGAAGCAGTGACGCTGCTGACGCGGCACTGCGAGTCCTTGCATGATGCCTTGTACCATCATCTGACCACGGCAATACGCGAACCGGTGTTGTTGGTCCTCTTGGTGCTATTTGCTTTCTGGATCGACTTGATCCTTGCGTTGGCCTTTGTGCTGGTGGTGATCATTGTTTACGCCGTGGCTGTGCAACTGCTGACCTATTTTCGAGCCAAAAGTAAAGTGGCCAACATCATCGCAGCAGAGCGATTAACGATCATTCGCGAATCGCTGATGTTGTTGCGTTTGGTCAAGTGTTACATGATGGAAATGTTCAATCAGTCGCGGATCGAGCGGCAACTGGCCCGCTATTCGCAAGTGCAACGCTTGCGACATCGGACCGAATCGATCATCGGTCCACTGCTTGTGCTGGTGGCCGGG
>JBDNDE010000335.1:0-4862 GCA_046719305.1 Gemmataceae bacterium | reverse complement strand
GCCCCAGTGGTGTACTCTGCTCTGGTCGTTTCGGGTTGTGCCAGTGGTAGCTGCGGTGTACCGGTTTACTCGGCAACCAGTTACTACGTCGGTGGATACGGCAGAAGCTGTGCGGGGGGACGCTGCCGCTAAGCGATTTGCAGAGTCCCTAAGCTGAATAGGCAGAGAGCGGGGCAAGACGTCACCCTGTTCCTGACTCCCTGTCCTGGAGCCGCTGTCCGTCCGCTAGTTCCTAGTTCAGGAAGCGGCTCACTGTCCTAAACGCAACATCACTTTACCGCCGCGTCCCACCCGTTCGGCTTCTTGCACCGCTTGCGAAATTTGATCTAGAGGAAAGCAGGCTCCCACATCGGTCGTCAAGATGCCTTCGCGAATCAACGCCGTGATTTGCCGAAACAGCGAGAGCATGACCCAGGGACTTTGCAGCTTGACCCAATCGGCCAACCAGAAGCCCTCGATGGTTTTGCGGCCGACCATCAAGGAGCGAGACTCGAGGCGGATCGGATCGTTGGACAGGGTGCCGTAGAGCAAGAGCCGGCCACCACTGCCCAGGCAAGCGACGGCTTGAGATCCCATGGAGCCGCCGACACAGTCCAGGGCATAACCAACGCCTGCGGTTTGGGGGGTCAGCGAACGCACGCGGGCGAGGATGTCGTCCTCACCACTGACCAGCACTTCGTCAGCCCCTAGGGCTTTGAGTTCGGTGAGCTGTTCGCGTCGTCTGACCAGATTGATGGTTTTGAAGCCATCGCGTTTGCCCAGACGAATGATCATGCGTCCTAAAGCGCTACCCGCTGCTGTCTGCAACAGCCACGCTCCGCGTGGTACCTTCAGGACATAGCGAATCATGACGAGAACTGTAGCAGGGTTCACAAAATAGCTGGCCCCCTGCTCGTCGGGTAGATCGTCGGGCAACGGGATGCATTGCCGCGCGGGAATAACAACTTGCTCGGCCCAATTGCCTCCGGTGCCATTGAGCACGGCGACCCGTTTGCCCTTTAGGCCACGCATCCAGGCAATCACACCGGAAGCCTCTTCGACCACACCTACCCCCTCGTATCCGGGCGTGAAGGGCAGCGAAGGGCGACGGCCATAGATGCCGCGTATCGTCATCAGGTCCGAGGGGTTGATCGGGCTAAGAAGCATACGCACTCGTGCCATCCCTTCGGCACGCGACGGCGTGGGCACCTCGGCCACTTTCACCACATCGGCCGGTTCTCCAAACTGTTCGACAACGACGGCACGCATGCCCCGATCACCCCCTGGCTTGGCGGAAGAAAAATCTCTTACTCTGCGAGTTGTTGTAGCGAAGCCCAGCGAGAAAGCCCGTCGAGGTGTGTCTGGAGGGGAGGGGGGATTGGATCGCTTGCCCCTTTCCAGCCGTCGAGCAGATCGCTAGTTCCTAATCCATCGCGTTGTTTGCCCACTGAAGAGGAATGAGGAATCACGATGGACCGCTTTCTGATTTTCTGCTTGGCGGTGGCACTGCTTAGCCTCGCCCCAGTTCTGGCCGCCGACAGCCGTCGCGCCATGAAGCTCGAAGATCTTTACGCCCTGAAACGCATTAGCGACCCGGCCATCAGCCCCGATGGCAAACTTGTTGCCTATACACTCACCAGTGTCGACCTGGAAGCCAACAGCAGCACGTCCAGCATCTGGTTGGTCGCCACGGATGGCAAGACCCCGCCTCGGCAACTGACAACCAACAAGAAGGACCGCCACCCGCGTTGGAGTCCGGATGGCAAATTCATCGCCTTTGAGTCGAGCCGATCGGGTAGTTCGCAAATCTGGGTCATCGCCTTGGAAGGTGGTGAGGCCCGCCAACTGACCGACCTCAGCACCGGCGCTAGCGGCCCGGTTTGGAGTCCCGATGGCAAACACCTTGCTTTCAGTTCGGTCGTTTTCCCCGAATTTAGCGACAAGCCGTTCAAAGAGGCTGACGCCGCCAACAAAAAGAAGCAAGAAGAGATCGACAAATCGCCGGTCAAGGCCAAAGTGTTCACCAAGCTGTTTTACCGCCATTGGGATAGTTATGTCGAGGACAAACGCCAGCATCTGTTTGTGGTTCCGGCAGGGGGCGGTGAGCCGCTCAATGTCACTCCGGGCGACCGCGATGCCGTCCCTACTAGTAGCACGTTCAGTGCCGGCGACGATTACACCTTCAGCCCTGATGGCCAGTATCTGATCTACACTGCAACGCCGGCGGAGGATGAAGCCTGGAGTACCAACATGGAGTTGTTACGAGTGAGCATCAAAGGCGGCAAACCCGAGACGCTCTCTGTCGCCAACAAGGCCGCTGACAACGCTCCCCGATTCAGCCCCGATGGCAAACGCTTCGTCTACCGTGCCCAAAAGACGCCCGGTTACGAGGCCGACAAGTGGGACGTGATGCTGGTCGAGGTCGACGCCAGCGGCCAGTGGACCGGTAAACCGAAGAACCTCACCGCTGAAATCGACCTTAGCGTCGAGGATCTGATCTGGCTAGGCAACGAAACGCTGGCTATCACCTTTGCCGACAAGGGGCACACGGTGTTGGGTATCCTGTCGCCAGCCACGGGAAACCTGCAAAAGACAGGCGAAGGGCTGATCAGCAGTCTAAGCAGCAGTGCAGATGGCAAAGTGATCGCCTTTGCCCAATCCCGCATGACCCGGCCCAACGAGGTGTTCGCCCGGCATGGCAAGGACAACCCCATCCAGCTAACGCGGGTCAACGAACCGCTCTTGAGCCAGTTGGACTTGCCGACCCCCGAGAGTGTGACCGTGAGGGGGGCAGGGGAAACACCCATGCAGATGTGGATTCTGAAACCACCCGGATTCGATGCTAGCAAAAAATATCCCGTTGCCTTTCTAGTACACGGCGGGCCGCAGGGTGCCTGGGAAGACGGCTGGAGCTTTCGTTGGTGCCCGAGCCTCTGGGCGGCCCGTGGGTATGTCGTCGCCCTTCCCAACCCACGCGGCAGCACCGGCTTCGGCCAAAAATACACCGACGAGATCACAGGCGACTGGGGCGGCAAATGTTACGAAGATCTCATGAAGGGGGCCGATTACATCGAGTCGTTGCCATATGTAGATAAAAATCGTATCGGTGCTGCAGGTGCATCATTTGGCGGCTATATGATGAACTGGTTTGCCGTCAACACAGGCCGGTTTAGGTGTTTGATTACGCATTGTAGCGTGTGGAACTTTGACAGCATGTACGGTACCACGGACGAATTGTGGTTTGATGAGTGGGAGCATGGCGGTCCGCCGTGGGCTAAAAACCGTAGCAGCTACGAGAAACACTCACCGCATCGCTTCGCCGCCAACCTGGGCAAATTCAAAACCCCCATGCTAATCATCCACAACGATCTAGATTTCCGTTGTCCGATTGGCCAGGGCCACGAACTGTTCACGGCGTTACAGCGTCAGAAGGTACCCAGCCGGTTCGTAAACTTCCCCGACGAGGGCCACTGGGTGCTTAAGCCGAAGAACGGCGAACGCTGGCATCAAGAAGTGTTCGCATGGTTGGAAAAGTATGTTGAACCGGGAGGCAAGTAAGTCCGATGCGGGAACAGAGTTCACAGAGCAACACGACGAACGAGTAGGTCAATCCACTAGACACGTGGAGCAACAGCCAAGGGCATCGGGCCGTTGGCAACCATCGGGCATCCGTGTCGTGGCACACACACGAGCGGCCGATGGTTTCCATCTATTGGAGCCCATCGGCATGTGTTGCTAGTACTTGTCTGTCTGAAAAATCTCCTTCTCAAAGGTGTCGGCCTTTCGCAGCACAAACTCCCAAACCGTGTTGAACGTGTGAGCATCGCAATCCGCCGCGAGATTGGCAGCAAAGACCAGCCCACAGCGGCCGCCGTCGGCTCCACCGGTGATGCGCCAGGCTCCCATTTTGACGACAGCGTTATCTCGCAGGAGGAAGTTGGCGATTTTTTCCGTGGGCGGTCCATCGAGCACATAGGCCAAAGAAAAGATGTCGCGAATCTCAAGACCGCCAAATGTTGAGGTCTTGGAGTTGATGAAGCCGACTTGAGAACGGCCGTCGCCCAGATTCATCGTGAGTTTGAAATCACCATCCTTATCGATTTCATACTTGTAACCTAGTTCGTCCAGCAGGCGACGAACACGCGAATCGAAGCGTTGTGTACCAAACATGTCGTGGCTCCTCGTGGTTAAGGCAAGAAGGAAGACTCTGTAAAGGACGCAACCGTTCGTCCGGAGGTTGGCCCAGCCCACTTGTTTTCCAAACTTCCTCTCGATTTACGTCCTAAGAGGAGAAATTTTTCGATCTTTTGCTACGGCTTGGGGAAAATGCCAATCAGGTCAGGTGCAAAAGCGGCTCCCTTAGGCCGCCTCGGGCCAGTCCTCCAATCGCACCGCGTAGCGACTGCTCACCCCTGGTTCGGCCATGGTCACGCCACACAGGACATCACACGCTGCCATGGTGCGTTTGTGGTGGGTGATGAGAATGAACTGCGAATGTTGGGTAAACTCACGCAGGGCGTCAGTGAAACGCCCGACGTTGGCCTCGTCCAGGGCAGCGTCGACCTCATCCAAGATGCAGAAGGGCGACGGCTTACTGCGAAAAATCGCCAAGAGCAATGCGACAGCCGTCATGGTCTTCTCTCCGCCGGACATGAGCGAAATGCTGCTGAGTTCTTTGCCGGGCGGCCGAGCCATTATCTCGATGCCGCTGTCGAGAATGTCGACGCCTTCTTCGAGAATGACATCGGCCTGACCGCCGCCGAACAGTTTGCGAAATAACGCCTGGAAGTGATGCCGGATCGTCTCAAACGTCTCGGTGAACAGCGTACGTGAATCTTCGTTGATGCGAGCGAGAATGCAATCCAACTACCAGCATCACGGTC
>JBDNDE010000334.1:0-4884 GCA_046719305.1 Gemmataceae bacterium | reverse complement strand
CCAGAAGTATCCCGATGTCGGATCGGGTGAATGCCTCTGTTTTCTAAGAGAAGAACATTTCTAAGAGAAGAGCAGTTTCGCATAGGTCGAAAATGACGAACCGCCAGCAGGAGAAAAGAGAATCTCCCGGAACAGGAACGCTTTTACCCAAGGTGAGGGCACGGGCGACGAAAGCTATTTCGAGTGGACGATCACTCCTGTTTCTCATTCAATGACAAAGCTGTCCCCCGTCATCCTGATTGCCTCAGTTACGGCCAAAAGGAGGTTCGCTCGTGGATCCGACTACTGTGTTGATTCTCGCTGGAGTGACCCTGTTGCTCCTGGTGATCGCCTTGGCAGGGGCGTTTTTCACTGTCGAACAACAGACGGCAGCCATCGTACAACGCTTCGGCAAGTTTGTGGCGATTGCCACGCCCGGATTGAACCTAAAAATTCCGCTGATTGATGCCGTGGCGGGACGAATCAACCTGCGTGTGCAACAACTCGATGTCCGCGTCGAAACCAAGACCGAGGACAACGTCTTTCTTCAGGCGGTCGTCTCAGTGCAGTATCACGTTTTGCCGACCAAGGTCTATGAGGCGTTTTATCGCCTGGCGGACCCCGAGGCCCAGATCACCTCATATGTGTTTGACGTGGTTCGCGCTCGCGTTCCACAGATCAAACTCGACGATGTCTTCGAGAAAAAAGATGAAATCGCCGACGCCGTCAAAAGCGAACTGGCCGAGGTAATGGACGATTTCGGCTATGGCATTCTCAAGGCGCTGGTGACCGACATCGACCCCGACCCCAAGGTCAAGGCCGCCATGAACGAGATCAACGCCGCCCAGCGGATGCGCGTCGCGGCAACGGAAAAGGGCGAGGCCGACCGCATCCTGAAAGTGAAGGCGGCCGAGGCCGAGGCCCAGAGCAAGGCGCTGCAGGGCAAGGGGATCGCCGACCAGCGCAAGGCAATCGTGGACGGGTTGCGGCTATCGGTGGAGGAGTTCCGGCACGGCGTGCCCGGTGCGACGGCTCAGGACGTGATGAACCTGGTACTAATGACGCAATTCTTCGACACCTTGAAAGAAGTGGGGCTGTCGTCGCAGACCAACACGATCATGATTCCGCATTCGCCGGGCTTTATGACGGACCTCATGGGCCAGATGCGTAACGCCATGATTGCCTCCGACGCCGCCACTCGGGTGACGCTGGACCCCAAGGCCACCACTGATGCGGCGTGATCGCCAGAACGGATGCATCCCATCTGCTGTGGGTTAAATCGCCAGAGCTGATGCATCCCATCTCATCCCATCTGTTGATGGAGAAAACCGCTTCGGTTGTGACAGGTGTCGGGTGAGCGGGCAAAACGGCGTTTTGCGTCCGCCGGTTGCTTTCCTGTCGTGCTGGTTTACGGTCGCGGGACCGCCTCCGCTAAAATCTCGATCATCGACACTTTAGGCAGCTTGTCCTTGTCCAGCAATTCGGCCGCTGGGTCCATCTCCTCAGGTGTTTTGGTTTTCTTGGGCTTGGGCATCGGTCGAGTCGCTTCGCCTTTTTTGCGTACTAAATGCAGCCGCACTACTTGATCGTTTTGCAAGTCGCTGAACTCGGCCTTGTAGCCGGGTAGCTTTGGATCGTCGCCGCGTAGTTCCTTCAGTTCGGCCTTGGTGTACTTCTTTTTCAGGCGGCCCTTGTCATCGAAGGTTTCAGGGGGATTGACGCGGCGAACGATCACCTCGTCCAGCGGTTGGACCTCGATCTCGTGCTGAACTATCTCCGTGCGATACAACCCAGCCTGGGCTTGGGCCACGTGCAATTGAGCCTGAGCCACCTGCTGCCGCGCCTGGATCAAGGCGTTGGGATCGCGGGCCATCCGCAAGGCCAGTTGCGCTTGCACCAGGCCGTTTTGGGCGTTGAGCAGATTAGCAGCGGCTCCTTCATCCAGCCGGGTCACCGGAACGGAAACCTGAACACGGAGTTTGCGACTCTCTTCATAGATGTTCATCAACCGACCGACAACCAGGCCGGCCTTGATGTTCTTTTCGGTGTTTTTCGCCGCGTCTCTATCCCCTTCATCCGGCTTGGGTTTGGCCTTCTGAGCCAACACAGCCGGTCCCGAGGAGCAGACAATCAAGGCCAACAGGATACCAACACCAACGACGCGGCTCATCAACGGATCTCCCACGGACGAGCGAACAAACAGCTTTTGCGCCACACGTCCCTTTCTAGGTTAGTGGATCAACTCAGCTTTGGCAAGAAAGAGACGAACAGTTCTAGACACCCCACCGCATTAAACCCTGCATGCAAGGCAATCGGACCGATCAGCCCCCCCCGCCGAGCTAGCCACCCCAGAACCAGTCCCAGCACTAGCAAGGGGATCGGACTCGGCCACGCTGCCGCATGCACAAAGGCAAACAACACGGCCACCCCGTACATCCCCCGCCACGAGGCCGGCCAGGCGATCGTCAGGGCCGCCGCAACCGCTGCGGAGATGGCAGGAACTCTACCATGCAGCAAGCCGACCGCGATGGCTAGGGCCAGCACGACAAGCTGCGCTTGCCCGCCGCGCGCCAGGACCCAGGGCTGAATCAGGCCGCGAAACAATAGCTCTTCCCAGATCGGAGCGACCACACAGGCCGCCAACGCGAGCAAAACGGCCTCTGTGGACGATAGCCCCTGCCGCGCCAGCTGGGTGAAGCTGTGTTCCGAGGACGGAACTCCTAATTGCTCATTGCCAATCAACGAAACTGCATAAATGCCATACACTAGCGGAATGAATAGCAGTCCCAGCACGGCCGCCTCGCGCAGTTGCCGACCGATGGACGACGAACCGGGCACTCCCAGCTGTGCTAGCGTGACCCGCTGCGTGTGCCACAGCAAAACCAACGTCAACGCTAGTTGCATCGGAAACGCCACCACTACCGACCACAGACCGAATCGCGTTGCATCCAGGGCAGGCAACGGCGTTGCCGTGACACGCTCCGTTCCATAAACGCGGGCCAACACCCCGGAGGCCAGCAGGCCGTAAACCCCTACACTGTGTACGATCTGACTCAACATGTAGACGGCCAGCAGTTCGGGCCAATCCCAGGCTGGCGGCAGCTGAGTCTGCGAGTGTTGTGGAGCCTGGGCAATTGTCGCTGCCTCGGGCTGTGTTTTGTTCATCCCGCCCCTCCCCGGGTCGCTTCCTTCGCGTATCCTATGAGCTGGTCGCCTCTGTTCCAAGGAGATTCTTCATGCGTTGGTTGCTCACTTGCGTGGCCGTTCTGGTGGGGCTAACGGCCAGTCGCGGGGCCGATCTCGACAGCTTGCTGGAAAAGAAAACCTTCACCTCGGGCAAGGCCAGCCTGCCGTATCGACTGCTCAAGCCCCAGGGCTACGACGGCCAAACCGCTTATCCGCTGGTAATTTTTCTGCACGGGGCCGGCGAGCGTGGCAAGGACAACAAGGCCCAGATGAAGCACGGGGTGAAAAATTTCGCTAGCGACGAGGTCCGCAAAAAGTATCCGTGTTTCGTGATGGTGCCGCAGTGCCCGCCTCATCCGGCTCGCTGGGCCGACTGGACTGCCACCGGAACCACCAAGGAACCGACCGAGCCGCTAGCGCTGGTGCTCGCTCTGCTCGAAGAACTGAAGAAAGAATACCAAATTGATGAGAATCGCATCTACCTCACGGGACTGTCGATGGGGGGCTTCGGCACCTGGGATCTACTGTCCCGCAAGCCCGACCTGTTTGCGGCGGCCATTCCCATCTGCGGGGGCGGTGACCCTCGTTCTGCCAAAAAGTTTGCTCATGTGCCGATTTGGGCTTTCCACGGGGCTAAGGATAATGTCGTAAGGCCGGAACGCTCGCGCGAGATGATCGAGGCGTTAAAGAAAGCCGGCGGCTCGCCCAAGTACACCGAATATCCCGAAGCGGGCCACGACTCCTGGACCAAAACCTACGCCGATCCGGCGGTGCTGGAGTGGTTGTTTGCCCAAAAACGCAAGAGCTAAAACCCGGAGGGATACCCCCGCGTGCCGCAAACGCCTATTCCGAGACGCCTGAACGGGCGTGGCGAGTTTTTTCCTGAGCCAGATCGCCACTGTTCTCTTATCCTTGAACTTGTCCTGCCTGTTTCTCCTACCTGAGGTGCTTCTGATGCGTTACGGGGGATTGTTGATCCTGCTGCTCAGCCTGACAGCGTTCGCGACGGCTCGGGAACCGGCTACGTCAGCTGCTTCGTGGACCCACTGGCGTGGGCCAACCGAGCAGGGCTATGTCAACGACGAGAAGGTGCCGCTTACTTGGGATGAGAAAACCAACATTCTTTGGAAGGTCACTTTGCCCGGCGATGGGCACTCCTCGCCCATCCTTCACGAGGGTCGGGTGTTTCTTACCGGCAGTACAAAGGGCAAAGATTTTCATGTCTTTTGCCTTGATGCCGTCAGTGGCAAGATGCTCTGGCAGCAGACGGCGGCCAAGGATCAGCCCGTGGAGCGGACGCACGCCTGGCATGGCTACGCCTCGCCCTCGTGTACTACGGATGGCAAATATGTGTATGCCTTTTTCGGCTCGCCGGGGCTGTTCTGCTATACTACCCAGGGCAAGCTAGTCTGGGAGAAAAAATTTGGCACCTTCGTCAGCAAGGCCGGCTGGGGCACCGCGGCTTCGCCCTATCTATTTGGTGACACCGTAATCGTCAACTGCGACAACGATGGCGGCCCCGGTGCGGCCCCGGCGGCGTTGGTTGCGCTGGACAAGGCGACCGGCAAGGAGGTCTGGTCCACGCCGCGTGATCAGGGCCGCGGCTTCAGCACCCCGGTGCTGATGAAGACGGCCACGGGCCGGACGGACCTACTGCTCAACGGTCCGGCGGGGCTATGGGGCTATGACCCAGCAACGGGCAAAGAGTTGTGGCAGATC
>JBDNDE010000333.1:0-4885 GCA_046719305.1 Gemmataceae bacterium | reverse complement strand
GGCTATGACAACCGGTGACCAAAGCAAGAAGGGCGGCACCAAAGGCAAGACCCAGTCGTGTCATCATGACAACAAGCTCCAATCCTAGAGGGCAGGGACAGCATCAAGAAATCATTTCCGATGGATTGCAACTGGCAAGTCCACTGGGTGGAAAATTGCTCGAACTCTCGGCTCAGGCACGCAATGGCGAACGATTGTGCCGGTTAGCGCGAGGCTGTGCGGAAAAACGCTGGTCGAGCCGTGGGCGGGAAGTAGCCCGAAGTCGGCGGCGGAGCGGGAAGCACGGCTGGAGCAGTACCCGGCGGACAACAAGCCCCTGCCGGCGGAGCCGTTCGGCAACAGTTGCTGGTGTGAAAACAACCGGCCATGCCGAGAGTCAAGCCGGCCAGAGACATAGCAAGCAAACGAATCCACATGATCCCTTTTCTCCACTCAAGAAGCCTGCCGATTGGCAGGACAATTCCCTTGATGATCCATCCTCTGTCAGGGCAAGCGGATCTTCAATGTTTTGTTGGACCTAGGTCCAAAATGGCTCTGCGAAAAGGAGAAGCTGTGCGGCCTGGATGAACGATGCGGCTTGTGCGGGGTCAGACGGGTAAAACTGCTCGCGTCGTTTGGAACGATTGGACAACGGCTCTGCCATGATCTACAGTTTTGCAGCACATTCCCCGAGAGTGATCGGTTGGATGCGATGACGAGACCGCGTAGGGTTTGTCCATGACGTTCAAGCGGGAGCCAAATGCCGAACCCCTTCCAGGCTACCGCCTGATTGAACCACTCGGCAGTGGGGGCTTCGGCGAAGCCTGGAAATGCGAGGCCCCCGGCGGCATCTACAAGGCGATCAAGTTTGTCTTTGGCAACCTCAATGCGTTAGACGAGGATGGCGCACGCGCGGAGCAAGAACTCAAAGCGCTGGATCGCGTCAAGGAGATTCGCCACCCCTTTGTCTTGCAGATGGATCAAATTAAGATCATCGGCGGTGAACTGGTCATCGTCATGGAGTTGGCCGACAAGTCGCTCCACGACGCCTTTGAAGAATGCAAAACAGCCGGCATGCTAGGGATTCCCCGCGATACCCTGTTGCGATATTGCCGTGATGCGGCCGAGGCGTTGGACCACATGAACGAGGTCCACAAGCTGCAGCATCTGGACATCAAACCGCGTAATCTGTTTCTGGTCAGCGACCGGGTCAAAGTAGCTGATTTCGGCCTGGTCAAGACGCTGGAGCGTTCCGGAGCTTCGGGCGTGATGGGGGCCGTGACTCCGTTGTACGCGCCCCCCGAGACGTTCACCGGGGCCATCAGTCCTCACAGCGACCAGTACAGCTTGGCCATCGTCTACATGGAGCTGCTCACGGGGCATCGGCCGTTTAATGGCAAGAATGCCCGCATGCTAGCCCAGCAGCACATGAACGAGGCCCCCGACCTGCGGGCTCTGCCCGAGGGGGAACGGCCAGTGGTAGCGAGGGCTTTGGAAAAAGATCCGACCAAACGCTTTCCCAACTGTCTGTCTTTCGTGCGGGCGTTGTACGCGGCCCGCAATCCCTCGCTAGCCTCGTTGTTGTTGCAGGCTGAAAAATCCGGCCGGCCCAAAACGATCGTCGATACCCTCGAAAACATCCAACTCGAAGCGTTAGGTGAGCTAGATCAACCCCACCCAGATCAACTCGAACCGGTTGAACTTCCGCACGAAGTGGTTCGCCTCGGTGAAGACAACGAGGCGATCAGCAACCTGGGCGTGACCGTGGCTCGACCTACGTCTGGTAGCCTCCGCCCTACCCTCATTCTAGGGGTCGGCGGGTATGGCCGGCGAGCCTTGATGGAATTGCGTTGCCGCCTCATCGACCGTTTTGGCGATCTGGACAAGTTGCCCCTGTTCCGTTTTTTGTACCTGGATTCCGACAACGACGCCCTTAAAGCAGCACAACGCGGCTCGGCCGAAGTCGCCCTGCGTAATCACGAGGTTTATCATCTGCCCTTGCAGCAGGTGTCGCACTACCGCCGTAGGCAACTCGATCAGTTGATGGAGTGGCTGCCGCGCGAGAAACTTTATGCAATGCCTCGATCGCTGAAGACCCAGGGCAGTCGAGCCTTGGGCCGTTTGGCCTTCGCCGATAATTACGTCCGGCTGGTGGCGCGGCTCAAACGTGAGATACAACAAGCCTGCGACCCCGACGGAGTGTACGCTAGTGTTAGCGCCACCGGCTTGGCTCTGCGCGACATGGTGCCCCGCGTGTACGTCTTGGCTGGTGCCGCCGGAGGGGCCTCGGGGTATCTGGTCGATTTGGGCTATGCCCTACGTCGGTTGCTGAAGCAGATGAACCAGCCCGATGCCAGTGTAGTGCAATTCCTGTTCTGTGGGGCCCCCGAAGATCCGGCCACGCCCGAGTCGGAGCAGGCCAACATCTACGCCACGCTGACAGAGTTGAACCACTTCAGCGAGCCAGCTATTACCTTTTCGGCGCAATATGGCACCGATGGACCGCGTCTAGTAGACGAAGAAGCTCCCTACGATGTGACGTATCTGTTGCCTCAGGAACACCGTACCGCCGAAGCCCGACGGGATGTGCTCTCTCACATGGGCAGCTATTTGTTCCACGAACTGACTACCCCACTAGGGGTGCGTTTGGATCAATCGCGAAATCGACGCACTGCCACCCATTTCCGCAGTTTGGGAACCTTTGGGGTCTGGTTCCCCCGAGGCTTGCTGCTTCGCATGGCTGCCCGTAGCGCCTGTAGCCGGCTAATAGAGGATTGGCAAGCCAGCCCGACGGAGTTGACTGCTTCGGAACAGGCCGTGTTGCAGGCCTCGCTGACCCGCGTGCTGGGTGATCCGGACTGGCAGCCCAGCGTGCTCGCTGAGCGGATCGCCCAGCTGGCCGGCGAGATTATGGAAACCCCGCTACGCGACGCCCTGACCAAGATGCTGATGACCGTTGAGGAGCAATCGCTTTCGCCGATGGCCAGCGACGACCCTGGTGGGTGGGCGAAACAAGCGCTGCAAAAGGTGCGGGATTGGCTCGGGGGAGGGGTTGCTATCCCCGGCGTGGCCACCATGCAGCATAAACGCAGTCCGCTGACTCGCGCTCTGGAACGAGCCGCTGCTAACCTAGCCAAACTCTGGGATGAACGCCTCGGTCAGGTAATCAACGGTTTGATGGATCACGGCGGGCGACGCCTAGCGCTTGCCGAGACCGCCTTGGGCCGTCTGAAACAGTTCTGCGAAGAGGCGATGGAAAAACACGCCGCCCATCTACAGAAAGAAGCCAGCAAGTTCACTGCGGTTCAGCAGCAGGTCGACCAGGCACTAGCCGATTGCTTCGACGGCGGCGGCTGGAGCCTCTTCGGCGGACGAACCCGGCGGAACCTACGAGTGTTCCTGGATCACCTGGGCGCTTTTGCCCGCCATGCGGTCCAGGAGGACACCAACACCGTCGTGCTGCAGTTCTATGCCGCCCTACAGGGACGTCTCAGCGACCGCCTTCGTGACTTGGGCTTTTGCCGGCAACGGTTGCGTCATCTGCAACAGATGCTTGAGCAGAGCCATGACTCCGATGAAGACATCGACAACGTCGTCGATACCATGACGTTTACCCGCACTCCGGGCGGAGCCAGTTGGCCCAGCGGCGTCAGTGTCACCCCTTCGTTGCAATCCGCCGAAAGCTACTGGGAGAGCATCCGCGAATCGGCCACCAATCGCGTTGTGTTGCCCGAGGGAGAAAAGAGCCTGGAGTCGGCTGCTAAACACTTTTTAGCTAGCCTGAGCGCAGAACACTGGATCCAACTGGACCACCGCATCGGCGATGAATTGCTTGGTTCGCGAGGCGGATTGTTGAAAATGTGTCTGGACTCGGCGGACTTGAACCGCTTCTTTGCTACACCGCTGATCAATCTGGCCATCGAAACTCTGACGCAGCATTTGCCCATGACTGATGTGGCCCAGGCCGAATATTCCCACAGCGAGGGGATCAAGGGACGCCTACAGAGCTATTTTGGAGCGGCCAAACCGTTGGTGTTGCCCGAGTCGCCCAATGCTGCCGTGGCGACGCGAAATTCTGGAGTGCGTCAGGTGGTGCATGTGGGCGGGGAATCGCCCGTGCGTTCTCCTAAACCGGTCAAAAGCGACCCACAGCTTTCCTTGCTGCTGGTGCCCGCCAGCGAGGCCGGCAAACGCTTCAGCGAGTTGGCAAAAGAGATCTATCCCGATATAACGCTGGTGAATGTGCCTGGTCAGGCCGACTTGATGTTTTGCCGCGAGCAAATCCAGTTGCGTTTGGAGGATCTTGAACCCCTCTTACGCACCGGCCGAAACGCCTATCACGAGGCCTGCTTGACGCCGCAGAACTCGCCGCACAGCCGCTTCGATCTGGTTGACTGGTCGCCATTAGACCCGTAAGAACCGGCCCCACTAGTGTTGGTTCGCCCCCCTTGTTGATCATTAACGCGACCCACATAATGGCCTGCATCGTTCCCTCATGCGATGGAGGTCGTCTCATGTCCAACGCCACTAGTGTCTCGGCGATTCAGACGTTCAACGTTCTCGTGGTAGATGATTCGGCAATGGATCGGCACCTAGCCGGTTCTATCGTGCAGAAAATGGGCAACTGGCAGGCCAGTTTCGCCGGTAACGGCCTCGAAGCTCTGCATCTGTTAGAGAAGCAGCGACCGGATGTGGTGCTGACGGATATGATCATGCCCGAGATGGACGGCTTGCAACTGGTGACGGCGATTCGCGCCAAGTATCCACTGATTCCCGTGATCTTGATGACGGCCCACGGCAGCGAAGATGTAGCCATCCAAGCACTGCACAAGGGGGCGGCTAGTTATGTCCCCAAGAAAAGCCTGGCCCGTGATCTGCCTGAGACACTCGAACAGGTGCTTTCCGT
>JBDNDE010000332.1:0-4894 GCA_046719305.1 Gemmataceae bacterium | reverse complement strand
AATCACCGCACTAGGCGAAGCATGGCTATTGGCGTCCTTCAAAAACGTGTAAGGCGGCTTGAGATTTTCGAATAACAACACGTCGTGAAGGATCTTGCCAGTGTCCAGATCCACAGCCACGGCCCATTGCTTCGTACCTTCATAAGTCGCGGTTGTCAACCAGATTTGGCCATCCATAACCACCGGCGAGGACCACCCTTTGTCATGAATCGCCGTCTTCCAGCGGACGTTTTTATCGGCACCGAACGTCGTAGGCACGCTCTTGGCCGAACTGATTCCCGAGCCTTGGGGGCCGCGAAACTGAGGCCAACTCTCCTCTGCCAGTGCTAGCGAAAAAAAAGCCAAACCGATGACAAAAGCGAGTACGAAGCCGTTGCGCATAGGAGGGACTCCCAATCGGTGGGAAACGGAGCCGGATGCCCGATCTCCCCTAGGTAGGAATCTCACCTGCCGCAGATCGGGACGCTTGGTTTAGCATAGCAACCCGAGGACTCTTCCGTCAGCAGCAACGAACGACCGGATTGCTAGCTTTCAACCTTCGTTGGGGCGCGGCAGATTCAACGAACTGCCTGGGCGGCTGCTCTTGAATCGTTCCAAGACCTCGGAGCGCAACGGTCGCAAAGTTCCCTGTTCGGATAACCGTGTTGGTACGGGGGTGCGAGTGCTTGGAGCAACCGGGGCAGCGGGGGCAATCATTTCCAACGGGAGGTTCTCCGTCCCATGCCACGATGGTGGTTGAACTTCCGGTTCGATTACGGGCGGCTTCCAGGAATCGAACAGTTCGGCTACCTCGGAATCCTTCACCGGGTTGGTAAAACTGAAAGTGTCAATAGACGCATAAGGAATAAAAAACACTCGGCCTGCGTCTTGGCTACCGGCCAAGCGTCCCTTGATGATCGCAAAATCGCTCTCCAGACGAAGAAAACTTTGTACGGAAATTTCTGTACCGTTGATCGTGATCAGGGTAAACCGCGACTGCTGCTCCGGGGGGATGTGCCGAAACAGAGTCAACCACGTTTGTGCCAACATATGGGAAGGCTCTCCACTCCGCATTTCAATGTTTTTCCCATTATAGCTTATTCCTCGGCCGCTTTGAGAAAATTGGGCGTTTCGGGAACCCGTACCGCCTGCTTGAGCGTCTTTGCTCCAACCAGCAAGCGCACCTCGTAAACGCCTGGTTTTAAGTCGTCCATCTTCCAGACCTGTCGATGCAACCCGGCTCGGCTCGCGCTGGGAGTCTCTCGCACCCGCATCTCCCCTTGCCACAACTCCAATCGGCCTGGTTGGGGCAGTTCCTTACGCAGCCGATAGTACACGTTCAACCCTGGCTCGGGGTTGCCGCCCGCATAACTATTCTCCGGTGGATGGCCGGGACGCCCCGGCCAACGACCGGGACGCACTGCAAACAACGTTACCGCTTCTTGCCGCACGTCGGGTGTCAGGGCTTGCAACGGTGCGATGTCCACAATCCACACCCCGCGTCCGTGTGTCGCAATCACCAGTTCATTTTCCTTCGGTTGGATGTGCAGATCATGCACTGCCACAGGTGGCAGTCCGCAAGCAAACGCCTGCCAGCGGTCGCCTTCGTCGAACGAGACAAACAGTCCAAACTCAGTGCCGGCAAACAGCAACCCACGGTTCTTGGCATCCGCACGCACGACATGAACCGGTCCCTCAAACGGCAGTGTTCCATTGATCCGCTCAAACGTCTCCCCACCATCCCGACTCCGATACACATATGGCCGTTCGTCATTCTGTCGCCGACGATCCAGCGTCACGAAAAGAGTTTTTTCGTCATAAGGGGCTTGCTCAATTCGGGTTAGGTGAGCGGTAGCCGCATTGCCCTTGCTTGCTGGTAGCCCTTTCAAACGATCCGTGAGATCTATCCAGCTCTTACCATCATCGGTGGACCGGTGCAGCTTGCCATCATCGGTACCTGCAAACAACTGTCCCGCCCGCACCGGTGATTCACTTAACGCCGTGATGGTATGTCCGCTGGAGGGGTAGGATTGGCCGAGTTCACCACGTGTCAGATCGGGCGAAATCACTTGCCAATTGAAGCCGCTATTGGAGGACTTAAACACGACATTACCCGCGAAATAGAGGGTCCGTGAATCGTGAGGCGACACCAGCAGCGGCGACGACCAGTTGTAGCGATAGTCCGGCTTGCCCGCAGGCACCCGTGGACGAATCGTCGTTGCCTTCATCGTCCGTAGGTCGATTCGGACCAATCGGCCATACTGACCTTCGGCATAAGCAGTGAACGGGTCATCAGGAGGGACCTGGCAATAAAAACCATCCATTCCGTACAATCGTTTCCAATCAGAATTAGTGACACCAAAGGCGTTCGCGCTTCTCGATGGCCCCATCCAACTGCCGTTGTCCTGGAGGCCGCCGTAAACCCGGTAAGGCGTCTGCAGATCGGCCACTACGCTGTAGAATTGGCTGATCGGCAGATTGCGAATAGGGATCCAATCGGTGCCCCCGTTGCGAGAATAGTACAGGCCGCCATCATTGCCGAGAACCAGGTGGTTGGGATCACGGGGATTAATCCACAACGCATGATGATCTACATGAACATTACGACCGGCACCGTTGCGAAAGGTTCGGCCGCCATCAGTTGAGAGATTTAACGGAATGCCAAGAACCCAGATGCGTTTCTCATCAGTGGGATCGACGCGAATCTTGCCAAAGTAGAAGGGGCGAGGCACTAGATCGTTGATCTTAGTCCAACTCTCTCCGTGATCCTCACTACGGAAAATCCCTCCGGTATCCACGGGCCCAATCGCCCGGTTCGCAGCCGTCGCCGGTTGACCCGCTAGCTGCCGGGAATCAGTTTTCTGGGTCTGTATGACAGCAAACACGACACGGGGATTTTTTTCATAGATACACAATCCGATCCGTCCACAAGGGACAGAGGGTAATCCGGTTTTGCAACGCTCGAAGGTGGCCCCGCCATCGGTGCTGCGATAAATTCCCGCGAGTGGGCCAAATTGCACCGCGGGATTGCCGCCCATGTACGCTCCGCGTCGTACCCGATAGGCCGCCGCATAGACATATTTCGGCTCCCGAGGGTCGATCACGACATCAATACATCCGGTGTCTGCGTCTAGTTTGAGCACATGTTCCCACGTTTGGCCGGCATCGCGAGTGCGGAACAGCCCACGTTCGGGATTCGGACCCCAGGCGCGGCCCACGGCCGCCACAAAAGCTATCTTGGCATCCCTCGGATGCACGGCAATGCGGCCGATATGTTTCGTTTCGTGCAGGCCAATGTGGTTCCATGTCTTGCCGGCGTCTCGGGTAATGAAAACACCGTTGCCCCACGACACACTATTACGCAAGTTGCCTTCCCCGGTGCCAACATAGACGGTATCGGGATCCGAAGGAGCGATGGCCACGGCCCCCATCGAGGCATGAGGCGCGCCGGAAAACACACAGGACCAGGTTTTACCCTCGTCGGTGGTTTTCCAAATCCCCCCACCAGCGGCCGCAATGTATTGGATTTTCGGGTTATCACGAACCACATCAAGTGAGGGGATCCGCCCGCCCATGGGGGCCGGCCCGATGTTTCGAGCGACCAGTCCCGGCGTGGACTCGACGATCGGCCCAGGCACGGGCGGGGCGACCGACAGGCACAAGAGCAGCAAGAGCATCACGGCAAGCACTCCAGGCGGGCGAGCAGAATAACGGTCCGTTCGCCTCTCGGTTCGGATTCGGAGGTGAAGGGATAGTAAGCCTAAGCGATACTCTTTTTTAACAAGACTCACTGGACCTCAGGAGTACCGTGAGCATCCCCTAAGCGCCTCAGCAGAAGGCCTTCAAAACTACGGACAACCTTCTCTCTGAGTCATCGTTGTGTCCGGGTGATCAACTAAGCTTCTTTAACAAGGTCACTCGGCCAGTAGCAACCCACTCAACCACGAAAATATTGCCATTTTTGTCAAAGCAAGCATCGTGCGGATGAATAAACTTGCCCGGGTCACACTTTTCCGGTGTCTGACGCATCTTGAATCCATCCAATACCCTTTTTCGCCACTCAGTATCGTCACCCAACTGAGCTAGCACCTTGTTGTCCTTGCCAAAAAGTGTAACGCGAGCATGCAAATCCGGCACCAGCAGCACATCGCCACGTGTTTCACAATGAGCAGGGAACAACAACCCTTCCACAAATGACAGATGCTTGCCATCCAAAGAAAAATATTGCAGTCGCTTGTTGGCGCGATCAGCCACTACTAAAGCCGGCTCCCGACCTGGGCGATCGTCTAGCCAAATGCCGTGCGGGGTCTGCAATTGTCCCTTACCCTTGCCGGTTTCGCCAAAGCTGCGAACATGCTTGCCGGCCTTGTCGAATTGGTGGATCAGATTTGATCCGTAGCCATCGCCGACATAAAAGCCACCATCGGGAGCAAAGGCGACATTGGTCGGACTGTAACGCTTCTTGTCGTAATTGGCCTCGGGCGGCGGTCCTTTCTTGGTCCAGACAGCTTCGCCTTGGAGGTCCGCTTTGACCACCACGCCACCGTGTGCGATATCGGTGAGGTACAGATACTCTTTGCCGTCCTCTTGCCGCAGGTCAATGCCGTGGCCGCCCCCGTGGAATTCTTTGCCAAAGCTGCGCACATGCTTGCCCATGGCGTCAAAGACATGCACGCAATCGACTGGATCACGACCTAAGCCTTGCTGTTTGATGTAGATCAACCCTTCGGCATCAACACATACCCCGTGGGTGGTCTGCCATTTCATGCCCCTCGGCAGGGTTCCCCAGTTGTGGAAGCATTCGTATCGATGCTCTCCCTGGCCGATAATCGGGTTTTTGGTGCCGGATTTCTCACGAGCAGTCAACACGGTTGGGGCAAGACCGGCGGCCAAGCTACTGCTAAGGGCAGTGGAG
>JBDNDE010000331.1:0-4897 GCA_046719305.1 Gemmataceae bacterium | reverse complement strand
GGTGGGCGGGTGGTGGCATTGCAGGAAGGAATGCTCACACCGTGATGCCATACAACACCTGGGTTGTGTTGACCGGGGTAGCCTTGCTTGGTGCCGCTGCTGGTCCCATCGGTGCCCTGGCTGTGCTGCGACGCCGCGCTCTGGTGGGCGATGCCTTGGCCCATGCCACCTTGCCGGGGTTGTGCCTGGCCTTTTGGCTGGTCGGCGAGCGGTATTTGCCCGCCTTGCTGCTTGGGGCGTTGCTCAGTGGTCTGTTCGGTGTCGCCGTGCTGACTTGGCTGGCCAAGGCAACCCGGATCCCCCCGGATGCCGCCTTGGGCGTCGTCCTGAGTGTCTTTTTCGGTCTAGGAGTGGTCCTGGCTGGCATGCTTCAGAAGCGACCAGGTAACAAAGCCGGCCTGGATACCTTCCTGTTTGGTAAGGCGGCCGGGCTGCAGTGGCTCGACCTGCTCTTTCTTGCTGGGCTGGCCGTTCTCTGTCTGGGCGTGATTGTGGCCCTGTTCAAGGAGTTCCAGACCCTGGGCTTCGATCGCGATTTTGCTGCCGCCCAAGGCTGGCCGGTCGCTCGGCTCGATCTGTTGCTGCTGGGCCTGATTGCTGTCTTGGTTGTCGTTGGCTTGCCTGCTGTCGGCGTTGTGCTGGTGGCGGCGTTGCTCATCACGCCGGCTGCCACAGCGCGACTGTGGACGCAACGGCTCGATCGGCTGCTACTTCTCGCGGCGTTGGTCGGTGCGCTCACTGGGGCCGTGGGGGCTTGGATATCTAGCACAGTGCCGCACGCCCCCACCGGAGCCGTCATCGTCCTCGTGGGAGCCGCTTTCTTCCTTTTCTCGGCCGCTTGGCGAGGTGCCGCATGGCGTTGACGCTGTGGATGGCCGTAATTGCCAGTGTGGCAGCGATGGCTTGTGCGCCGGTGGGCTGTTATTTGGTGTTACGGCGGCTGAGTCTGTTAGGCGACGCCATCAGTCATGCGGTGTTGCCGGGGCTGGTGCTGGCTTTTCTGCTCACGGGTAAGGTAGGCGGTTGGCCGGCCGTGCTGGGGGCGTTGGCTGTCGGGGCGTTGACCTCATGGCTCATGGAGTGGGTGCATCGCGGCACTGGGGTACCCGAGGATGCCGGCCTGGGGGTGGTATTCACGACGCTGTTCGCCCTGGGCGTGCTGCTGTTGGGCTTGGTCGATAACGCCGACCTGGACCCCGGCTGTGTGCTGTTCGGCGTGCTGGAACCGGCTCCGCTGGACACCCTCGTCGTACCCCTGCTTGGTTGCGAGATGCCCCGCTCTCTGTTTACCCTCGTTCCGCTGCTGCTGCTCAATGGCGTTCTCTTCGTCGTGTTTTGGAAAGAAATACAACAGACCGCCTTCGATCCCCAACATGCCGCCGCCGCCGGACTGCCCACTGCCTTGGTCCATCATGGCATTCTGACACTGACGGCCGGCATCATCGTTGCTGCCTTCGAGGCGGTCGGTGCCGTGCTGGTGGTGGCCATGCTAATCGTCCCGGCCGTCACCGCGCAACGCTTAACGCGACGACTGCACCACATGATGTTGGTGGCTGTGACCCTGGCAGGGCTAGCCGGTCTGCTGGGAACCGCTCTGGCGGTCTACCTCGACACCTCGGTAGCCGGCTGTATGTCGGTGGTAGCCGGATTGCAACTTGCTGTCGTGCTGCTTGGGCAGTGTGGCCGGTGACCTGAGGGCGAACGAGGGGCAAAACAGCGGTTAGCGGCCATTCCACCAGGCCTCCAGGCGAGCGTGAAGCTGTTTTAGATGGTCCGGCTCCGTGCTAGCGAGGTTGTCTTTTTCATACGGATCGCGTGTGATGTTGAAGAGTTCGACCTCCCCTCTGACGGGGACAATCAGCTTCCAGTCGCCTTCGCGTACCCAGCGATGCGTTAGGTTGACGCCTGGCTTATCAATCTCCCGGGCCGTGTGTTCGTAGATTTCGCCAAAGATCGCTTGACGGGTCAGTGGCCCTTTGCCCATTGCGCGATCCAACAGCGACAGTCCGGCCATTTCCTTAGGGATCTTCAATCCAGCGGCGCGGAGGACCGTCGGAGCCAGATCGACCGTCGAAACCAGATCCTGGTAGCGGCCTGGTTTGACCCGGCCGGGCCAGCGGATCAGGATCGGCGTGCGGACACCGCCGTCGTAGGGGGACAGCTTGCTACGCGGGGCAAACCAGCCGCGGGTCGTCTGTTTCGGCCCCGTCTCTTGAATCCAGCCGTTATCTACCACAAAGATTACGAACGTGTTGTCGCGTTGCTTGATGGCGTCTAGGTGAGCCAGCACCGCCCCGACGGTTTCGTCAAACCACTCGATCATAGCGTGATATTTGGCCAGCTTCAGCGGTCGCTCAGCGGTGACCGGGTATTTCTTCAGTAGCCGCTCCGGCGGATTGTGTGGCTCGTGCGGCATCATCGGCGCATACCACACCAGCCACGGCTTGCCTTTGGTCTTGGCCAAAAACTCCTCGATCGGCTTGAGCGTCTTACGGCCGATGACCAGGCCCTCGTCGCCGTGGCGGCCTTTAGTGGTCATCCCCTGGGTGAAGCCGGCGTTGGAGAAGTGGCCCTCCCAGAATTTACCGGTTTGAAAGGAGACGTAGCCGGCCTCACCTAGCAGGCGGGGCAAGGCAGGGGCTTTCTTGATCAGCGGGTGCATGCGAGCGCGATCGACTCCCTCAGGCGGGTCGTTGCAACAGATTTTGTGCTGATAGGCATATTGACCCGTCAGAATCGTCGCCAAACTGGCCCGACACAGTGAAGTCGGTACATACCCATTGGGAAAGACAGCCGACTCAGCAGCGAGCTTGTCCAGGTGCGGGGTCCGGACTGCCTTGCTGCCCATGAAGCCGAAATCGTACCAAGCCTGATCGTCGGAGATAATAAGCAAGATGTTGGGCATCTTCGGCTCGGCCTGCGGTACAAGCAGCAGCAGCAGGGACAACGACACCATGTCAGCAACCTCGCGGGTGAGAAACGGGCACGGGCAACGACGGCACCGCTTACTAACATACAACCGCCAACGACGGTACCGCTTACTAACATACAATGATGCGGTACGCTTGCTAGCGTGGCCCCGAACCATGGGAGATCTGCATTGGTGGGAACCTGGACCAGTCAAAACATCTCCGGACGCTTAGCCGATTGTTTCACCCCCTCACAGCAACCGCGTTTTGTGCTTCTTGATCTGCACCCGCTCAGTGGGCGAACGCTGGCAACCAGCGACGTTTTCACCGCGTTGCTACAGCGCTACGCCTTGGCCTGTGTCTGTCCGCATGGTGGCGAGTGTTGGTGGGGCGACCGTCCCGCTCCCCTCTTCGAGCCGCCGCTTACCCCCGAACGCTATCTCTTCCAGGCCGTCTTGCCCTGGATCGCCGACCGTTGGGGCTTTCGCCCCCCGGCAATTGGCCTCAGCGGTATCAGCATGGGCGGCCAAGGCGCGTTGCGGCTGGCCTTCAAGTATCCTGATCGTTTTCCCGTTGTGGCCGCGATTGCTCCGGCGATTGAGTACCACCAGTGGTACGGCCGTGGTGGTCCGCTGGATGCGATGTACGACAGCAAAGAGCAGGCCCGGCAGGACACCGCGATTATGCATGTGCATCCGAATCGGTTTCCACCGCATATCTTCTTTTGCACTGACCCGGCGGATTACGAATGGTGGCGTGGTGCGGACCGTCTGCACGAAAAGCTCCGTGCCCTGGGGGTGCCACATGTGGCCGATCTGACAACGCAGGCCGGTGGCCATTCGTGGGACTATTTTCAGCATCAGGCCGAACGGGCTATAGGGTTCCTGGTGGCTGGCTTAGAGCAACAAGCCCGGCGACTGCTATGATGGCGACTGCTATGATCGTCACAGATAAAAAATTCAACTCAGGTTAACAGGGCGATCGAGCAAACGGGAACAATCTCGGTGAGCCGGGCCAACCGAAAAGGTCGAAGTAAAGGACTGTGACGGCTGTATCTGTTCTGCCACGTTAGACAGTTGCAGTTGGCCGATCCTCCCAGCCTCTTTTCCAGACCCGAGGTCTTGCTATGAATTGTTTTCTACGCACTTGGTGTGTATTGGCTGCTCTGGCTTCCACGGTGCAGGCACAACCAGCGGCCGTGCGTCCGCTTCAACCGTCCACTGCAACAAGCAACGGCCCCAAGGTAACGATTGTGCGGTATCGGATGCCAGCAACGGCTCCAGTGGCAACGCCCCCGGTTGCGACGGCTCCGGTTGCGACGGCTCCAGTGGCAACGCCCCCGGTTGCGACGGCTCCTCTTGCGACGGCCCCCGGTCCATCGACGGTAGCAACTTCTATGTCGGTAGCAACCTCCATATTGGAATGCGGTCAACGGATGTGTGCGTCCTGCGGGGCCAGCGGGTGTATGCGACCGGGATTACTCGCCCGGCTAGGGGCGTGGTTCTGCTTTCGCTCACACGGCTGCTATCCGGCTCCTAGTAGGACGCCGAATTGCACGCCGCCGTTGTCGGCCTACTTTGTCCGGGATTGTGGTGTGAGGAGTTATGATCAGTCCAGCGGAGCGGTAAATCCGCCGTATCGACGGAGTGTATTTCCGGTGGGTCATTTTATGGGTGCCCAGCCGACAGGGATGCCGGGCGGCGGTCTAGGGACGGTGCCCAGCTGCTGCTCGCGGTGAGCCAAACCATTAAGGCAACAGAGGAAATAGAGGCGGGGACGGGGAGAAACGCCCGCCGTTCCCGCGAGCCATTGAATCGCACAACCCCTTGCTCCTTAGCGACTTAGAACAGATCATTCTGGGTAACCAAGCGACCTTGACCGATTTTCTGCTTCAGTCAAGTGCAAATCTTGCTTTTGCGGACTATGCTTAGCTTAGTGATCCGAGCATTCCCTCCGGGTGGACTCCCATGCAGGGTCGTATCGCCTCG
>JBDNDE010000330.1:0-4919 GCA_046719305.1 Gemmataceae bacterium | reverse complement strand
CCGATCTTTCTCCAACTGATCCGCGGCCAACGCCGTGGCTGGTGGCCGATGCTGCTTCGCGCTGGGCTGTGGTTGCTCAGTTTGGGCTACGGCCTGGCCGTTCGCTGCCGCAACGTGGCCTATGATCACGGGTGGTTGCGTGTCCATCGCGCGGCGGTACCGGTGGTAAGCATCGGCAATCTGAGCGTGGGCGGCACCGGCAAGACCCCCTTTGTAGAGTATGTTGCGGGTTACTTCCGCCAACGAGAACGTCTTGTGGCTATTCTCAGCCGTGGATATGGGGCATCTCCCGAAACCAGCAGCGGCGGCAACGACGAAGCCCGCCTGCTGCAAGAGAACCTGCCGGATGTCCCACACCTACAAGGAGCTGATCGCGTTGCCTTGGCCGCCACAGCCATCGAAGAATGTGAGAGCGAAGTGTTGGTACTCGACGATGGCTTTCAGCATCGGCGATTAGCCCGCGACCTGGATATTGTGCTGCTGGATGCCACTGCGCCGCTAGATCATCTGCTGCCGCGCGGTCTGCTACGGGAGCCGACGGCCAGTTTACGCCGGGCCGATGCCATCGTGCTGACGCGTTGTGACCAGAGCGACCAAGTACCAGTGCTGCGAAAACGGCTAGAGCGGCTCGCGCCACAGAAGCTGGTCGCGGAATGCATCCATGCAGCCGTGTGTCTTCTTAACACATCTTCCGAACAAGCGTTAGATTCGTTGATTCCTCAGCCGGTCGCGGCGTTTTGTGGTCTGGGCAACCCCGAGGCATTTCGCCGCACGCTCATCGATCTGGGAGCAAGTGTGCGAGATTTTCGCATCTATCCCGATCATCACACTTACAGCCGTGAGGATGTAGACGACCTAGCCCGCTGGGCGGCGACGCAACCGGCCGAGACATGGCTAGTGACGACGCAAAAAGATTTTGTGAAGCTACGCATCGACCAGCTGGGAGGAAGACCCCTGTGGGCGTTGCGGGTTTGTGTCCGGTTCCGAAACGGTCAGGAGCGATTAGAAGCGCTCTTGAACCGAGTAGTGGAAAGCTCAGGCCAGGGAGGGCCTTCTTCATGAACGATGCACCTTTGTATGAAAAACCCTTCGATTTGAACGGCCTGAACACTTATGATCTTGCTTCGCGCCCCTCGAAAGTCTTTCATGATGATCTAGGTAGACCTCTTCCCCCTCGCGCTACCGTCGATGACTGGGTCGACAGCCTACCGCGGCAAATCGCTGGCAACACCCTGCGACGCCTGCGTTACCATCTCACCCGCGCTCACACCGGCGGCTTCCCTATCGTCGCGGCTATCGGCGGCCATGTCATCAAAACTGGCTGTGGGCCATACCTGATCGACTGGGTGCAACGTGGTCTGATTTCGGCAGTGGCCATGAACGGCTCGGCGGCAATTCACGATTTCGAGCTAGGACTAGTGGGCAAAACAAGTGAGGATGTCGGCAAAACGTTGCATGAAGGTACCTTTGGCATGGCCCGCGAAACCGCCGACGCTTTCGCGGTGGCTGCCCGAGCCGGGGCCGACCACGAAGCGGGGCTAGGCTACGCTTTGGGCCGCTACATGGATAGCCTGCCGCTAGAACATCCCGAATGCAGCCTCGTGCTGGCCTGCTATCGAGCCGGCGTTCCCTGCACTGTCCATGTTGCCATCGGCACCGACATTGTTCATATGCATCCGCATGTCGATGCAGCCAGTCTTGGAGCCTCCACGCATCTGGACTTCCGGCATCTGTGCCGCATTGTCAGCCGAATGGCCAATGGGGTGTGGTTGAATATCGGCTCGGCGGTGTTGTTGCCCGAAGTACTGCTCAAAGCGGTCAGCGTCGTACGCAACTTTGGCCACAGTCTGGATGGAATGGTGACGGTGAACATGGATAAAGAGTCGCGCTACCGCAGCACTGTGAATGTGTTGAATCGGCCCTCGGCAGAGGGCCTCGAGCTTACCGGACATCATGAAATGCTCATTCCTTTGCTACATGCCATCATGGCCTCTCATCTGGCTGCAATCCCAACCGTACTCAGACAGCCGGAACCGATCTCTCAGGCCGCTTAACCCCCTGGCAGCAAAGGAGCCTACGGATGAACGACACGGATTTGTCGGAATTGGTGCTGAGCTTGGGTCGGCCACGAGTGCTGGTGGTCGGTGACGTGATGCTCGATCGGTATGTCTGGGGTGATGCGGCACGGATCAGCCAGGAAGCGCCGGTGATCCTGCTCCAGGCCGATCGCCGCGAAGAACGCCTCGGCGGGGCCAGTAGCGTGGCCACCATGTTGGCCGCCCTGGGTGCGCGGACCATGCTCGCTGGAGTGGTCGGGTATGACAGCGACGGCCAACGCATCCGCAAGTTGGTACAAGAACTAGGCATAGATGACGAAGCCTTGCTTGTGGATGCCGAGCGTCCCAGTACTGTGAAAGAGCGTTATATCGGTCGAGCGCAAGCCCGACATCCCCAGCAGATGTTGCGAGTCGATTTCGAGGTCCGCACCCCGCTCGCCGCACCGCGTGAAACCGAGATGATCCACGTTGTCCATCGGCTGATGCGCCGGGCCGATATCGTCCTGATCAGTGATTACGACAAGGGGGTCTGCACGCCCGACTTGCTTGCTTCTATCATCGCTCAGGCACGCATCTTGGGTCTGAAAGTCATCGCGGACCCGATCCGTGGCGGCGACTATCGAAAATACCACGGCTGCTCGGCCATTACCCCCAATCGCCTGGAAGCCGGCCTGGCTGTCGGCCGCACTCTGACCACCTTAGCCGACGCATTGACGGCCGGAACAGAACTGCGCGAGCGTCTGGACCTGGAGGCAGCCATCGTCACGCTGGATCGAGACGGTATGGCCTTGGTCCATCGCGATGGCCGCTCCCAGGTGTTTCCGACCCGTCCGCGAGCCGTCTACGATATCACTGGGGCGGGCGATATGGTCATGGCCGTGCTGGGCATGACGCTGGCCGCCGGGGCTGACTATGGACCGGCCATCCAGTTGGCCAACATCGCCGGTGGTTTGGAGGTGGAGAAGATTGGTGTGGCCACAGTGACGCGAGAAGAGATGTTGCATGACATTCGCCAGGGCAATGCGGTCAGTTTCAGCGGAAAGATTTGGCCCCGTGAGCGACTGATTGCCGAGGTCAAACGCCGCCGTGCCGCGGGACAACGAGTTGCTTTTACCAACGGCTGCTTTGATATCTTACATGCCGGCCATGTGCAATATCTCAGCGAAGCCCGCGCTCAGGCCGATTTCTTGGTGGTCGGGCTGAATAGCGACGACAGCGTGCGTCGGCTCAAAGGACCGACACGTCCGGCCAACGATCAGCAATCCCGTGCGGAGGTACTAGCTGCGCTGCATTGTGTCGATTTTGTAACCATCTTTGATGAATCAACACCTCTAGAACTCATTCGCGAACTGTTACCCGATGTTCTCGTCAAAGGAGCCGACTACCGCCGGGATCAGGTCGTCGGGGCCGACGAAGTCGAAGCGGCCGGCGGTCGCGTGCATCTGGCTACGTTGCGGCCTGGCATCTCCTCCACGCGGATCTTGCAACGACTGGAGGCCGCATGACCACCGTCGCGTTGTTTCTGCCCGGATGGGTCGGTGATGTGGTGATGGCCACTCCCGCGATCCGCGCTCTGCGTCGCTTCTTTCACGATGCCCGGATCATTGGTGTCCTGAAGCCCTACGTCGCCGAGGTGGTGGCCGGCTCCGATTGGTTCGATGCTTTCGTGCCGCTGGAGCGGACCTGGGCCACGGGCTGGAAATTGCGACGCGAACGGCTTGATCTGGCCGTGCTATTTCCCAACTCGTTTCGCTCGGCCTTGATCGCTTGGCTAGCTGGTAGCACCCGGCAAGTCGGCTATCGTCGGCATGGGCGCGGGCTGCTGCTGAGCGACCCCTTAGAACCCGAGCGGTACGCGGACGGCACTTTGCGAATTAGTCCAATTATCGACGCTTACAACCGTCTGGCTGAGTATGTCGGCTGTGCGCCGCCGGGGCATGAGATGGAACTGTTCACGCTGCCCGAGGATGAGGCGCGAGCCGAGGCGGTGTGGGACCGTGCCGGATTGTATCGTTATCCCGAGGTGGTGTTACTCAACCCAGGGGCGGCCTTCGGTGCCTCGAAGTATTGGCCAGCGGAATATTTCGCCCAGTTGGCCCGCGATTTGGCGGCGCGGCGGCAATGTGGTGTGCTGGTCCTCTGTGGACCGAAGGAACGCGAACTGGCCTCGCGGATCGCGGCTCAGGCTGCCGATCCAGCCGTCCAGGCGTTATCCGATCTCCAGGTGTCCGTTTCGCAGGGTTTGACCAAGGCCCTGGTGCGGCGTTGCGATTTGCTGGTCACAACCGATAGCGGTCCGCGACATTTTGCCGCCGCATTCGATCGGCCAGTGGTCACTCTTTTTGGTCCTACACATATAGCGTGGACCGAGACCTATCATCCACGAGCCATTCATTTACAGAAGAAAGTCGAATGTGGCCCCTGCCAGCAACGCGTTTGTCGCACTGATCATCGTTGTATGAAAACACTTTTGCCTGCCGAAGTATTGATCGCTGCCGAAGACCTATTACACGGAAAGGGTTAAAAGGATGCTCACAATCCTGGCACTGATGCTATCGGTGGGCTTGTGTGTGGGTGTCTGGTTGAGCGTTCGTACCGCCCGCCGCGGTTGGCTCGTTGTTCACCCTAGTTGGCGCGAACGATTGCACAACGCCGATCTGCTGCACGCTGCCGATCTGCTCGCTTTGCCTGAGGAAGTAGTGAGCGGCCACACCAATCGTCGGGTCAGCCGAGTGAAGCTATGCGGGCAAACGATGTATTTGAAGCGAGAAGAGCGCGTGCGCTGGGGAAGCGCAGCATACCTGGCAGCGCGCGATGGTGAGCGCGTATTGCGCACGCGTCTCGGACCCGAGGCGCATATCG
>JBDNDE010000033.1:0-20778 GCA_046719305.1 Gemmataceae bacterium | reverse complement strand
AAACATTCTTGCCTTGTGAGAACAGTAACTGGCTGTCCTCGTTCTTGTCGGGGTTGTTCTGAAACTCTTTGAGCTTGGCCTGGCTCGTCTGATCGGGCACTTGGCCTGCCGTGGGGGTCAGCTTCAACCACGAATATTGATACGCTCGCAGTGCCGTCGGCCACGATTTCTCCCATTGGGTGCGGAATTCCTGGTGGGCATTGGCCCCAGCGTCTTGTGAGGGCTGCTCGGCCGGTTTGCCATTCACCAGCGGTCGACAACCGGTTGTCAATTGACTATCAACGATCTGCACCACGAGCAAGCGACAGGCGGTGTTCAATTGCTCGTAGGCCAGATATTCCGTCTGTCGGGCATAAAACCAAAAGCTGCCCGTGATCAACAGAACGCTAAAGGTGCCAAAGAGAAAATGGCACTTGCGTTCGAGACTTGTCTCACCCAGCAGCCGCTTGAACGATCGGTAGGACATGGGCGGATCTCACGGAGGGGGTTGACACACCGGACACAGATGCGACGACCGCCCCGCATAGCGTTCGACGACGATTGGCGTCGCACACTGATAACATGGCTTACCGGTCCGACCGTAGACCGCAAATTCGTCTTGGAAGCCACCCTGTAGGCCGGAGCCGCCCACATAGTTGCGAATCGAACTGCCGCGTTTGTTAATGGCCCGATGTAACACCATCTCGATGGCCTGACGAAGGCCTTGGGCCTGCTGATCGTCGAGATCACAGGCCCGCCGTGAGGGATGTAGCTCCGCCACAAACAATGCCTCGTCGGCGTAGATGTTCCCCACACCGGCCACCAAAGTCTGGTCGAGCAGGGTTGCCTTGAGGTTGCGTTTGGTGGCCCGCAGTTGCCTGGCCCAGTAGGAAGGATCGACACCGAACGGTTCAGGCCCGAGTTGTTGCTCGGCCAAATAGCGTTGGAAGCTCGGTCGATCAGCCCACCATAGTACTCGGCCGAAACGGCGGATATCACGATAGCGGAGTTCGTCTTTATCCAGACGGAAGCGAAAATGGGTGTGCGATTGCAGCTCCTGATCCTGCGGCACGACAACGAGTTGTCCAGTCATGCCGAGGTGGACCACGAGCAGGCTAGCGTCGGCGAGCGTGATGAGAATCCATTTGCCGCGTCGTTCGATGGTCTGGATCTGTTGCTGGCGAAGCGACTCAGCCCAACAATCCTGCCAGGCTTGGCGCAAAGAGACAGAACTGAGGCGGTGTACGCTCTGAATTGTACGTCCGCACAACAGCGGTCGCAAATCACGAACGACGGTTTCCACCTCCGGTAATTCGGGCACTGTTCGACCCTCTGTGACCCTTCTCCAATTTACCGGATTATACGCCGTCGCCCCGCCTGGAGTGAAGAGCGATCAATGGAGGGCCTCCTTCGCTGGCCCAACGAGAAGCGAGTCGGCCGGCTCTTGTACATCGGGCCGTCATTCTGGCTGGCCCCGGTCCCTACCTGGCTGGTAAATCAGACTCCTAGAACATATGCTCCCGCTGATGTTCCCAGGCCTCGGATTCGGAGTATCCCTCGATGAGCCAGACTCCTTCGCCGCGCGAACGCATCGACCAGTTACAACGTGAACTGGAGCATCATAACTATTTGTATTATGTCGAAGCTCAACCGGTGATCTCCGATCGCGAATTCGACCGGCTGATGAAGGAACTCGAACAACTCGAAGCCGCCTATCCAGAGTTCGCTTCGCCTAGCAGCCCCACCCAGCGGGTCGGCGGTCAACCGGTTGCTTCGCTGAAGACCGTTGCTCATCGCTTGCCAATGCTCTCGATCGACAATGCCTACAACGTGGCCGACCTGCGAGAGTTTGATCATCGGGTTCGCAAAGAGTTGGGTCTGGCCCAGGTTCGCTATGTGGTCGAACCCAAGATCGATGGCGCAAGTCTCAGCCTGATCTACATAAACGGCCTGTTGGAGACAGCCGTCACCCGCGGCGATGGCGAGCGTGGCGATGAGGTGACGCATAACGTCAAGACTGCCGGAGGTGTGCCACTGCGGTTGCGAACCGACGATCCGCCGGCCTATTTCGAGGTCCGCGGCGAAATTTATATCACCAAGGCCGACTTTGCCGCCCGCAATGCGGCCCTCAAGGCGGCCGGAGAGAAGGAGGCAGCCAACCCACGCAATTTGGCGGCCGGCTCCTTGCGATTGCTCGATCCACGCGAGGCAGCCACACGCAAGCTGCGACTCTTTGCTTACGCCACGGGATTCGTCGAAGGATTGAATCTCAAGACTCAGATGCAAACCCTCAAAACGCTCAAGCAGTTCGGTTTTGCCGTCCCAACCGACATCCAATTATGCGAGGGGATCGATGCCGTTATCTCTTGTTGCGAGCAGTGGGAACAACGACGATTTGAACTGCCTTATGATATTGATGGACTTGTCATCAAACTTGATGATATTTCCGCCCGTGATCAACTCGGCACTACTGCCAAGCATGTCAAGTGGGCTATCGCTTTCAAATTTGAGGAAGAGCAAGCGCTGACTAAACTGTTAGCCATCGAACTGCAGGTCGGAAAATACGGCGAACAAACGCCGGTGGCCAAGCTGGCTCCGGTGCAGTTGTGCGGAACCACGGTGCAGCATGCTAGCCTGCACAACGCCACTCAACTGCGCGAACGCGATCTGCGGATTGGCGACACCGTGATCGTCGTCAAAAAAGGCGAAATCATTCCCTATGTCGTGCGGCCTTTGACCGAGTTACGTACCGGAGCCGAGGTGCCATTCGTGTTTCCCAGCACCTGTGTGGCGTGTGGGGCACCGACCAAGCTGAACGAGACGGGCAACGTGTGGTGTTGCACGGCGACGCACACCTGCCCGGCACAGTTGAGCAAACGTCTCGAATCATATGCCAAACGCGAACGCATGGACATTGAAGGACTCGGTCGCGAAACCTGTGATGCTCTGGTCGCTCGTGGCTTGGTCCGAACAGTGGCCGACCTATACACCCTAACGGAGGAACAGCTGCGTAGTCTGCCGCGAATGGGCAAGCTCTCGGCCCAGAAACTTCTCCAAGCCATCGAGGCCAGTAAACAACGCGGCTTGGGGCGATTGTTAAGCGGGCTGTCCATTCCTAACGTCGGCGAGGAAATGGGACCGCTGCTAGCCGAGGCCTTTGGCAGCTTGGACGCGATTCTAGCAGCCCCGCTGGATAAATTGGCGGCGGTGCCGGGCTTTGGTCCCGTGCGCGCCGCCTGCATCCAGAGCTTTTTCGGCAGCCCCGAGGGACAGGCACTGGTGGCCGGCCTGCGTGCTGCGGGCGTCAAGCTTACCGAGGAGGCTAAACGACCACGTGAACAGGCCCTTTTCGCGGGGCAAACTGTGGTTGTCACGGGCACCTTGACCAAGTACGATCGCGCTGGCATCGAAGCCAAGCTCAAAGAACTTGGGGCCAAGGTCGCTAGCAGTGTCTCCAAAAAAACCGATCTGTTGATCGTCGGCGACAAGGCCGGCAGCAAGTTCGACAAAGCTCGCGCCCTGGGAGTCAAAACCCTTACCGAAGACGAATTCGAGGCGATGGTCAACGCACACCTGGCCGTTGCTCCCTCAGTCAGTTCCGATTGCCCGACCGATCCCTCTGATTCTTAAGGATTGTTAAAACGGCTGGTTCTCTAGATAGCCTGACGCACTAGGCATCCCTCTCAGACTGGTTCCTTATCCGGATGCATCCTTCGCAGGGGGACACCCTAGCAACCGCTTTTTTTCAACTGCTACTCTCTTCGGCCGGTAGGCGACGGAAAAGGATCGGCGACGGCCAGGGAGAAGCCCGGGAGCAACGGCTCGGCGGTGAGGGGGTCGGCCTGACTAAGCGTGTAGCGCTGCTCGGGGTTGGTATAAACCTCCACCACGCGGCGGCGTGGGTCGATCTCCCAAACCAAGCGGGTGCCGGCCTGAAGATACTCTACTCCCGACGTTTGCGGGCCATTTCGGCTGGGGTGTTGCCCTCGTTAAGGATTTCGATAGCCAGATCAGGGTAGATCACCGACACTGCTTCCCGAGGGCGTTGGCGGTTGGGGTAGCGTTCCCACCGAACCAGCGCCAAATCTGGTTGCTGCACTACTCCTTCATCTAAACGCATCGGGCTGTCGGCCCCGACTAGGTCAGCCACGGGATGATCACGCAGTTCGAGTTGCAGAAAAAAGGCCAGATCCAATACTAGCCCGCCTTCGGTGAAGCCCATAGCTTTCTCCACCAGGGTGCCGTCGACGAGTTCAACCAAGGCGTGGCCTTTGCGATGGTTCCAAGCGTGCAGGTCAGCTTCGGAGGCCAAGCCCGGGACGGGCCGCAGGTGTACCCGAGCCGGCGAGATTCCCTCCAAGCCGTTCCGACAGATCGGCCAACGAATCGACCTGGTCGAGCACCTCAGGTGAGGCCATGATCTCTCTCCGGGGCGAAATCTTTATTGTATGTCGTAGATAAAGCTGCCCTGGGTGTCGACGCCGACGTGTATCTTGCTGATCGGCTTGCCCTCGGCCATGCGGCTAAGGACCTCCTTAGCCAGATCGGGCAACAGTGTACCGCTGAGAATGTGATCGACGTTTCGCGCCCCGCTCTCGACTTCTTTGCAACGGCTGGCGATCGCATCGATTAGGCGGTCATCGTGGCTAAAACGGGCTTTGTGGTTTTCGACGACGCGGTCCGCGATGCTCTTGAGTTTGAGATGGATGATGCGTTTGAGAACCTCGTCGCCCAACGGATAGTAAGGCACGATCGTGCAGCGGCCCAGGAAGGCTGGCTTAAACGCCTTGAGCAGGTCGGCGCGGAGTCCTTCAGCCAACCCCTCAGGCAGGGGCATCGTCTCCGGATCGGCACAGAGCTTCATAACGGTATCAGTGCCGACATTCGAGGTGAGTAAGATGATGGTATTTTTGAAATCTACTTCATTGCCGGACGAGTCTTGCAGCATGCCCTTGTCGAACACTTGATAGAAGAGTTCCTGTACATCCACATGCGCTTTCTCGATCTCGTCGAGTAGCACCACACTGTAGGGCTTGCGCCGCACGGCCTCGGTCAGCACACCGCCTTTACCATAACCTACATAGCCGGCCGAGGCTCCGATGAGTTGGCTGACTTTGGCTGATTCTTTGTATTCGGACATGTTGATCACTACCATGTTGCGATCCCCGCCGTAGAGGATGTCGGCCAGGGCGACGGCGGTTTCGGTCTTGCCGACGCCGGAGGGGCCAACCAGCAGGAAGACGCCCATAGGACGACGCGGGTCGGCTAAGTTGGCCCGGGAAGTTTGGATACGCTGGGTAATGGCGGCCAGGGCGTGATCTTGCCCGATGACGCGAGCGGCCAAGTGATCTTTTAGGTTCAGTACCGTCTTGATCTCGTTGAGTACCATCTTGCCCAAGGGAATGCCTGTCCACGATGAGACAATCTCGGCTACGGCCCCGCTGTTGACCACTGGTTGGATGAGCGGGTTATCGCCTTGCACCTTCTTCAGCTCGGCCAGGTCGGCGGCGAGCGACGCCTTCAGTTGGGCCTCGGCCTCGGGGGTAAGATATTCAGGAGCGTCGGTCTTGCCGTTGAGCGCGGCGTGGGCCTCTAGCTTGCTGCGTGTTTGGCGGATCTTTTGCACCAGTTGCGACTCGGCGGCTAGTTGGTGCTCCAAGGCAGTCAGGCGTTCTTGGGCGGCTTGCTTGATCGTAGTCAGTTCGGCCAAGCGGGCTTTGTGTTCGGCCCCGACAGCCTCTTCGCGGTTCAGGATACCGATCTCGATATCGGCAAAAAGAATCTCGCGTTTGGCGTCTTCGATAGCGGGGGGCGTGGAGACTTGAGAGAGGGCGACCCGTGCGCAGGCCGTGTCCAGTAGGCTAACCGATTTATCGGGAAGCTGGCGATCGGTGAGGTAGCGGGCGCTGAGCTTGACGGCATCTTCGACCGCTTCGTCGAGAATGCGAACGTTGTGATGCTTCTCTAACATCCCTGTGATGCCGCGCATCATGCGGATGGCTTTTTCCAGATCGGGTTCGCCAACCCGCACGACTTGGAAGCGGCGTTTGAGCGCGGGGTCTTCCTCAAAGAATTTTTTGTATTCGGCCCAAGTGGTGGCAGCGATCGTGCGAAGCTCGCCGCGGGCCAGCGCGGGTTTGAGCAGGTTGGCAGCGTCGCCCTGACCAGCGGCACCGCCTGCGCCGATGAGCGTGTGGGCTTCATCGATGAACAGAATGATCGGGGTAGGCGACGATTTGACCTCCTGAATGACATTCTTCAAGCGGTTCTCAAACTCCCCCTTGATACCGGCTCCGGCCTGCAACAAGGAGAGGTCCAGCGTCAGCAAGCGGACGTTTTTCAAGGAATCGGGCACGTCGCCCTCGACGATACGCAGCGCGAACCCTTCCACAACAGCTGTTTTCCCCACGCCTGCTTCACCAGTGAGAATTGGGTTGTTCTGCCGCCGACGCGTCAGGATGTCGATGACTTGGCGTATCTCGAAATCTCGTCCGACCACTGGGTCGATCTGGCCGGCTTTGGCGCGAGCAGTCAGATCTTGGGTAAACTGATCCAGCGAGGGAGTTTTGCTGGCCCCGGTGGGCCGTGGCACGCTAGAGTCGCCTGGTATCGACCCTGCCGAACTGGCCGCTACTGCTGGGGCCGTTATGGTGTCTTCGCTGCTACCAGCCATGATGGCAGGTAGATCTTTCACCAGCGTCTCGGCAGGGATGCGGGCCAACTCCGGCGACGAGGTACGCAACTGGGCGGCCAAGTTGCGGTTGTTCAACAGGGCGGCCAACAGGTAGCCTGAACGCACCTGAACGTCGGAATATTCCAGGCTGGCCAGCGACCAGGCTTCTTGCATCCAGATGCTTAGGTCGGGCGATAGATTCGGGCCGCGATCGTTGCCGCGTTTCAGCCCGTCCAACGCCTTGGTCAATTCGCGCGTTACTTGGGAACTGTTGATACCATAGTGCCGCAGCAGTCGCGGAAAATCGCCCTCGGCCGACTCCACCAGATTGAACAGCCAATGTTCCACCTCGACGGAATAGTTGGTGCGGCTGCCGCACAACTTGATGGCGTTCTCCAAAGTGGTCCGGCACAGGGGGTTCATTTTGCCGGCCAAGTTTTTCAACATCTGCTGCGTGATCGCCACGAGTCGTTCTCCGGGGAAAAGGGGTCAAAGCCATAGCCCGAGTTCTCCCAAGAGACACTCGATGGTTCTCGTTTTACTCGGACGCATCGAATCGACGAACGGCCGATCCCTCAAAAACAGCATCATCGACATCGTGGGCCGGCTCTTGGCTGATGAGCCAGGTATTCCAGCCAAGGCGGGCACCCAAGCCACCATTGGCCTCGTCGCAGAGAAGACACTCGGGCACGGCGTCGGCGCGGAGGATCAAGCGGATCTCGAAATCGAGTTCTAGCCCGACGTACAAGCGGGTTAGATGGCACAGCAACCAGAACCCCTTACCCTCGGGTACGCCGCTACGGTCTGGGAAGAACTCGCGAAACCCCGCATAATCCAGCGGTCCCAAGGTTACGCGAAAACGCCCCTGATGGTCGCGCACCCGTTCGCCGGCCACCGCATCGATCCCGAGCGTGGCATTGAGACCCAGACACGAGCGGTTTTCCGGCTCCAAAACCAGCCATTGGCCGACAAACTGCTCGATGCGTACCGGGGTATGAAAATAATCATGCAACAACGCTTGCAAGCCGGCTGCGGTGCGTCGCCGAGTGGCCAACAGCCCGGCATAGCGTAACAAGCCCAGATCGACGACTTGGGCTAGCACCCGTGGGGAGTCGCTGTGGGGTTCGGCCACTTCGACCCGCAGACGGTTACGCAGTCCCTGGGTACCCAGCCCAGCTAGACTGAACAATGCTCGCGTGAACAGATCCTCGCCGCCGCCTCGTTCGTAGTCGATCCAAAAGCGGTATTTTTCCCAAGCCCGATAGAACAACGAGAGGAAACGATGATTAAACAAGTCGAACCAATCGCGTAAGGCGCGTCTCTCCTCGCCCCGTTGGTCGCGCTCTAACCGCAAAATTAACTCGGTATAATGCCGGGGCAGCACTCCACTGGGTCCGTGCAACCCCATGAAGGCCACGACCGCCGTCGGAAATGGTTGCTCAGCATTTGGCCTACTGAGCGAATACAGGGCCGAAGCCGGAAACGCCAGCGAGGGCAGGGCCCGCAGTCGAACCACCTCACGTTCGGGCGGTCCCTCCCGTCCCAGCGGCACGGCTTCGGGTCGAAGACGTTGCAATAGCCGCACTGCTTGGAAGAAGTCGAAGGCGTAGGGTTCAACAAACAATCGTTGCTCTATGCTAAGTTGGGGCATCCTTGTCTCCGGAACACTCGAGTGGCTCGCTGGACGAACGGCTTCATCAGCCACTCCCTCACCGGTGGTGTAGCTGCGAGGCCGGGCCGGTCCCTAGGATAGGCAGCGTCGCCGCTCTGCCTCGTGAAGTCTGTCTTCTATTTATTACCTGCCTGACGTTGTACCGTTGAAAACGCCGGCTTCAACTTTTGCTGTGTCGGCAGTCGGCTCACTGCTCACTTAGCTTCAGGAGTTCATCCATGAAATTTGCCGAGATGACCTTTCCCGAGTTGCGTCGGGTACCGCGCGATGGCTGCGTGGTAGTTGCCCCTATCGCCGCCGTCGAACAGCATAGCCTTCACCTAGCGACCCTCACTGATACGGTGTTGATGACTGGCGTGGCCGACGCCGCAGAGCGACTATTGCCGCAAACACTGCTGCAATTGCCGACCTTGTGGTTTGGGGCGAGCCATCATCACTTGCGTTTCGGGGCGACCCTCTCGGCCCGTGTCGAGACGCATGTGGAGATGCTCATCGACTTGCTCCAACCTCTTCTGGAGGATGGTTTCCAACGCTTGCTGATTCTCAACGGCCATGGCGGTAACCTCGACACCATGCAGATGGCCTTGCGACGGCTCCAGCCACACTGGCCCCAACGCATCCTAGCGGCGGCATCGTATTGGGATTTGGCCGCGCCCGAGTTGGCGGCTCTGTGCGACGGACCACGCCGGCAGATGGGCCATGCCTGCGAGATGGAAACCTCGATGATGCTAGCACTGCGGCCAGACTTGGTGCGCAAGGACCAGATTCGCGACGACCCAGAGCAGGACGACCCGGTGCTACGCGGCTTGTATCTCGCTGAGGACATGTATCAGCGCACCGATCATGGTGCGGTGGGCTATCCGAGTCGGGCGAGTGTTGAAAAGGGCCGACGCCTGATCGACGCCGCTGCTTTCCGAGTGGCCGAAGTGGTAAAACGGTTGCTGGAGCGGCCCTTACCTCGCTAAGGTGGCCCGGCCCCTCACACATCAGGCAGACGAAATAATTTGCAGACGGCTTCAACAAGCGTATGACGCCCGGTTGCGACCCCGCCGCTCTCCTCGCGCAGGGCGGTGATGGGAGCATGAAGAATCTGGCTCTGCATCAGGCTGAAGGCTTTCTCGATGTAGGCTTTGTCGCTCTCGGAGAGCTTGCCGTTGAGATGCGACAGCAGATGCGAGACGATAGCCTGGCGTTTGGCCTCGACCTCTCGGGTCAGTTGGGCGATGACCGGCCCGACTTTGCGTCCGGCCAGATCCTTCATGAATCGCTGTGCTTCCTGTTCAACGATCGCTTGGGCCGGTGGGATGTGGTCGCGGCGGCGGGCAAGGGTCGTTTCCCGCAGCTTCATCAGGTCGTCGATATTAAACAAAAACGTTTCTTCGCCGTCGTGGATGCGTGGGTCGAAATCGCGCGGAACGGCAATGTCCAAAATCACCTGAAAACCGGGGCGGCGGATTTTGCGGTAGCGTTCGCGGGTGACAATCGGCTCAGGAGCCCCGGTAGTGGAGAGCACAATATGTGCTAGGCCCAGAGCCTCATCAAGCTGGTCCCAGGGCACCGCCTCGCCGCCACAGCTTTGCGCAATAGCAAACGCTTTCTCGGGGCTGCGATTGGTCACCAGGATGCGACGCGGCTTTTGGGCAGCCAAATGCTTGAGCGTTAGTTCGCCCATTTTGCCGGCCCCGATGACCAGGACGGTTTTATCACCAAAGTGGTCGTAGACGACCGGACGTAATCGACTGCGGCACTCGAGACGCTGACGTGGCCCTGACTGATGCCCGTTTCGGTGCGGACACGTTTGGCCACTCGCCGCGCGTGCGGAAACAGCAGATTCAAGATCGGCCCAGTCACCCCTAGGGCCAGCGATTTATCATATGCTCTCTTTACTTGACCGGCAATTTGACCCTCGCCGATTAACATACTATCCAAGCTGGCCGATACCCGGAACAAATGGCGGACTGCTTCGAGATTGTGATAGACATACAATTGAGGACGCACCACCTCAGGCGGCAGACCGTGGAACTCCGCTAGAAAACGCGGCACGTCGCAAGGTTTGCTGGGATGAGTCGGCCGGGCCAGATACAGTTCCACACGATTGCAAGTACTCAGCAACACCGCTTCATAGCCGAACTCGGCAGCGAGGTGATGCAACGCACGGGCGGCTTGCTCGTCGTTGAAGGCGAGCTTCTCGCGCAGTTCGACGGCCGTTGTACGGTAGCTGCACCCCAGGGCCAACAACTCCATCGGTTATCCGCCCCCCATCGTCGGTTGGTTGTGGGACAACCCCCAGCACCAGACCATCAAAAAAAACGCCACGATGGTCATCCAGGCCACTTGTCTGGCTTTGAGAAACGAAGCCAGCCGCAAAAAAAGCACCACGGCAAACAGCAGCCACAATGCCAAGGTACTGACCACACGCGGATCCCCCCAGCCCACAAACGTACTTTCGCTCAGCAGTATCATCCCGGCGAGCATTCCAGCCGTTAGCAGCGGAAAGGTGGCCCAGATGGCCCGGCGGTTCATGCTCTCTAGCCTTTCGAGGCTGAGCAATTGTAAACCCGTGCCAGGTGTCGTTTTCGTCCGCAGACGATAGGCCTGCACCAGATACATCACGCTAGCCAGGAAGCCGACACACACTCCCACCGAGGCCAGCAGCAGCAGAATCCCATGCACCGGCCCCCAGAGCGTGTGCGTCTCGTGAGTGGTCCACAGCCCACGATCAGGGGGTTGACCAAACAGCACCGCTAGGCCCGACAGCGCTAGCACCAGCGGTAGAACGAACACTCCCCAGGACTGTCGGCGATAATGGACTGCTCCGGTGACGTAGAACACTGCCAGCACCCACGACACGAACAGCAACCAAGAAAATTGCCAGATCAACGGCGGTTGTTTCGAGTACAAAAATGCCGTGTGGGCCACGAGGCCAGCAAGGGCCGATAGCAACGCCAGAATACGCAGGGATAACCGTTGCAGCCATAGATGCAGCAACTCCAACAACAGAGCCAGGGCATAGCTGGCCACAAAACAGAAGATCGTAACGCGATTCATTGGCTTGGAGGGACTCAGGGGTCACAAAAACATTTTAGCGGACGAAACGAGACCTGAGAAGCGAAAGGCGTTGTTCACCGGACAACAAAGTCGGCTGAACCGTAACCTCCTCCTTTCTCCCTTTTCTGTGGGGAGTCCAAGGCTAGCCTGGAGTAGCCTACGGGGCAGGTTGGCCTGCAGGATTGTCGTCATCCACGGTGGTAGCCTCGTTGTGAACCTCGGTCGCTTCGCGCTGCCATCGCGTTGACCCACGCGTATGATGAAGGAGATCGGGCCGCTTGGCCTTAACCCACGGATTCGGGGATTCACAAGTGACTGTCTTAGCCAGCCCACAGGCTCTTGATCATCTTCTTTCTCTCGGGCTTGACCCCGAACGTCTGCCGCGCCACATCGCTATCATCATGGATGGTAATGGTCGTTGGGCGCAGCAGCGTGGGATGCAGCGCGTCATGGGCCATGCTCAAGGCGTGCGAACGGTGCGGCAGATCGTCGAGGAATGCTGCTACCTGGGTATCGGCTTCCTGACACTGTATTGCCTCTCCAGCGAGAATTGGAAGCGGCCGCAGGCCGAACTGGATTTTCTGATGGCGTTGCTAGAGCAATACTTGATCGAGGAGCGGGCCGAGATTCTGGCGCACAACATTCGATTCAGCACCATCGGACGACGCAGCGAACTGCCTGCGAGGGTGTTGCAGCAGATCGACGAAAATATTCGCCTAAGTCACAACAACACCGGCTTAAATCTTTGCCTGGCTATCAATTACGGCGGGCGAACCGAGTTGCTCGATGCTTTTCGCCAGATCGGAGAGCAAGTGCGCGCCGGCAAAATGACCCCCGAGCAGATCGACGAAACGGCTATAGCTAATGCTTTGTACACTGGTGGGATGCCCGACCCGGATTTATTGATCCGTACCGCCGGCGAGATGCGCGTCAGCAACTTTCTGCTTTGGCAGATCTCTTATGCGGAGTTGTGGGTGACCGAAAAGTGCTGGCCGGACTTCGACCGCGCTACCTTGCACGCCGCTCTAAGGGACTACGCACGACGCGAACGGCGGTTTGGTGGTCTGAAGTGAACGAAACGCGTAACCGTCTGTTCCTCGGGGCCGGGATGGTCGCCGCCGTGTTGGCGGTGTTGGTGGTCGATCCATGGTTGGCCCCGTGGTATCCATGCTTATTTGTTAGCCTAGTGACCTTGGCGATGCTATGTGGGGCCGAACTCCACACCTTGGCTCAACTTGCAGTACCCCGGCCGCCCCGTTGGGCCATGACCCTCGCGCCGGGGGTGGTGGTGGCCGCCAACTGGCCGCCGCATCTGCTCGCTCAGTCCGAAGTTTGGCGATGGACCGTCTCAGCCTTCGTTGCCGTCATGCTGGTAGCGTTTCTGATCGAGATGGCCTGCTATCGCGGCGAAGGGGGAGCATTAGCTCGGCTGAGCCTGTTGCTGTTTGTCCTCGCCTATATCGGCCTACCGGCTTCGTTTTTGGCTCAACTCCGCTGGTGGCCCGAAGACACCGTTCGAGGCAGCGTGGCCGTCGCTCTGGCTATTTTTGTGCCCAAGTGTGGCGACATGGCTGCTTATGGGGTCGGACGCTGGTTGGGCCGCTCTCCTATGACGCCCTTGCTCAGTCCCAAGAAAACCTGGGAGGGGTTGCTGGGCGGTCTGGCCACCAGTATTGTGGTCGCCTGTGTCGTACATCTAGGTTTTCCTCTGTTCAGGGATTGGGGGGTTGCTGCTTTGTTTGGATTGGTCGTGGGAGTTGCGGGGGTGATGGGCGACTTGGCGGAATCGCTCATCAAACGCGACATGAGACAAAAGGACGCTTCCGCTGCGGTGCCGGGTTTTGGTGGCTTGCTTGATGTCGTCGATTCCGTTTTGTTCGCAGCACCCGTCGCCTACTGGTGGTTGAAATAACGAGGCCCACCCTCCGCGAGAAGAGTGGGCCAGAAACCAGCTTGAGAAAACCCGAAAGGGCTTCTGATCACCGGGTTACTTGGACAGACCCGCGCCCGGTATCACCGGGTTGATCACCTTCACCGGGGTGTTATCCGTCAGGGTGTTGAACACCGGCTTGACGTTCACATGCACCGAGCGTCGGTCAGCCGACAGCACGGCTTGAGCCGTCACATCCGCACCGGTCTTGACCAGCGAGCGGATTCGTGACTGGTACAGCGTGTGCGCTTTCTCCAGCGTTTTGGGCGCTTCAGCAATCGGAGCCGCATTCACCCGCGGCGCTACCGGAGCACCACCGACCACACCGCCGGCCAAGCCGCGCTCTAGGCCGGTGACTTCCGGTTCGCTCAGGTTGATCAGTTTCGACAACACCTCGTCGCGGTTCTCCGGCGTCAGTTCTGCATCCAGCATCGAGTGAACACTGCTAGGCGGAACGTAGGCCGTCTCCGTGCGGCGACCGGTTTCCAGTGTGAAGGTAGCAGCCAGAATCGAGTCCGAGTCGATTTTGAGCGGGATGAGTTGTTCTGTCTCCTCGGGCGTACCCTGGTTCCGGATGATCTTCACCTGGGCCTTGTTCCCTAGCGGTTTGCCCCAGACGCGATCCACGAACACCTTATACTCGCCGGTGAACGCCTCGCTGGCGGTGTAGGTTTCACCCACTCCCGTGGTAAAGCTGTCCGCGATCATCGTGCCCCCGCCGATGGTCTGACGGGTCAGCGACGAGCAAATCGTGCCGGTGGGCTCTTGAACCTTCAGGTCCAGATCAGCCTCACCCTGCCACAGCAGCTTGATCACCAGATCTCGACGTTGCTTACTGTTCATCGTGGCTTTCAACCGCTCAGCCGTTGCCTTGTCGGCCTTACGGACCAGAGCTTCGACACGACCCAGAGTCGTTTGCTTGACCTCGTCGTTGCGAACTGGCCATTCCTGCTTCAACAGGTTGCCGGCGGCCCACTCCATAGCATCGGCATCGTTAGCCATTTCGGCGAAGCGAGCAGCCTCGGCGAAGGGTAGGGGGGTGCCGGGTAGCAGGTTGGCAGCCTGCTTGCAGAAGGCGATGGCCCGCTGGTAGTTCTTGTCCTCGGCCAAGGCACGGGCGGCAACCAAGTACCCTTGGGCGTCCAGTGGTTCCAGGTCGGCAATGGAGACCTCGGCTCGTTCGATCTCCTCAGCCTTGGCCCCAGCCTCGCGCAGAGCAATGGAGAGCGACTTGAAGACCCACGGTTGCACCACCACTCCTTCGCGGAGGTTGGCCTTGAGAAATTCGGCAGCATGATCCCATTTCTTATTTAGAACCAAGAAGTCGGCCGTGGCAATAACCAAGCCTGGTTCTACGGGACCTTTCTTCATCGCTGCAGGCCAGATTTCCTTGGGATCGCGTTCTTTACCGTCGTTGCCGACGATGATATCCCGACCTGGGTTGTCCGGCCCTTTGACGACACCACCAGCCCCTGGGTCGGCTGCACCCAACTTACCGAACACGACGTTGCTCTCACGAGTATGCAGACGCGTCGTACCCTTGACGGTCAAGGCGAAGGCAGGCGGATAATAGCCCAGTTGGTTGTCTTCGCCCAGTACACCACTTGCGTCCGTGTCTTGGTCGTCCAACGGGTTACACGGCTGGCCAGTGATCGGGTTATATTGCATCGCCCAGTCACGCGGCTTGCCGACCACTTGACGGATCAGTTGGATTAGCAACTGTTCCTGGCTCCCGCCTTGCAGGCCGAACTGACCGCCTAGGTTCCCCAACTGGCCAAGTTGACCACCGGTGAAACCTGGGAAGCCGCCCCCGACACCCAGGTTGACCGCACCTTGGCAATTGAAGCCGACGGCTCCCATCTGACCTAGACCCATCTGACCAAGTTGGCCTAGATTGCCACCGGCACCGATCGCACCGAGGTTGACACCGCCCAGGTTAATACCGCCAACGTTAATACCGCCCAGGTTAATACCGCCCAGGTTAATACCGCCCAGGTTAATACCGCCCAGTTGCAGGCCACCGGCCAGGCCGAACTGCCCTAACGCTCCTAATTGTATACCGCCCGCAACACCTAGTGCACCTGGGAACCCACCGGCACCGATGTTCTGTACCTGACCCACTGCTGCCGGGTTGAAGGCGTTGAGCGTTGGGAACACCAAATCGGCCACGGGATATACGCGTAGCGCTTTTTCGGCCCGTTGCACCTCCTCCGTAGTGATTTCGATTTCGTCACGGCGGATGATGTAGGTCAACGGCGAGGCAAATGTGGTTTTGGCCAGGAGCTTCTTCAGTACATTGGCCAGCGTGGTCCGGCCTGAGGGCAAAGGTTTTTTGACTTCCAATTCCTCGGGATTCTTCACCGCACCGGATTCAGGATCACGGAAAGCTCGTTCCTCGAAAGAATAAGCAAAACGGTACTTCTTGGAGAGCTGGTCCAGCAAACTGCCTAACTTGAGCTCACGGTCATCTACGTCGGAGAAATCCACATCTACCGTTTTGTTCAGCAGGTCGCGCAACTCGTAGAAGCGGCCAGGCACATCCGCACCGAAGGACGCAACTGCATAACGCGAAATGCGGTACTTTGAGAAATCACTCCAGTTGTCAAACTGGCCTCGCGTGATGCGTTTAATCGTGGCATTGGAGGGAAACTCGATCGCCGGTTCATCGGGGAACGGCACATGCGAGCGGTCTACTTCGAGCAGCACTGCCAGGAAGCGGTCTTCGCGGATACGCCGCATGTCGCGCTGTTCACGCAAATGATAAGCGGCCTGGCCAATCCGGTAGGCGGCCGACACTGCCGGGGGGACGATCATGCCTTGATTGACCAAATCCTGACGAATCGCCTCCGCCTGACGCTCGGCCTCCAGTTCGCGAGCTTGATCCATCAGGTTGTGAAAAACCCGCATCCGTTCACGAACGCGTTCTTGAGCCAGTATCTCGGTACGCCGGACATCGAGCCGAGCGTCGGCAGCGGCACGCAAGGCAGCAGCCTCGGCAGCATCTCGTTTGCGTTGAGCGCCAATCCGGTTGATGGTTTCCAGCGATCGCACTAAACGCGTGCTTAATTCATTGATATCTTTGGGTTCTAGATCGGTATTGCCCTTCAATCCATCGAGCGCCTGCTTGAGCATTAAATTGGCTTGATCCGGATCCACCGTCACGATGCGGTTGGCCTGTCGGATCGTCTCCGCCACCATCTGTTCAGCCTGTTGACGTGCGATCTCTTTACGGGCCTTCACATCGGCCAACGCACGATCGGCTGGGTCTTCTTTCGGCTCCTCAGGTTTTTCGTCGCCATCAGCCAGAACCACCACCTTGCGTTCACCGTTCTCGTAGCGAATCAGCGTTCGCTTCACACCGTTCAAACGCAGTTCCGCCAACACTTGGGCACGGGTTTTCTTGCCCGACCTCATCTTGTCGATCAGTTTTAAGCCGGCCTGAGCCTGTTGAGAATGCGGGGCAAACTCCATTGCCTTGAGGTACAACTTCCTGGCCGCGTCGAGGTTGTCATTCTCCAATGCCGTGTCGCCCTTGGCTAGTACATCCTCCAAGGCTAATTGATTCTGCTTATAGGCAAATCCTAAGGCACGGTCGGCCGGTAACATCGCTGGTTCGGTCTTCTTCGCCCGCCATTGATCGTACATCCCGGCTAGGAAAAAATGGTCGTCTTCGGCCGCGGGCACTTTCAGCGTCGCTTCGGCATGGACTACTTCGCCGGCTACTTCTCCTCTTAGCTTCCAGTTGATCGTTTCAGGCATCTTGGTGCCGGCCTTCACTTTCGCCACGACTAAGGTCGCTTGATCTCGACGCAACGGCGGTAGCACCGAAGGCACTATCTCACTCAACTCGACCGGCAAGGTAAACTGGCTGGGTTGCAGAATCGGTTCAGCGATCTCTTTCAACAGCCTCGCTACCAGTTCGGCCGGCTTTTCACGCGCACCATGCCGTACCGTCTTGCCGCCGCTGCCGATGCTCAAGCCATGCAAATTGGCCGGATCCATCGTCACTCCCATCGGTACTGGGAAAAACGCCGCTTGCTTCTTGGCCAACAGTTTGACCAGTTTTTCGCGTTCTTCGCTTCCCAGCGGGTTCGCTACACTCTTGCCATCGCCGAAAAAGATCACTGCACGATAACGACTTTGCTTCGGCTCAAACGATTCCAACGCTGTGGTCAGACTCTTCTCCAGATCGACAGCCCCCAGGGGTAACTCGGCATGCAACTCCTTCATCGCCGCGTCCAACTCCTTTGCAGATTTGAAGCCGCGGCTCAAGTCTTTCGGGGTAATGTTGGCCGTCCAGATAGCCAAACGGTCTTCTTCTTTCAGGAGTTTGCGGAGTTCTTCGACCATCTGAACCGCCGCACTAAGATGGCCCATCGCCTTACTAGCCGAGGTGTCTACCACCACAAGATAGTCAGTGGGGCGGATGGGGGCATCTGGCAGTTTAGGTTGCACTTGCAAAGCGATCAGTTGATCCCCGCTGGGCTGGGTGTATGTTATAACCGGTAAATCCACGAAGCGGTTTTTGCTCGTGTCCTCGACCACAGCCGTATTATCTTCTAGGACTGGTCGAATGATCTCCTCGCCGCGCAACCAGGCACGACGTTCGCGTTCTTTTTCGCGGGCAGCTTGATCCCCACGGGGATCACCCCAAACCGAGGCGCAGCTAATGACGATTGCGATCGCCACTACTGCCCCAGCCATGATTAGCCTTCGGACTTCAAGCATCTCTTTGAACCCCCTGTCCCGTTGGGTAACTGAGGAGCCCTGCTTTCGCGCGCTCCGTGGTGTGTCGTTTCTGTGAATTCTAAAAAAGACACAACTTGCGCGCCCAGCCGAAAATTCCTCGTGCTCTCGCTTTGTCCGGTTTGTCAACTCTCCCCGGACTTGGTCAGGCCCAATTGCCTAGCATTTCGCGATTGCACACGACACCAGGAAATGATACCACCCGTACAGCCACGGCGTGATCCTGCGACGCTCTGGGTCCAAGCAGTTCTTGATCCTCCGTGAGAAGTTCTTCCTGCTAGGGGAATGACAGCGATGCGTTCGCCATTACGCTTCCAACCGTATCTTCGGCCTATGGTCTGGGGGGGGCGTGCCCTCGGCGAAAAAATAGGCAAGTTGCTGCCCACTGCTGATGCTTATGGAGAGTCCTGGGAAGTCAGCGACCACGCTTCGCATCACAGTGTCGTCTCCCACGGTCCGCTCCAGGGGCTAACCCTTCGTTCTCTTATGATCCATCACCGCGCCGCCCTCGTCGGCGATTGGTCCGCCCCTTTGTTTCCCTGGTTAATCAAGTTTCTCGATTGCCACGACTGGCTTTCCGTTCAGGTCCACCCGGACGAGCAAGCCGTTCGCACTCTCTTGCCCGGCGAAAATAGCAAAACCGAGGCTTGGTTTATTCTCGATGTCCAGCCTGGGGCCCGTGTCTATGCTGGCCTTCGACCAGAGGTCGATGCCACCACCTTCGAGCGAGCCGTGCTCAAAGGAACCGTCGCCGACTGTCTTCACTCCTTCCAGCCGAAGCCCGGTGATTGCATTTTTCTTCCAGCGGGTACCGTCCACGCCGTTGGGGGCGGTGTCCTCATGGCTGAGGTCCAACAGACCAGCGATGCTACCTTTCGCCTCTTCGATTGGAATCGCACCGGGCCGGACGGCATGGTTCGCCAACTCCATCTTCCACAAGGGCTAGCGAGTATGAACTGGCAGGCTGGGCCTATCGCTCCGGTTCGCGTTCATGACTACGGGCCTGCCGAGTATCCCCTTTGCCAATCGTTGGTACGCTGTCGTTACTTCCATCTGGATTACATCCGTCAAGCAGAGCCATTCCTTTTCGGTGGTACCGGCCGCACGATCGCGATAATCGGCTTACACGGCAAAGCTGAAGTTCACTGCCACGAGGGACCGATGAATTTCACTATCGGATCTACGCTGCTGTACCCTGCATCGTGCCCTTCAACGTGGATCGTGCCTCAAGATGAAATAGGGTTGTTAGTTACCACGCTGCCGTCGCCAGATGATGCGGCTTGACTCGCTTTTGTCGTTTAGATTATACACCTTCAAGCTATAGGCGTGCGTTTTACCCCCTCTATCTTGGGTGAAAGGATGCCCCATGCGATTGTCCACGGTCATTGAACCTGGAGCGGTCCCGCCTGTACGAACCTGGGCACGTCGACCGTCGTTAGTCTCGATTGTTGTGCCAGTGTTTCGCGAAGCCGAAGGCATCCAACATTTTGGAGAAACGTTGATTGGGGTCCTCAATGACCTCGGTCTACCGTACGAGCTAATCTTTGTGGAGGACGACTCGCCCGATGGATCGTTAGAACAACTCCGAGGATTATTCTCACGTTACCCCTCCGTAGTACGTATCCTGTCTCTCTCGCGACGATTTGGCCACCAAGCCTCGTTGGCGGCCGGGTTTGACGAAGCCCGCGGTGATGTTGTTATTTGCATGGATAGCGACATGCAACACCCACCGCATCTCGTTCCCTTCCTGCTCTGGCAATGGTCTTGTGGATTTCAGTTAGTTTACACCCGCAGGCGTAAGCAGGAGGGCCGTGGTCCCCTCAAGGAATTTGCTAGTCAGTGCTTTTACCGTGCAATCAACTACTTATCTGAAGTCCAACTAGAAGATGGAACAGCCGATTTTCGTTTAATGGACCGTCTGGTTGTCGATGCTTTACGACGTTTTGAAGAACGCTGGCTTTTTTATCGAGGCTTAGTTCAATGGGCTGGTTTCCGTCGAATCGCCGTTTGGTATGATGCTCCTGCACGATTTGCTGGCACCTCCTCATACACCTGGAAACGCATGTTCCGTATGGGAGCCGATGCACTGTTCACCTTTTCTTTATTTCCACTGAGACTCAGTTATGCTCTTGGAGCGACTGCCTTAATCCTCACTTTTCTATACGCTGTGTTTACTCTCTTTACCTGGGCAGTGGGTGCAGGTGAGACACCAGGTTACACCTCTCTGGTTCTGCTCGTAAGCGGCTTGAGCGGCTTAAACCTGATCTGTTTAGGAATTGTTGGCGAATATGTTGGACGCATCCATGAACAAGTGAAGCATCGACCTTTGTATCTGGTCAAGGAACGGATAGGGGGCGAATCCTCAACGCAAAGCTGCACCCATGCCGCCTAATTTCAAAATGGGAGACAGAACCATGAGTGCCGAACCCTTATCCAGATCCGAAGGACGATCAAAAGCTTGTATTGTTTGCGGAGCGTGTCAGTGGATTAACCACTTTCGAGTCCTAAAACGATGTGGCGGATGTAACTTCATCAAAGCAGACCTGGAGCTTTCCCCCGAGGAGGTTCAACGCCTCTATCAAGATCAGTACTTTCAGGGAGAAGAGTATGGAGATTATCTAGCTGACGCTGTCTCGCATCGAAAAAATTTCCAAGCTCGCTTGAAAGTCGTCCAAGGTTTGATGGGTTCTCAAACAGGACCAATCTTTGAAATTGATGCGGTGGTGGCGT